>CAYLUK010000030.1:0-12725 GCA_964386875.1 uncultured Gammaproteobacteria bacterium
CTCGCCAATCTTTTTAACCCAATTATAAATAAACCCGGCCAAATGCTCGTTCTGATCAACTTTTCTGGTTATCATGAGTAATCGCATATAGTTGGTTAGTTTTGCCTCTCTGTGTCATCCCAAGGGAGTGGATCGCGTGAGGTGATCCCGTGGAAAACAAGCCGTCATCCCGAGGGAGCTCAAGCGACCGTGGGGATCCCGTGGAATCTTAATTTTACAGCGGGATTGCCACGTCGCTCCCGTTGGTCGCTCCTCGCAATGACGATTATTACTGTCATTGCGAACGACGGAGAGAGCGTGGCCAATCCCGTGAATTTAAAAATTGGATCCCTCGCTCCGCTCGGGATGACATACAATATCTCGCCAATATTGTATCACTTTTTCCATATTATCACCATATTTTTTCTGCACTAATTGTCGCCCATTCTCCCCCATCTCTTTAGCTTTTTCCGGATTATCAAGCAACCAAACAATTTTCTCTGCCAACATCTTGGCATCACCTATTGGCGCCAAAAATCCATTATAGCCGTCACGAATAATTTCCCTGGCACCTGTGGTCGCAGTTGACACCACCGGCTTGCCACACGCATTGGCTTCTACCAGCACTTTGCCAAAACTTTCTGATGTTGACGAAAGCACCACGATGTCACACTGATGGTAAAGCTCAATTAATTTGTTCTGATCTTGCTTGCCCTTCAATTCAATATTATTAAAATTATTTTTACCGATTGCTTCTTTTAATTTTTTATCAGCTCCCACCTGCCAAAACTTGGCATTATTATTTTTTTCAGACACCAATTTGAACGCTTTTAATAAAGTATCAAAATCTTTAACCTCATCATCTCTCCCAACATGCAGAACTTTCTTTTCGTCATCTTCAACTTTCAACTTTTCATTTTCAACTTTAAACTTACTCAAATCCACCGGCGTCGAAATCACTCGTATTTTATCAGACCATGGGATCCCCACGGTCGCTCCGCTCCCTCGGGATGACATTTGCTGACAAATTTTCTCTTTCTGTCCCTCGCTCATCACCCGAACAGCATCAGCACACCTGACCGTATATTTTGACAACCACAACAACAATCTATTTCTGCTTCGTTCTTTCAACCAACTTGGATTATTCCAAAAATCACCATGAAAATGAATCAGTAATTTCGTTCCAAACTTTTTTTTCAATTGACAGCCAATTAGTCCGGTAATAAATGGCTCTTGAGTGACGATCAAATCATATTTATATCGCCCAAATAATTCTTTGCCAATTTTCATCGCGTCGTAATAATATTGCCATTTTTTCTTTGAATTGGTCGGATAAGCAGTCACCTTGTTTGAAAGCTGGTAATTCTCATATCCAACCGAAGAGAGCACAATAATATCCAGTCGCTCGCAATGCTCGCCATACTTTTTGTGACGATCCAAAACATCACCCAGTTGTCCTCGGCCCAGTAACCCCTTATCAATTGAAATCATCAATATTTTCATCTATTTGATAACGAATTTTTTAGCTAATTTAAATTCAATCGGCCAGTAGAAAAACTTTAATTTCCAACGCAACTGGCACAGCAACACAAAACCGGCCTTAAGAAATCTTTGAACGCTAACACTTGAACCCATGGCGCTTTTGAAGCTCATCGCCCCAAACCGGACATAAGCCTCCATTGATTCCACAAAATCCTTGTTCTTGACCCAAGGAAAATTCTGAACTGTCAGATAGCTCAATTCATTTTCAACTAGATGCGCCCAATCCTCCAAAGTTTTCGGCGCTTGCCAGCCAGCATCAAGACACTCTTGATATAATTCCGAGCCAGGATATGGCCGAAATGCCTGTGGTCCTAAAATCTGAACTTCATCTCCCAACTTGACTAGCTTATCAATCAAATCAAGGGTCATCATCATATCCTCTTTGGTCTCATCGGGCATTCCGATCATAAATGAATATTGCGGGATTATGCCATGCTTCAAACACAGTTTGGCCGAATTCAAAATTTGCTCCGGTGATATATCTTTTTTAATTTTCTTTAAAATCCTGGGACTACCACTTTCTGCGCCAAATGACAGTAAATAACAGCCAGAGCTTTTCAGTCGTGCCATAAACACGTCATCAATCATATTATCCCGGATATAATCAGCTCGAACCGTGGTCTCCCAGGGAATTATCAAATTACGACTAATCATACCATCAATAATTTCTTTGGCCCGCGTTATGTTGACAAAAAAGTTCTCATCCCAAAACCGCAGTTTCTTGCCGGCAAAATACGGCTTGCTTTTTATAACCCTCAAATCATCTAGCACTTGCTCGGCTGTTCGCGCTCGCCAACAATTTTTCAAAATTGCATTAATGCAAAAAGTACAGCGATGAGGACAGCCCCTTGAGGTCAAAGACGGGATCAAATATAAATTCTCCAGAATCTGCTGGGGCATTAATTCCCAGTTAAACAGCGAGGTCTGGGCTGGATTGTGAAGACCGACTGCCGGATTGATTTTAATTTCGCCACCGCTCTTATAAGCAATGCCATTAATTTCTGACAGCTCTTTGCCACTGACCAGCTCATAAAAACTAACTTCACCTTCGCCAAAACAAACCACATCAACCACATCATGGCTGGCAGTCTCTTTGGTAAAAAAAGTTGGATGCGATCCGCCCCAGATGATTTTGCATTTAGGATTTACCACCTTGATTATTTTGCTAATTGACAAAGCGTGGGTAATTTGGGTGGTCATTACTGATAAGCCGACATACTCGGCGTCTTTGGCTGCCACTTCAATTAGTCCAAAATAATCTTTCTGCCTGGCACCGTCAATAATTTCTAAATTCACGCCATGACTATCCAAATATGAAGCAATACTTAAAATCCCCACCGAGATTGAGCTATCATAATTCTCTTTGGCGATATTAAATGGTGGATTGATAAGTAATACTTTAGACATTATATTTCATTGATTAATCTGACTGTTTCAAAAATTGTATTTTCCCAATTAAATTTCTTGAGTTTTTCATTGGCGCTTTTAACCATATTGTCGCCCACCACATTATCCGACAATATTTTCTTCACTGCCAAAAATAATTGCTCATCATTATTGTATTCAACCAGCAGTCCGTCTTGACCGCTGGCAATCAGCTCGGGATTACCGCCGACATTTGTCGCCACTACCGGCGTGCCGGCTTTCATCACTTCAAGCAAGGTGTGGCTTAGACCCTCATAATTGGTATTTAGGATAAACAAATCTATTGCCTGATAATAAGCACTGACCTGATTGTGACTGATTTTGCCCAAGAAATGAACTCGCTTATCTACCTGACTGGCTTTGGCCAATTCTTTCAAATTATCAAGCTCCGGACCATCGCCCAAAACCAACAGATTGACCCGACCAAATTCTGAAAATAACTTATTCATTATTCTGATAATGCCGTCAACACCTTTCCATGGCATTAGTCGGCAAGCTGTGGCAATTATTTTAGTGTCATTGCCATATCTATTTCTAATTTCTCTGACTTTTTCAACTGCAACATCATTGTTTATAAAATCTATTGAATTATAAATAGTTCTGATATTATGTCTTCCTACGCCAATCTTTTCTGCTAGACCAGCCATAAAATTACTGACCGCAATTACCCCATCAGCGCCAGTCATAATCTTGCGCCGTCTGTCTTTTGTGGCTTCAATCTTAAAATCATATTTATTATCTTCAAAATCAACAATGTAATCAGTCGTCTGGCCACTGGCAACTGCCATTTCCCAAGCGCTGTCGCCGGCAAACCGCAAAATATATTTCTTGCCAATAATTTTCTTCATCAAATAAGCAAACCGACCCACACTGTAAGTATCAGTCACATAAATAAGATCACACCACAATGCCAGAGTCAACATTTTGAAAAAATATATTAAGTGGCTATAAAATTTACCTTTTTTTACTCGATACACATACGGTTTATCATCAACTTGTCGACTTACATCAGAATATGTCAAAACCCCGACCTCATAGCCACGAGAAATCAACTCTGCTGACAGAGCTTCAAGGATAGTGGCTGGCCCGCCAATATCCGGCGGATATATGCCAGTGGCAATTAGAATTTTTCTATTTTTCATTAAAATTTATTAGTGTGAGTTAGATACAAATTGTTACTACTGTCATTACGAGGAGCCTCAAGGCGACGTGGCAATCCAGTTTTAAAATAGAGATCCACGGGATCCCTCGCTTCGCTCGGAATGACAGCTTGTTTTCGACGGAATCCCTCACTCTCCAGCCAGAGGCGGACAGACGCTCAGGACGACAGTAATAATCGTCATTGCGAGGAGCGACCAACGGGAGCGACGTGGCAATCCCGCTGTAAAATTAAGATTCCACGGAATCTCCACGGTCGCTCCGCTCCCTCGGGATGACGGCTTATTTTTTCTTTTTAAAAATACAAACTAAACTTTGACCGCAATTTTTTACTCCCGGTAGCCGGCAGAAAAACCGATCAATTATGTGGAGCCACCCCCAAGAAAACCAAAACCGTGGCAGACCAAGATAATGCAATGGTGGAAATATAGTGGTCGCTTGAGACTTTTGAAGAATAAATCCCCCGCTCTCGACCAAATCAATCCATTTGCTGACAGAATAATCACGTTGATGTTCGTCCGGATTCCAGCCGTCGCTTTTAATCGTCTTGCCTGGCCGACCTAAAATATTACGGCCGGCAAATTTAAATAAGCTCTCCCACTTGTCATGCATCGCCGGAAAAGTAATGAGCAATTGACCATTGTCTTGAAGTAGTCGTCGGGCTTCATAAATAACCTGCTCTGGATTTTGAACATGTTCAATAATATCTATCGCCATTACTTTATCATACTTTTCTTCAAGCGGAATCTGTTCCACATTAGCCACCACTGGCTCAAAATTATTGATGTTATAAAAATCCATTAACTTCTTGGCAATTTCCAGCCGTTCCGACTGAATATCCACGCCGGTCATTTTACTATAACTTCCACCGTAGATAACTGCTTGAACGCCATCGCCACAACCGATATTTAACACCGTTTCATTCTTCTTAATTGGCATTATCTCCGGATATACAATCCCACTGATCAGCTTGCCTTTTTTAAACTTGATTTCGCCTGACAGCTTGTAAAAAATATTTCGGATTTGTGAAGTAATCTTGTCCCAATCATATTTTTCATCTACTAATTTTTTAGCATTATCAATTACTCTTAATACTTCTAATCTATTTTTTTCATCTAAAACATAATTAATCTTTTCCGTAATACTTTTAGAATCTTTAACTTGGCAAAACCAACCCGTCTCACCATCTTTGATAAAATCAGGAATACCACCAACTTCAGTCGCAATCACCGGCACATTCATTGACATTGCTTCTAAAAACGCATTACCCAAACCTTCAGACAAAGACGGCCTGACAAATACATCGGCTTGACTTAAATATTGATAAACCTGTTCATTACTCACTTCGCCCCAAAAAGTAACCTTATCTTGCAATTTCAACTCTTTCACTAAATTAGTTAATTGATTTCTTAACTCGCCATCACCCAAAATCAACAATTTACCATCAACATCTTGCACTGCTCTTATTAAATCTTCAACCCCGTTCTTTTTGACTAATCGTGACACCGTAATTACCAGTTTTATATTTTGATCATTTGAATTTGTTTCAAATTTAGAATTTCTAATTTCAGATTTTATATCAATTCCATTTGGCACAACCTCAATCGGTGACTTCGCCCCCAAATTCCTCGCCCGCTTCGCCAGAAAAGACGAAATCGCTTGAATATAATCTGCCCGACGATATATGGCCTTGTAGATTGGCCGAATTAAAAATGTCCGAATCATTATATCCCACTCGCTATCTCCCTCTTGCAAAGTGAGCAAAAATTGTGTTCGCGGATATTTCCGCTTAAATTTCATCGCGGCCCAGCCAGCTTGATTGGCCATCATTGCCCAGATCACGCTATAATTATTCTGCCGATGCAATTCTTTAGCTTTTTTGTATGCCAACCAAGGGAATAAATATTTATCAATCTTGCCCTTACCAACCCGATACACTTTTACATTGCCAAGCTGTTCTTCACTTTTTTGTTTGCCGTCTAAATTGGTCGTGATCATTTCAAACTGAAAATCACAGCCAGAAGCTGGTCCGCCTATGGCGGATGCCAACCGATCAGTAATTTCTTTAATCGCCACCTCGGCTCCGCCGACAAATGGGTGATAAGCGAGTGAAAAAATTAAAATTTTCTTTTTTTCTGTCATTAAAGCGATTTATAAATAAATCCTAATCTTTCCGCCTCCTCTTTATCATAAAACCGCTTAATATCCATTAGTACCGGACTGTCTGACATTTTGCTTTTTAATCTTTCCAGCGAAATACTTTTGAATTCATTATGAGGGCTGAACACAATCACCGCGTCAAATTTTTCATCAGTATTATTAATATCAACATTTTCAACACCAAACTCTTGCTTAATACCATCGTTTTCCAATAGTGGCTCATAACCATAAACCACCACAGCCAACTTTTTTAAATCGGCAATCACATCTTTAATCTTGCTGTTTCTAGTGTCAGGCACATTCTCTTTGAAAGTCAGACCCATGACCAGAATCTTGCTGTTTTTCAGCGCCTTGCCGGCATGACCCAAAGACTTCACCACCAAATCCGCCACGTGGTGCGTCATGTGTTCATTGGTCGCCCGACCAGCCAAGATGACTTGGGGATGATACCCAAGCTTGATTGCTTTATAAGTCAAATAGTATGGATCCACACCAATACAATGACCGCCGACTAGTCCGGGGAAAAATTTCCCCTCATTAAAATTCCACTTCGTACTGGCCGCATCCAACACTTCTCTGGTATCAATGCCAATTTTATCAAAAATAAGCGACAGCTCATTGACTAGCGCGATATTTAAATCTCGTTTGACATTTTCAATCACCTTGGCGGCTTCAGCGACTTTAAGGCCGGAAGCTCGAAAAATACCGGCGGAAATCACCGAGCCATAAAGCCGGGCAACTTTGTCCAAGGTCTCATCATCACTACCGGAAACCACTTTAACAATTTTATCAATCGTGTGTTCCTTGTCCCCCGGATTGACCCGCTCCGGCGAATAACCCACCTTAAATCCCTCACCCAGCTTGAGTCCTGACTCACGCTCCAAAATCGGCACACAAATCTCTTGGGTACAGCCGGGATAAACCGTTGATTCATAAATCACAATCGCTCCAAGTTTTAAATTCTGACCAACAGTTTTTGTCGCCGCCTCAACCGGTCGCAAGTCTGGATTTTTAGCGTTGTCTATCGGCGTCGGCACAGTCACAATCACAAAATCAGCCTCGCGAATTTTGGACGGATCAGTCGTAAAATCAAGTTTGAAATTTTTAATATTCTCAACCTCGCCTGTCCAGTCTCTGCCAGCCAATAACTCATCAACCCTAGATTCATTAATATCAAAACCTGTGACTTGATGTTTGGTTGACAAAAGCGCCGCTAATGGCAAGCCGACATAGCCCAAGCCGATAACCACGATTTTTTGATTTTCCATAACAATTAAACTTGATAAATTATTGAATATACCTTAATATTATTATATATTTTAACCCATTTTGTCAACATATTAATCCCCTTCCTTACCCACTTGTCCGCCTCTGGCGGAAAGGAGGATGCTGGGGAAGAAAAAATCTTAAGACAAATTATTCTTTTTATGTGATAATTCCCCAAAATTAAATTAGTTAAAATAACAATTAAAAAATGAAGATTTTATACATTATCACCCAAACCGAGTGGGGTGGCGCCCAAAAGTATGTTTATGAGCTGTGTTCCAGCCCAGAGGCCAAAAATCACGAAATAACAGTCGCTGTCGGCGACAATCCAGACAAGGCGCTAGTTAACAAGCTAACGCAAATAAATATACCTGTCGTCATTCTCAAACACCTAGTCAGACAAATCTCACCAATCAAAGATGTGTTGGCAATCTTTGAATTAAAAAAAATATACAAAAAAATAAAACCAGATATTATTCACACCAACAGCAGTAAACCAAGTATCGTCGCCTCCTTAGCTTTCATTTTTTATCGCTATAAGCCATATGCTATAAGCTATAAGCCAATATATATCCACACTGTCCACGGCTGGGCCTTCAACGAAAATATCAGCCAGTTCAAAAAAAAGGTCTTACTGTGGGCGGAAAAATTCACTGCCAAATACAAAGACAAAATTATTTTTATCGCTGCTGCAGATAAGAAATCAGCCGAGAAAAATAAAATTAAAATTAAAGATTCAGTAATTATCCACAATGGCATTAATTCTGATATTGATTTTCTACCTAAAGAAGAGGCACGAAAAAAATTACTAAAAAACCATCAGCCATATGCTATAAACCATAAGCTAATTGGCACAATCGCCAACTTCTACAACAACAAGGGCTTGAATTATTTTATTGAAGCCACTCGACTCTTAGTAGATCAAAACCCCAACATTGTCTCGGTCGTAATCGGCGATGGCGAGTTGCGACAATATTTGAAAAATCTAATTACCAATTACAGTCTGGAAAATCATTTCTTGCTTTTGGGCAAACATGAAAATGCCTCCGGATATTTGAAGGCATTTGATATCTATGTGTCGGCTTCAGTCAAAGAAGGCCTGCCTTATTCTATTATGGAAGCAATGTCAGCTGGACTGCCGATTGTGGCGACCAGAGTCGGTGGCGTGCCCGAGCTGATTCAAGACAGAGAAAACGGATTGTTAGCCCAGTCGCAAAACCCCGAAGACTTGGCTTCAAAAATAAAATATCTTTTAGATAATCATGACCTGGCCGATGAGCTGGCGCAAAAAGCCAATTCAACTGTCAGCCAAAATTTCACTATCAGCCAGATGATCAAAAAAACATTTGAACAATATTTGAATAATTAGTAAAAAAACTTAGCAATATTTGATAATAAGTTTTAATCAATTTGATTAGAACTTTTCAGTTTGTCAGAAAAATACTGTATCATTTCAGTGTTGTCGGCAAATTCGGCCGTGGCGATTATCTGTGACAATACTGTTATTTCATTAACGGCAACACCGGTATTTTTTGCCAAAGTATATAAATTTATCGCCGACTCATTATAACCGGCCAATATATTGGCGAAGATCAATTGTTTATATGATTCAAAATTATGATCATTTAGCGACAAGGCAAATTCAAATTGGGAAATGGCGACTTGATACGCTTCTTGAGCTAGATCATCTTGGCCGGTGGTTTTGAGTGCTTGAGCCAAATGCAGATAGGTATAGCCCAGTTCAAAATAAATATGCTGGCGTTTAGGTGACAAGGTCTTAGCCTGATTAAAAAGTTTTGTATTTTCCGCCAAAATATCAAATCGTTTAATCCGAGTGAAAACAAAATTATTATATTTCATTGCTAGCAGATAATTACTGGCACTATATGGGTTTTCTTCAATCTGACGATTAATTTGGGCTTTAGTAAAATTGGATAGTTCAATAATGGTTGGGCTGTATTGATTAATAATTTTTTCAACTTGCTCGGGATTGTTTTTGATTGTGGTGTCCAGATCATTTTTAAAATCTTCCAAAAAGAAATGCAGTTGTTTGCGATATTCTTGGTTGCCATAAGTATCACGAGCAAGAAGTGACTTAAACAAATCTATCTTTTGCTCTACTTTGGCGTCTTTACCAACCAAAATACTAAACAGTTCCATATTGGCTTGTAGTGGCTTGACATTGACCAGATAAACAATCGGGATAATGGCGACCAACCAGATTAAAGCGACCACGACCCTAAAGCTCAAACGATCAAAAATCCTGACTTGATAATAAGGCGCATACAAGCCGACAAAAGCCAAAACCATAAATAGTGGAACATAGATAACCAAGGCCTCAAAGATAAAAAGATTTTGAATAAAATACGCCAAGGCAATCAAACTGAATACTACTGGCAGAAAATATTTATTTTTATGCTCGGCTTTTTTAAAGTAGTACCGCCACAGATAACAAAACGGTAATATCAAAAACGCCAAATATGATCCTAAACCCAAGATACCACCAGCGACCAGCCGGTCAAAAATAAGGTTGTGAGCGCGATCAAACCAAACCACTGATCCCTCATGCCGATAAATTTTCGGATTAAAATATTTGTCAAAGGGCTGATAATAATTTTCATAACCCCAGCCGAGTATCGGCCGATCTTTAAAACCAAGATATGCTGATTGCCAGGCAATAAGGCGATTTTGAGCGGTCCTGGTATTGAGCGATACTTCAGTCATCCGATTTAAAATCCGATTATTGGCGACAAAACTTGAATTTTTGTTGGCCCACAACAGCAGTAGCGCCACCATTGCTAAAATAATTATTGTTACTCCCAAAATCTTAAGCCAGGCGCGAGACCAATAATAAAACAGCAAATAAACAATAACCGCAAGACCGCAAAGTCCCAAAGCGACCCATGCGCCTCTGGTCTCGGTAAAAATTACAATAAAAATACTCAAAAAAATACCGGCCAGATAATATATCTTCCAATAAATTTGCTTCTTTTTGGCAATCAAAAATATGCCCAGAAAAATCGCAAACATCAAATAGCCGGCCATATAACCCGCATTGCCAATCGTGCCGGCCAAACGTTGTTCACCGCTGGAAGCCAAAATCCAAGGTAACCCCCAAAACTGTCCCAAGGCAATAAAGCCTTGCAGTAAACTAGCCAAAAAAAACAAATCAAATACTTTCAACCAATCCCGAAACTGCCGCAAAAAACCGGACATAATCACCAACAGAACAAACAAATGAAGCAAAAGCAAAATCCCTTCACTCCGCTCATTATTGCTCCAGAAACTGCGATAAAAATTGTCACCCAACAGCGACGAGACAAAAGTCAGCAAAATATAAACCGCGAATAAAAAAACTACCAGATTAACTCTGATCTGATATTTTTTATTTTTCCAAGCCAACAATAAATAAGCCAACAGCATTATTTCAATCGCCACATTAAAAGCGATTGTTTTGGTGACAATATAAGGAAAAAATAACCCGCGATTAAGATAAAGTGGCGAAAACAACACTACTGCCAGTCCCAACCAGATAATATATTTAAATACTTGCTCAAGTGTAACTTTGTATCTCATAAAGAGTTATCACTTATTTACTTATTCAGTAGTGTTCCAGCATGAAGTTTAGCGATAAATTCAGCCACTGACGCGTCAAGCTCGTCAGTTCGACCCAACAACCGGCTGATTGCCTCCTCAGCTTTGTCATTATCTCCCAATTCCGCATAAACCATGGCCAAGCTGGAATAATATTCTATTTTTTCAGGATTAAGCTTGATTAATCTTTCCAAATCAGTAATCACCCGCTCATACCGACCGGCCGCCCGATAAACCGGAATAATTCTCAAAATTGTATTTTCCTGCTCTAAGAAATCAGCTTTAATGCCTCTAATATTGGCTTCACTGTCTTGTTCCAATTGCTCATCACCGGTGATAATGGCGGTGATTAGCACATTAATATATGGGTCTATTACCCAGGGATTGAGGCCAACGGCGATTTGGAAATTATCAAGCGCCTTGTCATAGACCTTCTGTCGAAAATACGCCTCACCGATTTGGTAGTAAGTGTGAGCTCTGGTCGGACCAAGCTCAATCAGCTTGAGGCCGGACTCAATGATCTGATCCAATCGCGACTGGTCAAATTTGAACGACCCGATATACAGCTGATTGCGATTATAATAGTGACGAATATCATTAGGATCGTCGGCAATACTGCGGTTAATTCTATCTATTGCTTCATTATACATAGCATCGGCTTCATAATCCTTAAATTGGTCGGCATACTGGGCGACAAACAACACAAAAAATCTGGTAATCTCAAACCGAGTGAAATTATTATTGCCGTCCAAAGCCGCCAAATAAGCCGGATAGGCCTGCTGGTATTCTCCGGCCGAAGACAACAGCTCTGCCTGATATAATTTCTTGTTATAATTGATGCCGACATAATTTGCCCGAAAACCGACAAAAATAAATAAAATTAAAATCAAGATTATCCCGACGGCTCTGGCCGGATTAAGCTGATAATCCTTGGCCTTACTCTCGCGCTCCAACGCCATATTATTGACAAAAGCAAGTATTAAAGCGAAAAGAATATAAGTATTAATGGTATCAAACACAAACATATTGGCAAAAGTATAGCCCGCCAGTAACGCAATCAAAACATTACTTTCAAATCGTTTTAAATTCTTGGTCTTAAACAGATAATAAATTACCAAAAGCAACAAGGCGAAATAATTGATTACACCCACCAGACCGGTCGTCACCAAATATTCAAACAACACGCTATGGGCCTTATCAAACCAAAGCTGTGATCCGCTATCCACATAAATTTCCGGCGGAAAATATTTGCTGAACGCATAATTATAATTTTCCGGCCCCCAGCCCAAAATCGGCCGGTCTTTAAATCCCTTCACTGCGGCTTCCCAAGCCACCAGCCGACTGCGGGTCGTATAGTTGTCATAGGAAATAGAAGTCAGACGACTCAAAGTTTCATTACTTTTAATAAAAGTCGCATCCTTAAAAGCGTAAATTGAAACTAAAAACAAAATAATCAAAATCATCACTAACATTCCGGCTTGTTTGACATATTTTTTATTGTCGCCTCTAAATATTGACAAAATCGCCAGCAAAAACAGCCCGCCCAAAACGCCAAGGATTGCGCCTCTGGTCTGGGTCATAAAAATGGTAATAAAGCTTAA
>CAYLUK010000031.1:0-12375 GCA_964386875.1 uncultured Gammaproteobacteria bacterium
TTGGTGTAAATGTCATTGACATAATCTTGGTATTTTTTGCTTAGTGGGCCGAGCCGGCCGGACATAAAGTATTCAAACGCCCACATCACATTGCCCAAAGGAGCCCTTAAGCTGTGGCTGGCAATATGGGCAAAATCCAGATGGTATTCTTCCTGTTGTTTTTGTGCCGAGATGTCTCGGAAGACCACAATCCCGCCGATGACTTTTCTTTTTTTAATAATCGGAGTGGTGGTGATTGAAGTCCAGACCCAATCACCGTTCTTTTTGGTGAATTGGCGGGTGACATTGTTTATTTTTTTGCCTTCTTTGAGGGAGACAAACAGAGCAGCATTTTTTTTGTCTATCGGGTTGCCACTTTCATCCACTGCTCCCAAGGGCGACAAAAAGAGCCGGCCCAACAGCTCATATTGGTCAAATCCCAATATTTCACTGGCCGCTTTATTGGTTTTGACGATTGTGCCCTGTTGATCCACTATAAAAACGCCATCGCCCAGCGCGTCAAGAAAGAATTGAATATCTTTGACCAGTTCCTTTTTCTTTTTGAATTTGAGCATAGTTTGAATCTTTAATTTAATATGATAATTATACCATAATTATGTATTTTTTATAAATTATATTTGATATGAATTTTATTGTTGTTTGTGGTATAATATATAAAAAGGACAATTTATTGGAAAATTTGGGTTTAATTTTTGATAATTTGAATGATGGTTTGGCGCTTCTTAGTCTAAACGGTAAAATTTTAAAGGTTAATCAAATTTTATTGAAGATTGGTGGCTATAAAAGACAGGATTTAGAAGGTAAAAACGCCATGAAATCAGAAAAGTCAGATGTGGTTTTGCTAGACTTGGTAATGCCGAAGAAAGATGGTTTTAAGGTTTTAGCTTCAAAAAAATAATTTTGATCAAATGAATATAGCAAATGAGGAGTTAAAAGAATTGTTAGTAGATTCAGGCCTGATCGCCAAGGCAGATTTTGATTTGGCAGTCAAGCAAGCCAAAGATGAAAAAAAAGACATCACTGATGTCTTGGTTGATAATGAGTTGATCAAAGATGAACAGCTAGGTCAGCTGATTGCTGAAGAGCTTGGTTTTGCTTTTGTAAATTTACGGCGAGAAAAAATCGATGAGGAATTACTTGATTTAGTTCCAGAACTCGTCGCCAGAAGCCAGCAGATGATTGTATTTGGCCGATCAAAAAGTGGCATCAGCTTGGCCATGACGAATCCGAATAATTTGGAGATTATCCAGTTGATTGAGAAGCGGACCGGTGAAGAAGTGTCTCCATATTATGTTACCAAAATGGATTTGGAAAATGCCTTAGCTTTATATAGTGGGTCGGTTCAAGATGAATTTACTAGAATTTTAGATGAGCTTAAAGATGAATCTTTGGGTCGAGAACAAAGAGATGAAAAAATTGTTTTAATGGTCAATTCATTGCTTGAATATGGCTATCGCAACAAAGCATCGGACATTCATATTGAGCCAATGCGAAGCAAAGTAGTGGTGAGATTTAGAATTGACGGCGTGATGCACAAAGTGCTGGATGTGTCTAAAGATTTGTTTGAATTATTTTTGACTAGGATAAAAATTTTATCCAAGATGAGGACGGATGAACACCGAGCCGCCCAAGACGGCAAGCTTCGGTTTTCAGTCGGTGAAGATCAGATTGATATCCGTGTTTCAATCGTGCCGATTGTTGAAGGTGAGAATGTGGTCATGCGTCTATTATCTTCCAAGGGGAGACAATTTTCTTTGGATGATTTGGGATTGACTGGTGAAAATCATAAGAAGGTAAAGAAAGCGTCAAAAAATCCTCATGGCATGATCTTGGTCACCGGTCCGACTGGTAGTGGCAAGACCACCACCTTGTATGCCATAATGAAGATTTTAAATAAGCCGGAAGTCCACATTTCTACCATTGAAGATCCGGTGGAATATGATCTTGATGGTGTCAGTCAGATCCAAGTCAACACCAAAACCAATTTGACTTTTGCCAAAGGACTGCGGGCGATTGTTCGTCAAGATCCGGATATTATTATGGTGGGTGAGATTAGAGACAAAGAAACTGCCAGTATTGCTGTCAATAGCGCTTTGACTGGCCATCTAGTGCTTTCAACTTTACATACCAATGATGCTCCGACGGCTTTGCCTCGGCTGGTTGATATGGGAGTGGAGCCATTTTTAATCGCCTCGACTATTAATATAGTGGTTGCTCAGCGTCTGGTCCGACAGTTGTGTGATAAATGTCGGGAGAGTATTTATATTAAAAACAGCGAGTTGAAAAGCAAGGTTTCTGATGAATTAATTGCCAAAGTTTTCAAGGGTAAGAAAGAAATTCATTGCTATCATAGCAAGGGCTGTAAATCTTGTGGTAATTCCGGCTTTATCGGTCGGATTGGCATATTTGAAGTGCTGGAAGTGTCGGAAGGAATAAGGCTACTGGTGATTAAAAATGCTTCAAGTGATGAGATTATGAAGACAGCCAAAAGTGAAGGTATGGCGACAATGATGGAAGACGGTTTAGGCAAGGTTTTAAGCGGTCAGACTACTATTGATGAGGTGTTGAGGGTGGCGAAGGAATAGTCGCGAATCTGGAATCGCGGATCCAAGACGCGGAGCAAAATTAAGATTTGCGCTATAAATCAGCGTTTCAATTCAATGTTTATAAATCAGATAAATCATTATTTAAAAGTGACAAATATTAAATTACTATCTTAGCAAATTTTCTCAATACTGGCGTCAAATTTCATAGAATGTTGAATAATAATTTGTAAGATTTGTAAATTAGAAGTTATGAAGGAAAAAAAATCAATTTTGGATTTAAATATTTCAATCAGTCGAATCAGTTTGGTTCAGATGGCGATTTTTGCCAAAAATTTAAGCTTGATGCTCAAAGCCGGCTTGACAATTTCCGAGTCAATTGAGATTAATCGTGATCAGTCAACTGGAAAATTAAGAAAGGTTTTGGGTGAGGTTTTGTCGTCTATTGAAGCTGGACAATCTCTGTCTAATTCTTTTGCTCGGTGTCCAAAGGTATTTTCTAACCTTTTTATTGATATTACCAGAGTCGGAGAAATGTCTGGCACTCTGGAGGAAAATCTGTCCAATATCGCCAATCATTTAGAAAAAGAAAAAGAGCTTTCAGCTAAGATTAAAGGAGCGATGTTTTATCCGATTATTGTTATTGTTGCTGCGTCACTTTTGGGACTAGGTATGGCTTTTTTTATTTTGCCTAAGATCACGCCGTTGTTTGTTGGACTCAAAATGCAGCTGCCATTAAGCACTAGGATGCTGATTTGGGTGTCCAATCTTATTCGGACTCAGGGCATATGGCTGTTAGTTGGTGTTGTGGCAGTAGTATTATTTTTTATTTGGTTGGTCAAACAAAAGTTTTCTCATCCGGCGACGCATTGGTTGCTTATTAAGACGCCGATTGTTAAAAAAATTGTTTGTTATTCCAACTTGGCTAAATTTAATCGGACTTTGGGCACCTTGCTTCGAAGCGGACTTAATATTGACGAAGCGCTTGACATCACCGCTCATACCATAAGTAATTATTATTTTAAAAAAAGCTTGTCCGGCGTGGTTAAGCGGGTATCCAAAGGTAGCAAGCTCGCCGGCTCGCTTGAACAATCCTCTAATTTATATCCGATAATTACCACTCGGATGATCAGCGTGGGCGAAAAATCAGGCAAGTTAGAAGAAAATTTATTTTATTTGGCGAATTTTTATGAGACGGAAGTGGATAATTCAACCAAAGCGTTGTCAACCGTTATTGAGCCGGTGCTGCTACTCATTATTGGACTGTCAGTAGCGTTTTTGGCTTTGTCAATTATCACACCAATTTATCAAATAACTGGTAATATTCAACGCTAGCGCGACAGATAATTTAAAATTTAAGATTTATTTTTTTAGATAAATAATATTTAAAGTTGTTTGGAAAATAAATATGTTTTTATGAGTGGTAAAGAATTAAATCTGCAATCTAAAATCTGCAATCCGAAATCAAAAAAAGGTTTTACATTAGTGGAGTTATTAGTAGTGATAGCAATTACAATTATATTGGCTGGAGCGGCCGTGCCAATTTATGGCGGACTTCAAGTGTCAGGTCAGCTTAATGAGACAAACAGCCAAATAGTTCAAACCTTGAGGATTGCTCGTCAGCGGAGTATTTCCAGAGTCAACGACGCCACCCATGGCGTTTATTTTGAAATTGATCCAATTGGTGATGATAGCTACACTTTGTATCAAGGCTCGTCATACGCAACTCGTATGGTCGGCTATGATCAGGTTTTTGCTATTGATAATCCATTGTCGTTTTCCACGACTGATTTTATTTTGACCGGCTCTCAAGATGTGGATATTAATTTTTCCAAAGGTTTTGGCGAGCCGGACAATACTGGCACCATGACTTTGACTCATTCAGTCAGTGGCAGTAATAGTTTTTCCGTCAATAGTATAGGCAAAATTAAAGAAAATTAATACATAAAGAAATCATCAATCATAAATCTACAATCTTAAATCATAGTGGTCAAGGATTAATCGAAGTCATTATTGCCATGGCTATTTTTGCTTTGATTGGTTCAGCGATGGTGGCCTTGTCAATTGGCGGTTTTACCGCTTTGGAGCAGGGCGGGGAGCACACTCAAGCCGAGGCTTTGGCGCAAGAGGCGATTGAAGCGGTGCGGTCAATACGAAGTGGCGCCTTCAACGAGATTATTTATAATCAAAGCGCGATTTCCACTAGCACCGGCGAGTGGATATTTGACGGTGAAGGCACCGACGAGACGATTGGCCAGTTTACTCGTACCATCACTTTTGAAGATGTTTGTCGCGACGGAACTGACAATATCACGACTTGTCCAGGCAATTATATTGATCTTCATAGTAAAAAGGTAAGTGTCAGCGTCAGCTGGACAATTAGGGAATCTATCACTAATACAGTAGAAAAAGTTGCCATTATTTCCAATTGGGACTCAATTGATTGGATCCAGACAGATTGGTCTGGCGGCACTGGCCAAAGTCAGTGGTCTGATTCGACTAAATACGACAGCGATGATGGCAATATTGAAAGTAGTATTTCAGGTGAAGTGAAGTTGATGTCAGCTGGTGGAGGCGCTTGTGGCAGTAAAATTTGGCCCTTCACCACGGCCGGTGATTATACTTACAACGCGGGTGAAATAGAAGTGGCCGCTGGCGTGGCTCGGCTGTTAGGGTCTGGTTCTTGTTCCGGCATTGCGACGGCTTGCGACGTCTATGGCGATCAGTCGTCCTGCCAAAGCCAAGGCGGTTGTTCTTGGTCTGATGGTGGTAGTTCCGGCTCAACTATCAATCCATATTTTAACACCAATATAATTGGTTGGATATATAATGATTGGGGACAGGGCACCGGAGAAGAAAATGTGACTGGCGCCCGTCAAGCCAGTGGCGGTAATCCCGGCGGTTATGTGAATATTAATTTTCCCTCCGGCCGAAGAGACGAATTTGGCGGTTATTGGCAACAGTCATTTGTCACCACGGTTGCCAGTCCGACCGCCACCATTAATTTTGATTGGCTAATCAGCCGGTATGATCCTACGCCAAACACTTTTCAATTGTATGTTTTTGTGGATTCTACTTCTGGCGAGCCAATTATTGGCAGCCAAGTGTGGGCTTCAGGTGAAATCAGCTCTACTTCGGGCTGGACATCGGTAGCGAGCTTGGATGTTTCATCGTCAGTAGCTACCGCTGGCACATATTATGTGAAAATTGCGGTTTGGGTGGAAACATCTGGCGTCAACACCGGTCCATTTACTATTGGTTATGATAATGTCCAATTGAATTGGTCTGGTGGCAACGGGTCTTGTTCCGGCATTGCGACGGCTTGTGACGTCTATGGCGACCAGTCGTCCTGCCAAGTTCAAGGAGGATGCTCTTGGTCAGCCGTCTATCCCGCCTCATCAGCTATCAACCCGACTGCTTCTTACACCGCTACCGGCATTGATGTTTGGTCTTCATTTACTGAAACCGCGATTAAAAACGGCGGGGAAATATATTATCAACTGTCAGACGATGACGGCTCTACTTGGCAGTACTGGAATGGCGGTAGCTGGACTGTGGCCGGCGGTAGTAATTACAATACGGCGATAGATGTCAGTGCCAACATTGGTGACTTTAACATTTCCACCGAGAAAATAATGTTCAAGGCGTTTTTGACCGGTGATGGCAGTCAGCAGGTGAGTTTGGATGAAATTATACTTAGCTGTTCAAAATATTATGCTTGGCCCTTCACCACGGCCGGTGATTATACTTACAACGCGGGTGAAATAGAAGTGGCCGCTGGCGTGGCTCGGCTGTTAGGGTCTGGTTCTTGTTCCGGCATTGCGACGGCTTGCGACGTCTATGGCGATCAGTCGTCCTGCCAAAGCCAAGGCGGTTGTTCTTGGTCTGATGGTGGTAGTTCCGGCTCAACTATCAATCCATATTTTAACACCAATATAATTGGTTGGATATATAATGATTGGGGACAGGGCACCGGAGAAGAAAATGTGACTGGCGCCCGTCAAGCCAGTGGCGGTAATCCCGGCGGTTATGTGAATATTAATTTTCCCTCCGGCCGAAGAGACGAATTTGGCGGTTATTGGCAACAGTCATTTGTCACCACGGTTGCCAGTCCGACCGCCACCATTAATTTTGATTGGCTAATCAGCCGGTATGATCCTACGCCAAACACTTTTCAATTGTATGTTTTTGTGGATTCTACTTCTGGCGAGCCAATTATTGGCAGCCAAGTGTGGGCTTCAGGTGAAATCAGCTCTACTTCGGGCTGGACATCGGTAGCGAGCTTGGATGTTTCATCGTCAGTAGCTACCGCTGGCACATATTATGTGAAAATTGCGGTTTGGGTGGAAACATCTGGCGTCAACACCGGTCCATTTACTATTGGTTATGATAATGTCCAATTGAATTGGTCTGGTGGCAACGGGTCTTGTTCCGGCATTGCGACGGCTTGTGACGTCTATGGCGACCAGTCGTCCTGCCAAGTTCAAGGAGGATGCTCTTGGTCAGCCGTCTATCCCGCCTCATCAGCTATCAACCCGACTGCTTCTTACACCGCTACCGGCATTGATGTTTGGTCTTCATTTACTGAAACCGCGATTAAAAACGGCGGGGAAATATATTATCAACTGTCAGACGATGACGGCTCTACTTGGCAGTACTGGAATGGCGGTAGCTGGACTGTGGCCGGCGGTAGTAATTACAATACGGCGATAGATGTCAGTGCCAACATTGGTGACTTTAACATTTCCACCGAGAAAATAATGTTCAAGGCGTTTTTGACCGGTGATGGCAGTCAGCAGGTGAGTTTGGATGAGGTGCAAATTAGCTGGGGCGAGGATGTTGGCTCATCTGGCTATGCCACGACCGGCTGGGTGCTATCCTCGGCTTATGATATGGGTGATGTTTCACCAATTCAAGTCATTTCTTGGGATGAAGATGTGACAGCTTGCGATCCGGCTTGCGACATCCAACTGCAAGCGAGATCGGCGCCTGATGCCGGCGGGTCGCCGGGCGCTTGGGGCAGTTGGTACGGCGGGGGTGGCGTCGGCACTTATTTTACCGAGCCACTAGGAACTCTGATTTCCACCGCTTTAAATGGCAATCAGTGGATGCAATACCGAGCTGAGCTATCCGGCGATGGCGCCGAGACGCCAATATTTCAGGAAATAAAAATAAACTACAAATAATTTATGATTGTAAATTTACGATTTATGATTTAAAATTTACAATCTAAATATTACTTACTTAGTTATGAATTCAAATAAAACAAATCTAAAATCTAAAATTTTAAATCTTAAATCCCGAAATGGTTTTACCCTCATCGAGATGCTCATCTACATCGCCATTATTGGTGTGGCTTTAACTAGCTTTATCACTTTCAGTGTTTCGGTCAGTAATTCGCGTAATAAAACTTATGTCATTCAAGAAGTTCAGGCAAACGCCAGAGTCGCTTTGACGACGATTACTCAAAAGATCCAATCAGCCATTGGCGTCAATACTGGCATCTCCACCTTTGGCAGTGATCCGGGATCTCTTTCATTATCTATGACCGACGCTGGCAAAAATCCGACCATTATCAGTCTTGACGCTGATGACGGGATTTTACAGATTACTGAAGGCGTGTCCGGTCCGGTGGCGATTACCACCAATGAAGTCAAGGTGACTAATCTGGTTTTTTTTGATCTGACTCCGGCTGGCGAAGCACCAAACATTAAAATCAGAATGACGATTGAATATGATAATCCGAGCGGTGATAAGGAATTTGAGCATTCGCAAGAGCTGGAAACTACAGTCAGCTTACGGCAGTAATTAATTTATGATTGTAAATTTACGATTTATGATTTAGAATTTACAATCCAAATATTATTTATGAATCCAAATAAAATAAATCCAAAATTAAAAATCTTAAATCTTCAATCCCAAGATGGCATTGTCGCTTTACTGACGATTGTTATTATTGCGACCGCGTCACTGCTTGTCGCTTATTCTGCTTCAATTATGGGTTTGGGCGAGCTTGAGCTGGGATATTATTCACAGCAGGGCGCTGAAGCTTTCTCGGTTGCTGACGGCTGTATGGAGGAAGGTCTAAGGCGTTTTCGTTTTGACTCCGGATATAGTGGCGGTTCATTGAATTTGGGCGACGGATCATGTATAATAAGTGTAGCTGGTGTCGGTAGCACCAGAATTTTTACAGTCACTGGAACCGTTGGTCAGTACAACAAAAAAATAGAAGCCAATATTTCATTTACTGAAAGTGTTACCACGGGCGTTGTTATTACTATTACTTCTTGGCAAGAGCTTTCTGATTGATGATTTAAGATTTTAAATTTAATGAATAAGGAGAAATTTAAAATACGCACCAAGCTTTATGTTTTAAGAATAATCAAATTGATTGATGCCTTACCAAAGACGACTGCTGGACGAGTTATAGGCTGACGAATCAGATTTTTGGCTTGAATTAATTGTTGAAAGTAGATTATTAAAAGAATAATTAGTTATGTCATTCAAACAAGAAACTAATGAGATAATTTCTATTATAGTGGTTGCAAGGAAGTCGTCAAATCTTAAATCCTAAATCTACAATCTTAAATATTTTTATGTTTGGTTTTATAAAAAAAGAAGTCGTCGGTTTGGATATTGATGAAAATTCTATTGAGGCGGTTCAGTTAACAAAAAATGCCGGCGTGGTTGTCATCAAAAACATTAGCCGATCGGAACTGCCGGATGGCATTATCAACAATGGCCGAGTCAAAGATGAAAAGCGGCTGATTGAAGCGATTAATAAATTGTATCAAAAAGCCAAGCCAAGGCCGATCAAAAATCGTTCGGCGATTTTTGGCTTGTCCGAATCACAGATTTTTACCCATGTTTTTACTTTTCAATCAGATAAAAGAATTTATTCATCCGACCGACAGGAAGTAGTGGCTGAAGAAGTAAAGAAAATCATCCCGCTTGATCAGGATGACACGATTTATTCATTTAAGGTTTTATCGCGAGAAAAAAATAAAGAAGAAATTTTAATAATTGCCGCCAGCAAAAAAATGGTTTTGTCTTGGAATGACTTTTTCAAGGCCGCCAAATTGAAAGTGAAATTGTTTGATATTGAAACTTTGGCGTCTTTTCGCGGATTAATGAGCAAGCCACCCAAAGATCCAATCTGTGTTATTGATATTGGCGCCGCCAGTTCCAGTATCGCAATTTTTGATAAATTTGGTTTGCGTTATTCAGCCAGCATTAATAAGGCGGGTAACTATTTAACCAAACAGATTGCCATTGAATTAAAAATAGAAATTAACGAAGCAGAAAAGCAGAAACAGTCGGCCAACATTACTAAGGGTGATAAGCTGGCCAATATTATTATCAAATCATTTGAACCGATTTTAAAAGACATTGCATCATTTATCAAATATTGGCAAGACAAGAGCCAAGCTGAAGTCAAAGAAGTTTATTTAATCGGTGGTACAGCTCGGCTGGGCGGTTTGGAGAAATATTTGTCTGATAATTTAGCTTGGCCAGTGGCGGTGGGTAGACCTGCTCTGCGTAGCAAAAAAGCCAGTTTGTTATATCTAGAAGCAATCGGTCTAGCGCTTCGAGGTGTTGAGAAGAAGTGGGCCCAGCGCGATCCATTTATTTCTATTAGGCGTCGAATTATCAAATCAAAAGGCAAATCAGCCAAGGGTGAAAAAGTAATCAGTAACCGGAGTGTTGAGGATATAATGAGTGGCAATATTGAAAAGAAACGCAGTATCAGTCAGGTGGTGATTTTGGCGTTGATTATTATCTTTGGTTTGGTGGCGATTGTCGGCGCTTATTTCTATCGCAATTATGACCGGTCAATGCGCCAACAGGATAAAGAGCAGGGGACAGCTTTATACTCGCAAATGCAAACCATTGAGCTGACAGTGCCGGTGGCGATTAAATCAACTGAATATGCCAGTGACCGGATCCGAGGCCGGTTGCTTGAGACAACTAAGGCCGTGGCAGGTGATTATGAAAGCACGTTTGTTTTGTCCAAGGAGGAGGTCGACTCTCGGCTCAAGGCCGATGAGAAATTGTGGCCGGAACCGGTGGTGTCGTCGTATTTTGACGGCGGTGAGCTGATTTCGCCTGTTGTTTCAAGCTGGCTGATTTATGACGGCAGTGATGCTGACAAGTTGTTTTTGTCCGCGTTTGATAAGTTGAATAAAAATAAAGTTGATTTTTCTTTGAGCAATATTAAGTCGACAATACTTGAACCGACTGATAATGACGGTGTTTATTTGTTGACCGCTGAAGTGACTGTTTATTTGGATAAGCCGATTGAAGCGGTGGAGTAAAATATAAAAATTTGATATAATATAAACAGGTTTATCAGCTATTAGTTATTTATAATATAAAAAAGTAATAAACTTATCAAACTTATGCAAAAAGTTAACAATCAAGTGTCAAATGTCAAAGGTCGGTCGTCAAAGGTAATCGGAGGTTTTACTCTCATTGAACTTCTTATCGTCATCGCCATTATTGCCATTTTGGCAGCGGTGGTGTTTGTCGCTCTTGATCCCTTGACTCGTTTTCAAGACGCCCGGGATTCAAGCCGGTGGTCTGATATTACAGCGTTGTTAAGCGCGATTAAGGTGGATCAGGTGGATAATGGCGGATCGTACATCTCGGCTGTTTCCAGTATAACTGCCGGCGAAGTCTATATGATTGTTGATGGCGCGACCGCAACTGGTTGTGATGACCAGAATGCCTATTGCGATACTGGTGTTACCGCTGATATAAATTGCGTCAATTTGGCCGGACTGGTGACAGAAGGATATGTCGCCGATGTTCCGGTCAGCCCTAATGGCTCCGGCACATGGACTTCTGCCATAACCGGCTATACGCTTCAGCGCGATGCCACCGGAATTTTGACTGTCCGCGCTTGCGAGTCGGAAAACAGCAGTGAGATTTCAGTGGCTAGATAAAAAGGAATATAATTTTATTTAAAAACAGGATGCGGCGGGCGTCCTGTTTTTTTGGTTTTATAGAATCTTCCAATTAACAATAAGTGGACATTAGATTTTTTTGACAATTGGATTTCTTGACAGCCATTTTTTTATTCTTTATACTATATAAGATAGTAATTATGCTTGAGCAAGTATTTAAATGTAATAAATATAAAAAATATTATGAATAAATTAATAATTTGGTTGTTTATTATCGTCGCGGTGGTGTTTGGTGCCGTCATTTTTTATAATTATCAGAATGATTACAAAAATAATAATTCGTCGCCAGTGGATATCGGCGATATCAATCAGCCGGCTGATCAAAATACTGATGTTCCGGCGTCAAACATAAATTTCAACAATAATACCAATCAATCACCGGCTGACAATAATGGTCAGTTTGGGGTTAAGGTGTTTGACATCTCCGGCCGGAATTTTGTTTTTTCTATGGAGGAGATTATTGTCAATGTGGGTGACACTGTTCGAATTAATTTTACTAGCGAGTCGGGATTTCATGATTGGGTAGTAGATAAATTTAACGCCGCCACTAATCAGGTTAATACCGGCGATTCTACCAGCGTGGAATTTGTCGCTGACACAGCCGGCGTGTTTGAATATTATTGCAGTGTGGGCAATCATCGAGCTCAAGGTATGTTCGGCCAGCTGATTGTTCAGTAATTTGTTTATAATGTGATTTTTATCCAACCCCGAGATTCTGCTCGGGGTTTTGTTTTTTATCTGTAAATGATATAATATCACCAAGATAAATAATATCATGCGTATGGCACACAAAGTCATAATCATATCCATTTTCCTGCCAATTTTTGTGTTGGGAGGATTTTTTGTTTTTAGCCATAGTATCTTGG
>CAYLUK010000032.1:0-11389 GCA_964386875.1 uncultured Gammaproteobacteria bacterium
TTTCAGTCATTTCATCCATTAGCTGGACATCGCCTGGGGCACCTAGTGTTGTGACAGTCAAAACTTGAGTTTCACCGCGATTAAATAATCCTGTCCCGTGAGTCCGGGGCAACACGCCGACTTCCGAGCTAAGCGGTCTGATTTGATTAAGCGCTCGGCCATCAACTCGCAAATCTTTCTCCAAGATCGCCCGTGTCACTTCGCCTTCCAAGTAACTTTCAAAATTATCCTTGATATAGCTGATAATCTCTTGACTGGTGCTTTCCTTATCTAATGTATTAAGATATTCATTTAGGAGCGCCTTGGCAACTTCCTTTCGCTCACGCTTGGTGCCCTTGGGCTGATTGAAAAGATATTTATCAAGCTGGGGTGCAAAATACTTCTTGGCTGTCTCATGGGCTGATTGTTTATCAGCCAGTGACACGTCACCGCCGGCGTTAGCTGCTTCAATAAATATATTCTCATCAAGTTTTTCCTTGCCAACCTCTGTCTTGATAGATTCAATAAATTTTATCAGTGGTTGAATTTTAGAAATACCAAACTCAAAAGCCTTGACCACATCTTCTTCAGGAACTTCAGTTGCTTCAGCGTCAATCATCACCACCTTCTCACCGGTGACAGAAAATATCAACTTCAAATCAGACTGCTCCAGCTCACTCATCGTCGGATTGATCACCAGCTGACCATCAACACGCCCAACACAAATACCGACTAGCGGTCCGTGCCAAGGAATGTCTGAAATATGAAGCGCCAAAGATCCGGCCGTAATTGCCAAAACATCTGGCAGATTTTCGCCGTCATAAGACATGGTAGTAATCACTACCTGAACTTCATTTCTAATGGCTTGGTTAAACAGTGGTCTAATACCACGATCAATCATCCTAGCATCTAAAACCGCCCGATCAGTCGGTCGGCCTTCTCGCTTAATAAATCGTGACCCTTTGATTTTACCAGCGGCATACATCTTCTCTCTCACTTCCACTTGAAGCGGGAAAAAGTCAATTCCTACTCTTGGCTCTTTGTCCATGACTGCGGTTGCCAGAACAGTAGTATCACCGTAGCTGACGAGACATGAACCATTTGATTGATTGGCCAATTTACCCACTTCTACTTTAAGCTTTTTGCCAGCGAATTCTGTTTCAAAAACTTTTGGTTGAAACATGTGTGTTTTCCTTTCCTGCTTAAATTGGCCAGAAGTATTGTATTTGAATATAGCTGGATTCTATAGAGATAATTTTATAATCATCTCTAACTTAAAACCCAATTACCTTCAAATAAACACTTACTTAACAACCAATTTAATGTTTATTATTTAATTTTTATTAGATATTTTCGATCAGACGCCAAATCAAGAAAATCATCAGAAATTTCAATCAGCTTGGCTGATGTTGTCTTGCCAAAGGCAGCCACTTCCACCATACAGCCCTTATTGATTCTTAAATATTTTACTAGTGGCACATAATCGCCGTCACCTGAAACAATAATAACGCTATCTAACCGGTCAGACATACTAATAGCATCAATTGCCAAACCAACATCCCAATCAGCCTTCTTGGCTCCACCGGCAAATATTTGCAGATCCTTGACTTTAAGTTCAAAACCGGATTTTTCCAACGCATCAAAAAAGCTATCTTCTTCATTATTGTTGGATTTGATTACATATGCAATCGCTCGGATTAACTGCCGACCATCAACGACAGTCTTCAAGATTTCCTTGAAATTAATTCTGGCGCCATAAAGATTCTTGGCGCTATGGTACATATTGGAAACATCAATGAACACTCCGACACGCTGGTTTTTGTACTTAAACATAAATAATCTAAATTAAAAACAGGCCAAGGCCTGCCTTATTTATTGATTTAAGGGTTTTTGTTTTGGAACCTTTTCTTGCACAATTTCTTCCTCTAATATCTCTTCAACCGGACTAATCTTCTTCACTATTTTTATTTTCAATTTTTTTACCAGATCTTCAAAACTTTCAAGATTGTCTTTCTCTAGATATTTAAGAAGCTTTCGGCGTTCTGATACTTTACGCAACAGTCCGCGTCGTGAAGAAAAATCCTTTTTGTGAGTTTTCAAGTGATCAGTTAAATTTTTGATCTCTTCTGACAGCAGAGCAATCTGAACTTCTGACGACCCAGTGTCATTTTCATGAGCAGCAAATTTTTTAATAATCTGCGCTTTCTTTTTTTTGTCTATCATAATTTTGGTTGACACGTATCTCCGAGTGTTTCGCCTGAAAGACTAGCGAAGACCAAGAAAAACGTCTTTATTAATACACTTTTATCTTATACTATCTATGTTTTTTTGTCAACCCAGTTGCTCTCGAGCGGTTGGATAAAATGTCTATCTAATGCTTTGAGCCCCGGCCACAAAACCTTGATAATCCAACGACTCGCCATAAGCATTGAGAACCCACATCCAGCATCCGGCTGCGACCAAAATCAAAACAGTCAACATGACCCAATCTTTTGTCTTCATCACTTGATTAATAATAGATTTTTTCTTTGCCATAGATTTTTTATTGATAAATAATTAACTGGTACTAATTATAGCTTGATTATAAAAAACAGACAAGAAAAAAACAAGAAAAAAACGGCCTACAATAGGTAGTAGGCCGTAGAAAAACCGAAGTCGGTTTGATGAGGCGTTTCTACTGTCTCCATTGCGCTGGTTTCTCCAGCTGTCTCTGGTCCGACTTTGCTGGCAAAAAACTCTCCTTTTCGCCAGCCCTGTTTGATAACTAAACTAACGAAGCAACCTACGGCTTGCTCCGCTTCAAACGCCCTAATTGGCGAATGATGAGCCACCTTTCCATCACTAACTTTATAAATCCAAAAAAGCCTACGTTGCATTCCATATCCTCCTGCTCGCTTGTTTGTACTATTTAATTATATCACATATATAATATTTTGTCAAGGCACTAGCTTGAATTCTATCCTGAACTGCAATTAATTTAACAAACATACCCGTCGCAGTGTACGCTAATTACTACTTATACTTTTCATTCTTCACCTTTGAAATATCAAAATTGTCCTCACTGTGTTCTGGCATATCCTTGGCTGGCACGCCAATCGGCATCAGACATAAAACTGTCAAATCATCTGGAATACTAAGAATCTCCTTGACCTGTTTTTCAGCGGTATCATTACCACGGATTTGAGTCCAACAACTGCCAAAACCTTGGTTTACTATCTCAAGCCAAAGATGGGTAGCAACAATTGAACAATCTTCCACCCAATCACTGCTTTTTTCTGGATCACCAACAACTACAATAACTACACTGGCATCTTTGACGTGACTAGACCAAGGCGTGGTCTTTGATAACTCTTCTTTGGTCTCTAGATTCCTCACCACGACCAACTCCCAAGGATAAATCGCATTGGCAGACGGCGCGTACATAGCCGAGGTCAAAATCTCTTTGAGCTTGTCGTCAAGAATTTCCTCATTTAAATATTGTCTGATTGATCGTCGTTTTTTTATTGCGTCTATCATAAGAATTAGTTGATTAGTTTTTAATTATCAGTTACTTAGGATTAGTTAGAAAGTTTACCCTGTGGAATAGCTTTGCTATATTCCATGGGATAAAAAGTTGAAAGTTAAATTATTGAAATTTATAAAATACTTAGTTTCTAAAATTATAACAAAAAAACCCATATAGTCAACTGACAATACCAATTAAATAGTTACTATAATCTTAGCAAGTTTTTTACTATCGTGCCTAATCAATGGTCGCTTCTTACCCTTTTCGTAGGCCTCGGGATTTTCCTCAATTAAATCTTCTTTAATTACCTTCTTACTGTCGCCTTGCACATTTGGTCTAACAAAATATGACTGCTCTTGGCTGTAAATTTCTGCCAATTCCGGTGATGGCTCTTTGGAATTGCAGATCACACCATCTAAAACATGACCGGAATATTTCTGAATTTCCAAAATAAAATCCTTGGCTGTAAACCCACTTGTCTCGCCGTGCTTAGTCATCACATTGCAGACATAATATACTTTGGCCGAAGTGGCTTTGAGCGCTTGAGGTATTCCCTCAACCAACAAATTAGGAATAATGCTAGTGTACAAATCTCCCGGCCCCATAATCACTAGGTCTGAATTCATAATTGCCTTGGTCGCATCTTTGTAAGCGTGAGCTTGGGGCTCCAAATAAACCTCTCTTATCTTCAGCTTTGAATTATGCTTTGGGATATCAATATTTGACTCGCCGACGACTATCTGACCGTCTTCCAGCTTAGCACACAGATGGACATTATCTAGAGTGGCTGGTAGTACCCGGCCATTTACTTCCAGAAGATCTGACACCACATCAATGGCTCGGGGTAAATCACCAGTCAGCTTGACTAGAGCGGTGATAATCAAATTGCCAAGATTATTTTTCTCTTGCTCACCATTAAAACGGTATTCAAAGATTTGTCGCCAAACATCGCCTCGCTTTTCTGATAAAGCGACTAAACACCGCCTCAAGTCACCTGGGGGCAAGACACCAAATTCATCCCGAAGCTGGCCAGAACTGCCACCACTATCAGCAGTCGTGACAATGGCTGTCAAATCAACATCATAATACTTCAATCCTTTGAGTAAAGTATATGTGCCTGTCCCTCCGCCAATTACTGTTATTTTTCTCATACTGGACTATATTAACAAATAATATACATAAAATCAATCGCTCTTAGGATTGACTTTTAGCAAAAAATATGCTATATTTTTTGAAGGTGAAACTATTTTTATACTATGTCTTAAGTAGCTTCCGCCAGAGGCGAATGGGTAGCAGATACCCGAAGGCATCGTCACACACCATTTTATCCCAACATGTCCGAGTAGCTCAGTGGATAGAGCAACAGCCTTCTAAGCTGTGGGTCGCAGGTTCGAATCCTGCCTCGGACGTTTTAGATAAAAAAAACACCGATGTAAACATAACGACAGTGATGACTGCGACGGGCAGAAGCGAACCAGAAGCGGAGCGACGCAGTGAGCGTCGATGACTGCGACGGCTAGGAGCAGTCAGCACTGACCAGGACAGCAGGTTCGAATCCTAGCGGGAGCAAATTGTGAAAAGTGAAATTCCTATTGACCAGACGGTGAAACCCAAAGTAAAATCGTCCTCATAGTTCAACGGATAGAACGTGGGTTTCCGGAACCCAAAATGCAGGTTCGATTCCTGCTGAGGGCACCAATATCAAACTTTTTCGGGCTTCGCCACTACAGGCGGCGACCAAATCGTAAGGAATTTTGGCTGAAAATTTTTAATTATAAAGTCGAAAAATTATTAATTAACCAGAGGAAAGGATAATCTGTGCCAAAAACTAAATTAGGTAAATGGTCAGTAGGATTGAACACCTTTTTCTTAATAGCAATTGCCATTTCTTGTGTGCTTGTTTTGATATTTAAAATACTTAATTTTGACGACCACTGGTGGGATGTGACAGTAGCTGTTGCATTTCCGGCAAGCATCGTTGCTTTAATCACCGGAATATTGGCGGTTAGGAAATATAAAGAGCGTTCTGTTTTGGTTTTTTTATCCATCATCATAGGCGTAAACACTGTACTTTTTGTCCTTCTTCATAGTTTGTTTATAAATGATTAATTAATTTTATGCCACAATCTGGTTTAGGTAAATGATCAGTGGGATTTGGTATCGCCTTAGTTATATCAATGGTGCTTTCGCTCATTTTCGTCATTACCATAGGAGGAGATCCTGCTGTCATTGCTGATAATCCCTTATTTTTAATACTTAATGTCGCTCTTAATCTCACTTTTAATCTTGCTGGTCTGTTATCTTTTATTATTGGAATCTATACCATCATCAAGCATAAAGAGTGGTTAGTTTGTAAATACTTAGCAGTGTTATATGGTCTCGCTTTTTTAATGTTTATACTTGGAGAATTTATTTTTTCTCATTAGAACAACCCGCCAAAGAAAAACTTGAAATTGTCAGCAGTGTGGCTCTGTTGTCTTTCCTAATTTTTGTAGGGGGGTTTTCTTGTTGCCGCAGGTGGCGAAATGTGTTTGAGCTATTTTTAAAATACAGCCCTTAAAAATAAAACGCCCCAATAATATTTGAGGTGTTTTTATTTTTATATAGTTGAGAGCGAGGGAATTAAACAGGTGGCTAGTTGAGCAACAAAGCAAAATTATTAGCCAATCCGAGCTGGCGCAGGATTGACGAGCCATCCAGAACTAAACAAATTGTCAAGCTTTTGTTGACAATTTGTGAAGTTCTGTTCTTCTAATTGCTCCTTGTAAATAATATCTTTATTTTAGTTTTTTGCGTTTGAGTAGCAATGAATTTATCACTACCGATACACTGGAAAGCGCCATAGCTAATCCAGCGAATTCGGCTCGGAGTAATCCTAAAAAGGCAATTGGGATGCCGACACTGTTGTAAAACAAGGCCCAAAACATATTCTGCTTAATTTTGCTCATAGTCTGACGACTAAGTTTGATTGAATTTACCACATCCGATAAATCGTCTTTCACCAGAATAATGCCGCCGGTTTCAATCGCAATATCAGTCCCGCCGCCCATAGCGATTCCTAAATCAGCTTGAGCCAAAGCCGGAGCGTCATTAATGCCATCACCTACCATAGCGACTTTCAGACCCTGTTGTTGGAGTTTTTTCACCTCATTGGCCTTGTCCTCGGGCAGGACTTCCGCTAAAATTTGTTCAATGCCGACTTGTTTGGCAATAGCTTGCGCCGTTCGCAAATTATCGCCGGTAATCATAATGGTTTTAATCTTCATTTCACACAGCTTCTTTATCGCTTCCGGAGAATTCTTTTTTAATGTATCAGCGACCGCTATTAGACCAAAAATATTATCGCCAGCGGCAACTATCATCACGGTTTTGCCTTCTTCTTCCAGTTCTCTTTTTTGTTTTTTAATACCTTCAGGAGTGTTGATTTTTAACTGATCCATTAATTTTTCCGTGCCGACCAATATTTGCCGGCCATTAATTTTACCACTGACACCGTGACCAACCACGGCTCTGAAATCATTTACTTCCAAAAGCTTCAATTCCTTTTCTTTGGCTTTTTTTATAATAGCTTCGGCAAGCGGATGTTCTGAGCTGTTTTCCAGCGAAGCGGCCAATAACAAAATTTCATTTTGCCCTTTATCTGTCGCAACCGATAAATATTGTGTTTCAATAATATCGGTGACGACCGGCTTACCCTCGGTCAAAGTGCCGGTTTTATCAAAAATAATCGCCTGAATTTTATTGGCAATTTCTAATGGTTCGCCACCTTTAATCAAAATGCCATTTTCCGCGCCCTTGCCCGTGCCAACAATAATCGCGGTCGGCGTGGCCAGTCCCAAAGCGCAAGGACAGGCAATTACCAGTACCGCTGTAAAAACCAAAAGAGCAGTGACAAAAGGCGACAAAAACAAAAAATACCAACTAATAAAGGCGATTAAAGCGATTGCCACCACAGTCGGCACAAAATAACTGGAAATAGTATCGGCAAATTTTTGAATCGGCGCCTTTGACCCTTGAGCATCCTCTACCACCTTGATAATTTGCGACAGCACCGTGTCTTTACCTATCTTAGTGGTTTTAAATTTAAAACTGCCGGTTTTATTGATGGTTGCGCCGACAACGAAGTCACTGGCTGATTTTTCAATTGGAATGCTTTCACCGGAAATCATTGATTCATCCACGCTGGAATGACCGTCTGTCACCTCGCCGTCTACCGGCACTTTCTCGCCCGGCCGGACTATGACAATATCGCCGACTTGGACTTCCTTAATCGGCACATCAATCTCTTGGCCGTTCTTGATAATTCTGGCTGTCTTGGCTTGCAGTCCCAATAATTTTTTAATCGCTTCGCCGGCTTTGCCTTTGGCGCGCGCTTCCAGCCATTTGCCCAAAATCACAAAAGTGATAAGCAAAGCCGAAGTTTCAAAAAACACTTCTCCGTTTATTAAATAGGTGGTGGTCAAACTATAGAAATAGGCAGCTGAAGTGCCGACCGCAATCAAAGTATCCATATTGGCGGTTTTGTTTTTAAAAGCATAATAAGCGCCTCGATAAAACCGCCAGCCGATATAAAATTGGACTACTCCGGCTAAAAGCGATTGAGTCATCCGGCTGATATTTGACATATCGCGCAGAATCATCGACAACGCCAGAACCGGAATTGATAAAACCAAGCTTAAAATAAATAAATTTCTTTCTTTTTTAATCTCTTGCTCGCGCGCTTGCTGATTGTGGTCTATTGCCTCATCATCAACTGCTACTACTTTTGCTTCGTAACCGGCAGATCGGACTGTTTGAATCACCTTTTTATCATCACAGTCGTCACTATCATATTCCACTGTCGCTTTTTGGGTGGCAAAGTTAACATTGGCGCTTTTGACACCGCTTAAACCGCTTAAATTATTTTCAATCGTCAAAGCGCAACTGGCGCAATGCATGCCCGTAATATTATATTGTTTTTTCTCATTTTTGCTCATTTGATTAGACTATTCAATAATTAATTTTCCTTGGTACATACTCATATCGCAAGTGAAGATAAACACTCCCGGCTTATCAGCAACGATATCAATCGTCACTGTTTTGTCTTCCGGCAATTCTTTCCTGATTTTAAAATCTGGAAAGTTGACAAAACGTGAACATTCGCTTGATTCTTCGCGCCGAAAATTAATCCGGATTGGCTTATCAAGTTTGGCTTTGATTACGCCGGGCGAATAAACGCCTTTAACCAAAATATCAAAAACCTGAATATTGTTTTTTATTTTAGCATCCGCTCCACGTTGATTTTTAGCATACCAAAGCCACAGGATATAAAGTCCGATAACGGCCAAAATTAAAATAATACCTATAATTTGCATAAACGCATATAGTTTATTAATTTTAAAAGTTTAATTTAGTTTTTGTTGAATTGATTATAAATCCAACCAAACAAATACATAGTGACAAAGCTGATCACCGCCGCCTCAATTATTCCGCCGATAATTCCCAGTACGCTTAAAGAAAAGAAAAGATGCCACTGTTGCATCCTTTCAACCGCGCCGTTGTAAAATCCCAAATTACCCAAAACTCCCAACAATAACATACAAATTGCCGATAGAATAGCTCCAGCATAACCCAGAGATAAAGCATTTAATTTTTTGTCCATACTTTTAAATATTAATTAATTGATGTCTTTTTTTCTTTGTTCAAATTCCTTTTGACTTATTTCGCCCTTGGCATAACGTTCTTTTAAAATATCTAAGGCATGATTGCCGTCTGGTCGGTCGCTTGATTGATTAATTAGCAGTTTAATCAAAGCGATAATTCCCACAATGACGATAGCCCAAAAAATAATCATAAAAATCCAGCCAAAACCAAAATAGCTCCAATTACCCATCATATTGCCCATACAATCATCGCTATCAGCCATAACCGCCAAAGGTAAAACCAAAAAAGCTACTGCCAATAAAATTATGTTTTTCATACATTTTATTTTATTTAATTTATAAAGTTTGATCATCTCTGTAATTATTTTTAGCCGGTGGATAGCTCTATTTTTTGTAATTATCTTTTATCTGACTTTTTATAATAATTATATTAATAATAACCAGACACTCCTATAATAGTATTATGTATGATAAAAAAAACAATGTCAAACTGATAACTAAAGAATAAATTCTTACTCATTGCAACAATCTATCAACTCTTCAACTAGACTGTTTATCTTTCTGGTGATATCATTTTCTTTGCTGCTGTCAGCTTGAAGAATTTCCTTATTTATCTTCTTGCCTTCATTAACGTCAACTAATTTTAAATTTATGCCGAAAAAGAGAGAATACAAATTATACGCTTTGGAAAATAAATCTTTGGCTTCGTTCTTTCTACCTTGATGATAATATTTGGTGCCAACTTCAATTAGTCGCATTGAGGCGGCCAAAAGATGCTTGCTGATGCACCATTCTTCCCCTTGGGCGTCATTGACGATTTTTTTTAGCAGATCTTTCCTTATTTCCCGAACTTGGAATAAAACATCATAATATTTATCATTGCCGGTTTTAGCGGCTGTGAAGAAGAAATGCTCCTCCAAACTGATAATATTCATAATCGCTATCGCCAAATCCTCCTGTGAAGACAAGTCCAGCTTATGCTCTTGTTTCATCTGCTCGACTCGCTCCAAAAATTTGTTGATTTTCTTAATGTTAGACATAAAAAATAAATCAATTGTTTATTAAACAAAGAATAATAAGATAACTAGACCAAGAATTATCATAGTCATGCCCATAATAAATCTTTCAGCTTTCCGATGTTTTTTTTGCCAATCTCCCAGCTTGATCAGAGTGTAAGGATTTGCCGCCAACACCAGCAAGATAATTAAAGGCAGAACGAACATTAAATTATAAAGTAACATATAACTCACTCCGACCCAATAGGTAGTCTTCAAAGCCAATAAGCCGATAATTGCCACATAAATTCCGCCAGAACATGGAAAGGTGCAAAGGCCGACCAAAAATCCCATTACCAGAGCAGCTGGCAAAGTCGCTTTGCGCATCCAATTTTGAATCGCATCTTTGCTCACATGGGGGATACCCAATTTAATTGGAAATTTTGGAACAAAGTGATTGATTAAATTGATTAAACCAAGAATAATTACCAGCCAAGAACCAAGCTTAGCCATAAAATGAGGCGCATTACTGAACAAAACGGCTTTTAACAGCCCAAAGCCGATGAGCAAATAAGCCAGATAAATAGCAATAATATAAATACTACCCATCTTCATAACATCGGCTTTGCCTCGTTTGATTGAAAACAAAAAAGCGATAAACAGCAACAGAACCGCAAAAGCGCAAGGATTTAAACCGTCTAAAAATCCGGAAATCAGCACCGTCGGCAAAAGTGATTTTTCTTTTATCCAACCATAATTATCTTCTGCTAATAATTGGCTTTTATTTTGTTCCAGGTAATTCAAATATTCGGTAATCGGCGTGTCAATCGGATATGTCTTGGCGATGCCGACAAAATCGTTAGCATATTCCGGAATGGCCCAGATCTGATAATTCTCGGCATCATTATGCATTTCATCTTGATAAATAATAATCCGCTTAAATCTTTGGCTGTTGGTTTCATCAAATATTTCATCAATAATGTGCTGAGGCACATGGCCACCAAGGACGTATTTATCACCGACAAAAGTCATGATGTGGCTTTGTAGTGGCAGTGGCACACCCAGCCGAGCCATCAGTTGATTCATTTCTGGACGATTACTCTTATCATTGATATAATCTTTCTTGATAAAGTCAGCTATGCCATAACGACCCAGCATTTCCTTGATTTCATTATTAATATACAAAGAGCACATACCGCAGGCCTCATTATAATAGATGACCGCTTCAGTCTCTTCGGCAACGTGTTCCTGTTCTGTCCCGTGAGCTT
>CAYLUK010000033.1:0-10992 GCA_964386875.1 uncultured Gammaproteobacteria bacterium
TATATTATCTCAAATTCTTTTAAAAAGAAGGAGACGAGACGGTTTGGCTCGTCTCCTTTATGGCTATACCAAAACACATAACCGATCCACAAATCTGGATTCATCGCTTGGTATGCCAATAGGCGTCCTGTCCAAATCACAGCATCTCACTGTTTGGTTTGAGAGACGCTCCACCTCTTCCCAGAGTTGGATTGTCTTGTTCAGACAAAACTGGGAAAATTCTTGCGCCCATGGATTTGGTATAGACGCCCATTCAGTCGGTTTGCCAAATGGACGCAGATATGGAGCGCCGATATTTGTGTTTGAGCCGGTGACACAGCGTCCGGATAGCGGTACCCCGGGGTAAAAATCCCGTTCACAAATTTCATCAATGACTTCATTAAAATATCTGACGCACATGACAGTGGTGCCAATGTGACCTAATCTTTTCTTGCCTTCGTCGATGGCAATACCGGCGATGGCCTGGGCTACCTTGATCCCTTGGTTATCAAGCCGATCAATCAAACAGGCCATACCGCTACCGGAAAATATCACATCGTCCAATAGAGTTATTTCGGTCAGGCCGTGCTGCTTGAGCACGCTGATTTGTTCGTCAATAGGCGAGTTGTCAAAACGCTCAATATCAGGATGATCATTCAAAGATGTGTCAACCGCCCGGTTAATATCTAGATGATACTCAAAGGTCAAATATGATCGGTCCAGCGATACAATCGGAGCATCCGCTGTTTCAGTGATTGTCAATAGTCCATTAGTTATGTCTTGAGCCGAGACAAATTCAACTTGTCCTATTCCAAATATTTTTTCTAACATCCAACGCATCTCGCTTCTGATGCAGGTCAAAAAACCGTTTTGCGGGGTGGCAAATCCTCTTTGCCGTCCCCAAGATTGAAGCAAGACACAGATATCTTCTGAAACCACGAATTTTTTCATTTGGCCGTTCTCCTTTGGCTGGTGTTTTGGGTGAAAAGAGCAGGTAAAATAAAAACCCCTTCTTTTTTAAGAAGGGATTATACTAATATCAAAAACAGGGATTGATATCAATATAATCCTTTCTTGTGATGATGGGTTGTTGCTTTAGTGTATAATTTCATAAATTCATCATATATCAAATGATTATATTTGTCAAATTTTACCGCTTGACTTTTCTTGACTAAGCTGATATTTTAATTATACTAATTAACGACCTAAAGTGTTCTTTGGAATCAATCGTGGTTTCAGGACCGGGTAAAACAGGAGGAAAATGTCATGGCCAAAACTATAAAACCGGAATTATTGGGCGGATTTCAAGACTTATTGCCGAAAGAGGCAATGGCAAAGCAGAAAATGATTGATACAATTCGCAGAGTTTTTGAATCTTTCGGTTTTGTACCTTTAGAAACTCCGGGCATGGAAAAAATAGATGTTTTGACCGGCGGTGCAGATTTTGATAAGAGCATTTTTGTCTCAAAAATTGTGCGTGGTTTGGAAGATCGTGGTGATAGTGGTGTTTCTTGGGATGAAGATTATGCTTCTCGTTTTGACTTGACGGTCCCTTTGGCTAGAGTGGTGGCGGCTTATCCTGATTTGCCAAAACCATTCAAACGCTATCAGATCGGCCAAGTTTGGCGGGGTGAAAAACCGCAAGCCGGTCGGTTCAGGGAGTTCACTCAGTTTGATTTTGACACTATCGGGTCAAATTCCATCCTATCCGATGTCGAAGTCATTCAAGTGATGTATGAAACTATGGTGGCCCTGGGTATTGATCGGTTTTTGATCAAATTCAATACCAGGAAAATTCTCAACGGCTTGGCAGTAGCCGTCGGCTGTGGCGACAAGACCGATGAGATATTTCGGATTATTGATAAGATGGATAAGATCGGCCTTGACGGGGTGCTGGATGAATTGAGGCGTCAGCCGGACAACCAATTTGATGAGACAGCCATAGCTATGGCCGAAGACCGAGTAGCCAAAGTCAAATCCTTTTTGGAGATTAAGGGGTCTACTCAAGAAACTCTTGATCAATTGGCTAGATTTTTTTCTGTCCACCATACAATTGGCCGATCCGGACTTGAAGAACTTCAAGATATTTGTCAGATCTTGGGAGATTTGGGTGTTTCGCAGAAAAATTGGCAGGTAGATTTGTCAGTTGCTCGCGGACTTGGCTATTATACGGGTCCGGTGTTTGAAACGGTTCTGACTGATATGCCGGAACTGGGCAGTGTATTTTCCGGAGGCCGATTTGATGGTCTGACCGATCGATTTATTCCCAACAGTAATATCCCCGGTGTCGGCGCATCAGTCGGCGTCAGTCGTTTGTTGGTGGGGATGAGAAAATTGGGGTTATTGGGAGATCAGGAAACAGTTACTCAAGTTTTGGTGACAATTTTTGATAAAGATTTGCGCAGTCAGTCAATGAAATTGGCTCAAGAAATCCGTCGTTTGGGCGTCAATGCTGAAATCTATTATGGTGAGGATATGACGCCTCGAGCTCAAATTGCTTATGCGGCCAAACGAGACATACCTTTTGTGGTCATTCTGGGCCAAGATGAAGTGGCACAAAACAAGGTCGCTTTGAAGGACATGAGGCAACGTCAGCAGGAGGTCTTGACAAGAGAAGAGTGTTTTGCTAAGATAGTGTCAGTATTTTCAGAATAAATTCTTGGAATGGGCACGTAGCTCAGTTGGCTAGAGCGCTGGGTTGTGGTCCCAGTTGTCACGGGTTCGAGTCCCGTCGTGCCCCCCATTTCAAGATTCACAAGAGTCTCAAGCGAGACTCTTTTTTTATTAACCTAAAAACCACCGGCGCTTGGCCGGCGGTTTTTTTTAAAAAACGTCTTCAAAATATCTTAAGAATAATTACTCATTACCCATTACGCATTACTTTCTTCACTTTTTTCCAAAGCATCTTCTGCCCTTTCCTTTTTCTCAACTTTCTCGTCTGTCTTTTCTTCAGTTAGCGTTTCCTTCTCTTCTTCCTTCTTAATCGTATCTTTTTTCTTTTCAATCAAAGGCTGATCAGCCTCTGGCTGGCTTTTTTCATCTGCTTCTGCCTTTTCCTCTTTCTTCACATTCGCATCTTTTTTATCCTCACTTTTTGGTACTTCGGCTTTTACCTTTGGCGCCATCAAACTAAGTCCCAGACGATGATTCTTTGGATCCATTGAAACAATGAAAAAATCCATTGTGTCGCCAGCTTTAGTAAATTCATTAATATTAGTAATTGGCTTTTCGCTAAGTTGTGAAATATGAGCTAGTCCTTGGATATCAGGACCGATTTCAACAAATAATCCAAACGGATTAGCTTTAATAATCTTGCCTTTGACCTTCTGGCCGATTTTATATTTATCTTCAATGCCATCCCAAGGATCTTTTTGTAGTTTCTTCATTGAGAGAAATATCTTTGAATTTTCAATGCCAATAATTTCAGCTTTCACTTTCTCGCCGACCTTGACAAAATCATGCGGATTATCAATTCTCTGCCAAGCGATTTCCGAGATATGAATCAAGCCTTCCAACTTGCCAAATTCTATAAATACACCGAAGTCAGTGACAGCTGTCACTTCGCCTTCGACGGTATCGCCGATTTTATGTTGGTTGATTACATCTTGTTGGGTTTCTTCCCAAGCTGCTTTTTCTGACACAATCAGCTTTTCTTCATCTTCAATCGCATTGATTACTTTGACTTCAAATTTCTTGCCGACATAACTTTTGAGGATTTCCAAGATTCTGTTTTTGTCGCCACCGGGAACGCGCGGATAGTGTTCGGGTGATAATTGTGACACCGGCAAAAATCCTTGAGTGTTTTCTACCTTTGTCATCAGTCCGCCTTTGTTGGCTTCGGTAATTGTGGCTTGAAGAATAGTGCCGTCCTCTTCATATTTTTGCAGGCTGGCCCAGGCTTTTTGTCGGCCGGCATGTCGAAACGACAGCTCCATTTCGCCATTTTCATTTTCCAGTTCCAAAATAGTGGCTTCGACTTCAATGCCGGGTTGAAGATTGCGATACTCATCTGATTCGCCATATCTTTCTCGGCCTCGGACAATGCCGGTTGCCACTCCGCCCAAATCAAGATAAACTTCGTTCTTATTGCTGGCAATAATCGTGCCCTTGATTAAATCGCCGATTTTGGGCAAATTAAAATACTGCTTCTGGTCAAGCAGTTTTGTCATCTCTGAGTCTTTTTCTTTGACTGTAGTCATATTTAATTGTTTAACCTCTCTGTATATAATGACGGAGAAGCCCCGCTTTTATTTATTAAATTTAGCTTGTTTGCGGGTTTTAATTAACTTGAGTCAGTATAGCAGAATGCGTCGCCTATGTCAATTAAGTGTTATAAATTGCTTAATTTTGGTATCATTATATATATAATTTTAACAATATGTCATTCACCAAAAAGAAAGAAAGTTTCACCTGCGATAATTGCGGTCACGAGACCAAAGGCACGGGCTATACCAATCACTGTCCCAAATGCTTGTGGTCTTGTCATGTTGATGTTGATCCGGGTGATAGGCAGTCAGAGTGTCATGGCAAGATGAAGCCGATTGATATTTATTTTAAACAGCCAAATTGGATTATCATCCATGAGTGTCAGAAATGTCGTTATCAAAGTAAAAACAGAATTATGCCTGAAGACGATTTTGATGAGGTGATAAGACAAGAAAATGAGATTAATGATAAAAAGGTAAGGAGGGGTTAATTAGCATCAAATAAAAGAGCCACCAACACGCTGTGTTGGTGGCTTTACATTCTCTTAATTTAGAACGTTTAGAATTGCCAGCAGAAGTTGGCGCCGATTGTCACTACCTCTGCTTCCACTCGCGTCGGGCGAGGTAAAAAGCGATCTGGGATTGACTGCGCCTCATCATCGCCCCAGCCGTAAATGGCATGAACATCAAATGAGAAGTGGCCCCGCTGATAGCTTAGTCCGGTGGAAACATCCCAGCCGGTCACATCTGGCATCAGCTGGCTGATGTTTTCAGACGGGATGGCCGCAGTTTGGTAGCCGACACCACCGGCGACTGACCAATAGTCATTCAGCAGATATCTGGCGCCCAGATGCAAGCTGTAATTGTCGTGCCAGCTCAAGTCATTGCACTTGTCAAAGGGAATGCGGTCAAACTTGAGCTTCATCTCGTTGGGCGTTTTGCTGTAATTGTAGTAATAAGCGTCTAAGCCGACGACCAAGCGATATACCGGTCTGAAAGCCAAGCTGGCGCCCAGTCGTGACGGAAAGGTAAATTCGCTGTCAAAGTCGTCGCTGATTTTACCACACAGTATGCCAATTTCGGTTTGGCCGTGCAGTTTGACTTCGCTTTCTGTCATGTAAGTCAGAGCGAAGCGAAATCTTTCATTCGGCTGGTAGAGCAAACCCAGTGTTTCACTCACGCCGAAACCTTGAGCTTCACTGTCGGTCGCGATTGGCAGTGGCCAGCTTTTGACATCAAACGGCGCTTGATATTTGAACTGACCCAAGCCGAGATTGACGCTGATGCCAATTGTCCAGCCATCGCCGAGCTCAAGCGCCAGTCCGGTGCTGATGTTGGTCAGTGTCAACATAGTCTCGCTTTTGTAGGTCAATGATTGAAGGTCGCGATCAAATCGAGCTCCCAGTCCATAAGCGTTGTTGACGCCGACGCCGACCGTGATGGAATTATTGAGTCGATCTATCAGGCACAGCGACGGAATCTGATGCCATATGCCACTTCGTGACTTTCGCGTTCGGCTGTTTTCCAATTTGAATTTTGGAATTAGGATTTCCATACCCATTTCCGCGTGCATAGTTTCAAATTGGCTCAACAGTGCCGGATTGTAGTAGAAGAGGGAGTAGTCGTCAGCGAGAGTGCCACCACCACCACCGCTCATGGCGCCGCTTCTGGGTCCCATGCCGCCCATAATGTTGACTCCGCCGGCATAAGCGCCAGACGATACCGTCACCAGTAGGATAATAATGCAAAGAGCAAGCTTTTTCATCTCTTTTCTCCCTTTTTTACCCACCATCGTTTTAGTGACAGTAGATGTTCCTTTGTTTTATTTGCTTCAATTTAACTATTTATATTAGCAAATTTTAATATTTATGTCAATAGTTGCGAATTAGTCGTTAATTTATCCACAGCTTTATCACTTCTTTACTCTTGACAAAGATGCTTTAAAATTATAGAATATAGGCACAATCATATAGAAGTAGTACATTAGCCATTATTCGCTTTTTGCGATGAAATGCCTTTGCATAAAGAGGACCCCCTACCAATCAGTTGACAGACCACCACGTCATCTCTGGTAGAGGCGGAGAAAAGTCGTGAGGCCGACCACAACCTTAATGGACAAAGGGTCGCGACCAAAGCGAAACTCTTAATGTCAATAGGGCATTTTTCTTGGGTCAACTCTTCGGAGCTGACCCTATTTTTTTTTATCTAATTTTGTCTGAATTTTATCCTGTAAATTCGAAGCTATTAACAAAGTAAGTTACTCATGGTATATAGAATATAGGCGACTTTAAGGTGAAGTCGTGGAACATTTTTAGGTTAAGGAGAGGAAAGATGGATGGAAAGACATTAGTACCACTTCTTTGTGAACATGAGGAAGATTTGGAGGTTCTGTTTGACCAAGATGGTCAGCAGTCTTTCCAGGGAACCACTATCGGCACGCCACATGAGATTGACTCCGGTGGCTGTGACTGAAACAACTAGGGGAGAGGCCTGAAAACCTCTCCCCGTATTTTAAAAAGGAGCATAGTCATGGTTCTGATTTTAAGTAATGTTGCTCAGTTTGCTGGTTCAGTTATTGATGAGTTGGAAGTTCATAATAAGAGAGTTGTGTTCTTTCAAACTAGTATGATGATGGAAGGTGAAAGCATTATTTTTGAATGTTTTGGTAACAAATCAAAACTTTTGGCAAATATTGACGACCAGATTATAAATCTTAATGATGCAGAGGCAGTTTGGATTTGGAAGCCAATGATTGTTAAAGAGCTTCGGATTTCACCTCACGCTCGATATATCAATATGCAGTACTGGAAAATGTGGGAATCCATTGCTAGTATTTTGCGGGATAGAATTTGGGTTAGTGATTATCGTAAGATGATAGAGGCTGAAAATAAGCCCTATCAACTTAAATTAGCTTCTGACATGGGTTTTACGGTGCCTGATACCTTAATTACCTCAGATCCACAAATGGCTAGGGATTTCTGGAAATATTGTAAAGGCAAAATGGTAATAAAACAATTAGCATTATTACCTAAAGAAGATAAAGTAATATTCACGGTTAAAGCAAACCAATGAGGTTATGGCTAAGATTGAGCAGATCCGGGCAGCTCCAGTTATTCTTCAGAGAATAGTGCCCAAAATGACAGAGCTTAGAATTACCATTGTCGGAGATAAGATATTTCCAGTAGCAGTTTTGTCTGATAACGAGGTTGACTGGCGTAAATCTAAAATAACATTGGAATCGATTGATTTGCCGAATAATATTGAAGATTTATGTTTTGAATATGTGTCAGCTCTTGGATTAAGATATGGTTGTGTTGATATGATTATATCACCAGATGGTGATTATTATTTCCTTGAGATTAATCCTAATGGACAATGGGGATTTGTCGAACAAAAGACAGGATTACCCATTGGAAAAGCGATTGCTCATTTATTATTGGGGAGTTAATCTACTCCCCCTTTTTTAAAAAAGTATATGAAAGATAAAAAATTGGCACAAAATATAATAAAGATGCATAGACATGATCAACGTGTTCGCAATATTGCTATTACTGATCCTTATAATAAGAAAAAAATTAAAGATGTTTATCAGATGGATAAAAGACATTATCCAATATTAAAAAATATTATTAAAAAGTATGGCTTGCCAACTTTTGACTTGGTAGGTAAACAAGCTTCTAATGCTTTTTGGAATTTAATTCAGCATGCTGACTATCATAAAGAGTTTCAAAAGAAAGTTTTGGAATTAATGAAAAAAGCCCTTAAGGAGGGTCAAGTATATGCCAAAAATGTAGCTTTTTTAACCGATAGAGTTAGAGACAATTATGGTCAGAAAATAATTTTTGGCACTCAATTTTTATTTAAAGATAAAAAGATTATTCAAAAGAAAGTTCTTTACCCAAAGAAGCTAGAACAAATAAGAAAGGAATACGGACTTGAACCAACGAAAGTGACTCTTAAAAAACATTACAAAAAATATAAAGCGTCTTTAAAATAATAAATATAATAGATATAGATTAATTAAACCCTTGGGCTAGCTCTTCGGATCTAGCCCTTTTTTTTCTAATTTTGTCTGAATTTTATCCAAGCCGACATCCAAGCCGAGAGTCTGTAAAAAAGTGAGAAGGTTCTCCATAAAGGTTCTCCATAAACCAAGCCGAGAGTCTTTACAAAATCACCCATAAATGCTAAGGAATTGTATTCCTTGAGATGATCTCAAAGGGTATTGAAAATAGGTTCTTTGACAACCAGAAAGGAGGACATAGGAAATGAGAACAGACAAGATGAAACCTGTCGTAACTGGTCCTCATTATCAACAAGGTGGACTGAGTATTTTTGATCGTCATGATAAGGTCGTGGAAGTAAGAGCGCCAATGGCGTTGATCAACCAATTAGTGAAGCTTTGCGATGGCCAAAGGACGACAAGAGAAATCATTGGCGAACTCAGTGTAAACTGGGACAAAACGTCAGTGATGGAATTACTCGAATCCCTGAGATTAAACGGGGTCATCTACGAAGCGGCCTCAATCGGTAAACACTTTTGGCCGTTTGTAGGAAATCCGACAATGTTCGGTCGTGAACTAAGCGATCAAGCGATCCTTCGACTGGTCGATAAGGCCAACCAGAGAAACTTGTCCGGTCCAGTGGGAATAGAAATTCCTGTCGGGTCAACAAGTCTGTCTCGCATCATCGAGCAACGCATTTCGATCCGTACTTTCACGTCTGAAGTGATAAGTATGGATACAATCGCGCTTATGTTGTGGGCTGGATATGGTATTGTCGAAAGTCTCCATCTACTTGACGGAAGCGACCCACAGAGAAAGAAGGTCTGGCAAGGCCAAAGGTTTTCTAGGCACGCAGTACCATCTGCTGGAGCTCTTTATCCCGTCCGGCTGTCATTGGTCATACTGCGCCCGACCGAAGAGTACAAAGCAGGCGTCTATGACGTGTATTTCAGAAAGCCTGGAGTAGTTGAGCTCTCGCCAACGAAAGTCGAGATCGTTCAAGTTCTTCGTTCTTTCGCTGACCAGACTGTCTGCAATGATGCCCAAGGAATTATTGTCGTCAATGGCTCATTTGAGTTGTCTGGTGAAAAGTATGGCAACCGATCCATGTTGTATGTACCGTTAGAGGTGGGGCATATTGCCCAAAACATCCACTTGTCGGCAACAGAAAACAAAGTCGGGACAGTAGAAGTCGGCGGTTTTTTGGAGGAGCCAATGAAAAAAGCTCTCCAATTGCCCAAAGGATTCTGGCCATTAACAACAATTCTCTTTGGACAGCCAAAAACGTCAACGACTGCCAAACCGACAAAAGGAGATGCTTTCGATGTGCGATGGGCTCCGCCAACTGCTGAACAGTACGAATTGCCTTTTTCGATGGTTTTTGCTCGACCTAAGGGTAAGGTCTCTCGAGATTGGTCCTGCGGTCGAGCCAAGGACCCACAACTCGCCTTGAAAAAAGCAGTGTCCGAAGCGTATGAATGGCAAGCTTGCGGTCGATTGTCAGAAAACCTTGTCAGGGCCTCGCTTGAAGAACTTGATGAGGCGACCGATCCGCGATCAATTGTAAGTTACCATGAGCGACAGTTCCAAGACAAACGCTTCCCGCTGAAACCGTTCGATGAAAGGCGTCGGTACTCTTGGGTAAAAGGGAGAAATATTTTATCGGGCGAGACGGCTTACATTTTGGCCGACTGTGTTTATTTCCCCTATACCCCGAGAACCCCGCGGTATACCATGGCCAATTCGTCAGGTACGGCCGCTCGCTCTGACACGGACGAGGCAATCCAGCATGCTACCCTTGAACTGATTGAACGCGACGCCTTTATGATCGTCTGGCTCAACCGATTGCAAATGCCTGGTATACTCGTTAAGAGTCTGCCGGAATTTGTCCAGAAAAGGATTAAGGCACTGGAACGAGCCGGGTTTAGGGTAATCATTAAGAACTTTACTCTAGACTTAGCACCGGTCATTTTTGTCTTTGTCCAAAGCGAAAAGCTAACAACGACAATCTGCGCCGCCTGCTCGTCATTTGACACGTTTTCGGCGATTGACCACACGATGGAGGAAGCTGAAGCCGCTGCCTATTGCCGATTGAAAAATCAGAAGGTAGAATCGATAAGGCCTCGCGAGGTACATCGAACCTACCAACACGGCGATCTGTATGGGCAACGACATTACTTTCAGCGGGCAAACTTTCTAGTCGAGGACGGCGCGATGATGAAGTTTGCCGATGTTGCCAATACCAATAAGGTGCCGAGAACATGGAATGAATTCTTGGAACATCTCAAAGCCGCGGGTTTTCCGCTCTTAGCTGTCAGCCTGCAACCAGGCAATCAATTTTCGGATTTCCAGATTCTGAAGGTTGAAAAAGTGTTCATTCCTGGTATAATTCCCATGAGCTTTGGTTATGGCATAGAACCTTGCGGGATGGAGAGAATCTATACTCTTCCAGTCCAGCTTGGTTATAGAACTGCTCCACTGGAATACCGAGAATTGACGAAATTTCCACACCCTTATACGTAGAAAGGAGGTGATGAGTAATGAAAAAGACCACCGCAAACAAGCAGCCAAAGCGGTTCATCTGGTCAGTGAAAAGCAAACCGCGCACTAGCCAGATGGCGTCGATGAAGAGCAGTGACTCTTCGGGTCAGAGCGCTCAAAGCAAGGATTAAGCGCGCTCTCCAAAACAACCCTGATTGTCTTAAAAAACAATCAGGATTTATTTATTACTAAAACTAGACCCACTAAGAATATCTTTCAGCTGTCTATTCATAATTTCTTTCCAACCCAAATTTGGGTTGTTT
>CAYLUK010000034.1:0-10962 GCA_964386875.1 uncultured Gammaproteobacteria bacterium
CAAAGGTCGTTCCGGGGCAGCGCTGACTGCTCCTGATGGTCGCAGTCATCGACGCTCGCCTTCGTCTCGCTTCTGCCCGTTGCTTCGCAACCCTTCTGCGTGACAGGCAGACGCTCTAACCTCCGCGAAAGGCGAATCCGCTTCTGGCGGAAATTGATCTACCGGTCCATAATATTAATTATTAATATCAGAGATAATTTTATCATAAAAGTAAGACAAAGTCAACAGGCAAAAACAAAATCCAGCATTCAGCTAGATTTTATTTTGTACTGATATTTTTATTTTATTTTTTCAACGATTTTAGCAAATACTTTGGGTTGCTTTTGGGCTAGCTCGGACAATACTTTCCGGTCTAATTCAATTTTGGCTTTTTTAAGTCCGGCAATAAATTTGCTATAAGACAAGTCATACTCTCTAACTGCGGCATTAAGCTGGACTTGCCACAAGCGTCTGGCAACTCGTTTTTTAGTTCGTCGATCACGGTGAGAGTATGCCCCGGCTTTAGTAACAGCGGTCTTAGCGATTTTGATCAGCTTTTTTCGGCCCCACTTGAAGCCCTTGGCTTTCTTTAAAATATTTTTTCTATTTTTGGTATGAATGACTCCTCGTTTTACTCTTGGCATAATATTTAGTTATAAAGTTAAAAGTAGAAAGTTAAAAGTTAGTTAGAAGATTATTTATTTTTAAAGTTATGTGTGTATGAGTTATAAAGTAGAAAAGCACAACTTTTAACTTTTCAACTTAATTATATGGAATTAAATTTTTGATGTTTTTTTGATCGGCTTTACCAATTTGACTGTCTCGTCTTTTGCTTCTTTTGGTATTGCCGGATTCACGAGCATTAAAATGATCCTGACCGCCAGTTCTTTTCATAACTTTTTTATTTTTGGTTATAATAAATCTTTTGGCAATAGATTTCTTGGTTTTGATTTTTGGCATTTGATTAAAAAATTAATAAATTAAGAAAATAAGAAATTAAACAGAAATGATAGTTGAAAGTTTGTTTCCTAGTTTGACGATTTCTTGTTCAGTTTTTACAGTTTTACCTTCCAGTTTGGCACCGATACTGGCAACCATTTTTTTGACATTTTCTTTGGTTAGATTTGCATGTTGGTTTTCTCGCCCTTTTAGTTGGACTTCGATTTTGACCTTGTCGCCGTCATTTAGAAATTTAACTGCGTTGTTGACCCGAAGTTCTAGGTCATGATCACTAATTCGAGCTGAAATTTTCACGGTTTTGATTTCAGCAGTTTTGGATTTTTGCTTTTTTTCCGCTTTCTCTCTTTGATATTTGAAACTACCGTAATCCATAATTTTGCAAATTGGCGGATCTGCCTTGGGTGAAACCTCTACTAAATCAAGCTCGCTTTCTTTGGCTCGCGCCAATGCTTGGCTGGTAGTGATTTGTCCTAAACTCTCACCGTTCTCATCAATCACAACTACTTCTTGAGCAAATATTTTATTATTCACTCGGAATTCTTTTTTTATTTGAATCGGTTTTGATCTTCTACCGCGGTAGGATTTTCTCATAATCAATGCCAAGATACTAATTAATGCTAATAATGTTAATTGTTATTGTGGTGGAGATGAGGAGTTATGAACTCCTGTCTGGAAACAATTAGATATAGATTAGTTGACAAGTTTTTGCTCTTTTGATTTTTGATCTGTGCCTATATAAAGAGCAAAAAAGCCCAGACCATCGCCTTGCTTAATTTAGACGATAACCCCAAGGCGAGATTATGGTCGAGCCCAGTTTATGACACCGCTTTCTACCCTTTGGGCCAAAGGTAGGGCGATGGCTGTCAGCCTTTTTAGGCAACAGCAGGAACAAAAGCTAATCCGCTAAAAGCAGATTTGACTTTTGCGATAATGCTTTCTGCACTTATCTGATTGGTAATTTGTTTAACGAGTAGATTACCAACCTCGACTTGCTAAAATATATATTATTCCCATCGAATCAAAGCATCCCCATGCCTCTTATAATTTTAATTTCAAACATTTGAGATTAAAATTATAAGAGGAAATTCCAAATCGCAAATTCCAATTTTAAAATAAATCCTACCTCCTAATTCCTACTATCTTTTCAGGCTACGTCTAATCTCCCGCTCGATATCACGTTTCTTTATGGTCTCGCGTTTATCAATGGAGGTTTTACCTCGGACCAGGGCAATATCAATTTTTATCAGTCCTCTATTAGTATATACACGAGTTGGTATAATTGTCAAGCCTTTTTGTTTGCTTTTGCCGATTAAGGAGTCAATTTCCTTCTTGTGGAGCAAAAGCTTTCTGGCCTGATCTGGGTCATACTTGGCTTGTGCTCCTTGGGCAGGGGCATAAGGCGAAATATGGCATTTTACCAGCCAAGCTTCGCCTTTTGAATCAATACTGACATAACAGCCTTTCAAGCTGATATGGCTGTTTTTGACCGCCTTAACTTCTGGTCCAGACAGCACTATTCCGGCCTGATAAGTTTCCAAGACTTCATAATTATATAGACCTTCTTTATTTTTTTTAATTATTGCCATTTTTGTTGACACTGGAGTTATAGATGAAGTATAATTTATATAAGATGCTGTTGATTATTACCGACAGAAATGAATTTATTTTATTATTTTTTTAATTTATTAATTTTTTAATCAAATGCCAGCCACAGAAAACAAAAAGATAACTATCGACATTTCTACTATTGCATTAGTTAAGATCATTTTGGTGGTCTTGGCCTTATTTTTTTTATTCTACATCAAACAGATTCTACTGATAGTTTTTGTTGCCCTAATCTTGGCCTCGGCGTTTGACCCGTGGGTGGACTGGATGCAAAAGTTCAAAATTCCGCGCGCCTTGGGTATATTAATAATTTATCTGGCTTTGGTTCTGATTCTGGGCGGTGCCGTCTACTTAATAATACCACCAATAACCATAGAAGTGAACCAGCTGTCCAAAGATTTTCCGTTATATTGGGAAAAAATCAATAGCAGTATCGCCAATATTCAGGATTATTCTCAAAGCCATGGTTGGAGTAATAATGTCCAAGAATACTTGGCTTCGATTCAAAATAATATCGGCGCCGCTGCCGGCGGAGTATTTTCCACGGTTTTCTCTTTCTTTGGGGGGGTAGTATCATTTTTCGTCATTGCTGTCATTACATTTTATATGACAGTTGAAGAGCAGGCGATGAAGCGGGTGATGCGAAGTGTTGTGCCAGTCAAATATCAGCCATATTTTACCCACTTGGTCAATCGGATGCAAGAGAAAATCGGCCAGTGGCTTCGGGGTCAATTAATGTTGTCGCTTATTATCTTTATTATCAGTTGGCTGGGGCTCACCTTGCTCGGAGTGAAGTATGCTCTGGTCTTGGCTTTATTTGCCGGTGTGACCGAGCTGGTGCCATATCTAGGCCCATTTATCGGCGCGATTCCAGCGATATTTATCGCTTTTACAATATCCCCAATGATGGCTTTATGGGTTTTGATTTTGTATGTTATAATTCAAATGCTTGAAAATCATATCATTGTGCCAAAGGTGATGCAAAAGGCAGTCGGCCTTAATCCGATTATTGTTATCGTCGTAATCTTAATTGGTGCCCGAACGGCTGGCATATTGGGTATTATCATGGCCGTACCAGTGACGACTGCCATTAATGTTTTGGTCGGCGACTTGATGGAAGTCAAGAATGGGTCTTGATTAAAAAATGGTTTTTAGTGTAATATTATAGATATCCAAAATATATATTTAAAAAATAATATTTGTGCAGATATAAAATTTATATTGAGATAGTGACCAAAACTATCTTAATCTGTACAATAAGGAGAAAAAATAAATGGCTTATAAAAGACGAGACAAAGAAATTTCAGAGATGGTCGACGAAGAAGTGCCGTCATTAGACGGTGGTATAGAGGAAGCTGACTTTTCTAATCGAGGCGGAAAAGGCGGTTGGGGCAAAATGATTATTATTGCTCTGGTGGTTATAGTTGTATTTGTCGGCGGTTGGTATGGATTGACAAGATATACGAATTTGAGCTTGCCCGGAGGCGAAATGCTAGGTCTAAATACTTCCGCTTCGGGTGGTTGGCAGGCGGTTTTTTTGACTAATGGGCAGGTTTATTTCGGCAAGATTATCAAAACATCTGATCGGGAATTGGTCCTAAATAATATTTATTATATTCAGGTGGTTGAAAAGCCGCTTCAAATGACTCAAGAAGGCGACACTACCAGTGGACAACAGCAGGAATTGACTTTAGTCAAGCTTGGCAATGAGCTTCATGGTCCGCAGGATGAAATGGTGATCAATCGAGACCACATCATGCTGACGGAAAAATTAAAGGATGATTCACGAGTGGTCGAAGCAATTAATAATTATCTTCAAACTTTGGAGCAATAATTTCCGACCAGACAAAATTATATCTAATTTCAGTAAGCGGGCCAAATGACCCGCTTTTTGAATAGTAAAAATATTCTTTTTTTGGTATAATTTAATGAGATGATTGTAAAATTATTTTATGGCAAGTGAAATAAATAAAAAACAAATTATTTTTGACCACGATAGTGGCTATGTCACTTTGACCGAGCTGTCACAGCACAGTTCTTATAGTTTGAATTATCTTCAGGAGGTGGCTAGAAGTGGTAAGCTCAAGTCATTTAAGGTGGGTGGAGATTGGCTCACGACCGTGGGTTGGTATTGTGCATTTGAAGATTTAATTAAAAAGGAGTTGTCGTCGGTAGTTGATATTAGTGGTGACATGACTAGTAAATGGGTCAGTTTATTGCCAATCAAAAAGGTAATTAAAAAGAAAAAGAAATCGCTAGTTAATTTTTGGCTTGCGACTGGATTTTTACGGTTGCGAGTTAAGCCCGTAATTGCGACGATGATAATCTTTTGGGTGTTTGCGCTTGGCGCTTGGGTCATGTCAGCGCCGATTATTGGGGCTGATAATATTGCATTAGCCTCTACTTATTTATATCAGCAACGGGCAGTGGTGACAGATGGCTTTATCCGTGCTACCGCCATAGTTTACGTGTCACCGATTAAGTTAGGCGTGGCCATGGGTGATGCCTACACAATCGCGCTGGTTAAAATTGGCGAGCCGGTACTAGTAGCGCAAGAACAGATTGACGATTTTATGATTGCGTCAATTAATAGCCTCATCTCTGGTGGTAATAGTCTAATCGCTCTTGAAATATCGGACGACATCGTCACTGACCAGTGGCAGAAATTTGTTGTCTTAAGTAATGAGGTGGCTGGTCAGAAGTTGGGCCGAGTCGCTGGCGCGACAGCTGATGCGATCGTTGGCGCTAGGAGTCAGAACAATTATGATTATTGGGCAGATGAGGAGACTAATACTAAAGTCGCCGAGAGTAGGGTTGGTTTTTTTGATACCCAGAGCATAGTCGCCAAGATAAGCGAGACTATGAGTGATGGCCTCAAATACATTGAAGTTGGGGTCAAACGCCTTGAAGACTTGACGAGTGGACTTAGTGGCAATTAGTGGAGTTGCCAAAACACGATTGATAAGTTAAAATAAAGGAAATTAATCCTTTATTTTTTATATCATTATGACTAAAAAACCAGAAGATCAAATGCAAAAGATTACTTCCCTAGCTAAACGGCGGGGGTTTATTTATCCGTCGTCGGAGATTTATGGCGGTTTTGCCAATTCATATAGCTATGGTCCGTATGGTACCGAGCTGAAAAACAATATCAAAGCCCTGTGGTGGAAGATGTTTGTTTCTGACCGAGAAGACATGATTGGCATGGATGGTCCAATACTACTCAATCCAAAGTTGTGGGAAGCGTCAGGTCATTTGACCAGCTTTAATGACGCGATGGTTGACTGTAAGGAATGCCAGAGAAGATTTCGAGCCGATACTTTAATTGAGGAGGCGACTGGCAGTGACCTTGAAGGTAAACTGGATGAGATGTCAGCTATTTTGATTAAAGCGAAGGTGAAGTGTCCCGAGTGCGGCAAGTCCAATTGGACTGAAGCACGCAATTTCAATATGATGTTTACCACCGAGATGAACGGATTTGACGGCCAAGTTTATTTGCGACCGGAAACCGCCGGTTCAATATTTTCCGATTTTAAAAATATTATTGACTCAATGAGGGTTAAGGTGCCATTTGGCATTGGTCAAATCGGTAAGGCATTTAGAAACGAAATTGTGGCTGGCAATTTTATCTTCCGTCTGCGTGAATTTGAGCAGATGGAAATAGAATATTTCATTGAGCCGGACGCAGATTGGGAAAGTATATTTGACGCGTGGTTTAAGCTTCAGGAGGAATTCACACTTCTACTGGGCGCAGACAAGAAAGATTTGAAAGTCTATGAACATCCCAAAGAGAAATTGTCACATTATTCCAAGAAGACGGTTGATATTCAATACAATTATCCTTTTGGCTGGCAAGAGCTTTATGGTTTGGCCTATCGGACAGATCATGATTTAAAATCTCATCAGCAGGCTTCGGGGCAGGATTTGACTTACTTTGATCAGGTCAATAATAAAAGATATCTTCCTCATGTGATTGAGCCGACTTTTGGTCTGGATCGGAGTATTTTAGTGGCGCTATGCTCGGCTTACAATGAAGAAAAGGTGGCTGATGGGATTAGAGTGGTGATGAAATTTCCCAAGGCGATTGCGCCGATTAAAATTGCGGTGTTTCCACTGTTGAAAAATAAACCAAAGCTAGTCGCCAAAGCCAAAGAAGTCTTTGGTCTAGTCAAGGGTGATTATAGTTGTGAATTTGATGATAATGGCAATGTCGGCAAACGATATCGTCGTCAAGATGAAATTGGTACGCCATATTGTGTCACAGTTGACTTTGATTCACTGGAAGATGATACTGTGACGGTGCGTGACCGCGATAGTATGAAACAGGAGCGGATTAAAATCGCCGAACTTGGAAGCTATTTTGATAAGAATTTAGGTAATTAACTATGGAAATAAAAATGATTACAAGTCAAATTACTTGGACAGAAGTTAAAAAACTGGCCGAGGAAAGCTATGGCGATATGGTTAAAGCCGTGGCCGATATCAGTGGTGGTGTTTTGGCGATTGGCGGAGAGATGCATGCTGATGCCGAATAATTGCTTTTGAAAAATAACTCGCGTCAAGACGATTTGTGGGGTTTTAATATTTATCCCGAAGCTGAAGGTGATAATATTTTGGAATATGTGTCATTTATAAATATTCGTCCCCAAATTGGCAATCGTAGTCAGGAAATAGCCGATGAAGCAATTAAAAATAAAATAAAAGTACTGGTAAAAAAAATGATCGTATGAGCGAAGAAAAATGGCATAGCTATAGTTTGGCTCAACAATTTGGCAATATTGGAAGTGAAATTTTTCGGGCAATCAACCGTGAGAAAATTGGCGACTTAGTCGGTCGGCAGAATGCTCTAGAACGCGCTTTGGAATTGGTCGATTTTACTTTGTCGGATAAAAAACACATTAATCGACTAAAAGAAATTGTCAGACTGCGGGAATTAGTGGCTGATAATTACATTAAGAATAATTATTATCAAGTCAGTTTAAAAGATTTAAATAAATATTTATTGCCCTTTGCTTTGTTGGAAAAAAATAATTTAAATAATGCACAAAAAAATAAAATTTGTCAATAATGTCCGCTTAGTGTTGACTCCACTGAAAGAGACGCAGACGGCGACTCTTTTAGTATTGATCGGGGTCGGGTCTCGTCATGAAGGCGCTGACAATAATGGCGTGTCTCATTTCATTGAGCATATGATGTTTAAGGGGACGAAGAAGCGTCCTGATACTCTAGCGCTGTCCAAAGAGTTAGATCGAGTCGGGGCTGAATTTAACGCTTTCACCGGCAAGGATTATACCGGCTATTATGTCAAGTCTGATTCCAGTCATCTTGATTTGTCTATTAATGTCTTATCGGATATGTTGCTTAATTCCAAATTTGACCGCCAAGAGATTAAGCGAGAAAAAGGGGTGATCATTGAAGAGATTAATATGTATGAGGATAATCCGCTTATGTTCGTCGATGATCTCTTGGAGCAGTCAATGTATGATAATAATCCATTAGGAATGTCAATTGCCGGCGACCGCAAGTCAGTGACGGGTTTGGATCGTAAAAAATTAATAAATTATAGAAATAAATTTTATCAGGGTAGTAATATCGTCATTGGTTTATCAGGAAATTATAATTTGCAACAAGTAAAAAGTATAAAAAGTAAATTTAAATTTTCCAATTCAGATTTGGTGAAAAATCATAAGAAGATAAACATTAGCCAAACATCTGCTCGGGTTAATTTGAAATACAAAAATACCGAGCAGGTTCAGCTGGCGCTTGGCTTTCCGGCTTATTCGTATTTTAATGACAAAATTAACGCTTTGCAATTACTTTCCACTATTTTGGGTGGCAATATGAGCTCGCGACTATTTCTGTCCGTGCGTGAGCGAAAGGGGTTGGCGTATTTTGTCCGATCGTGGGTCAGTACTTATGAAGATACCGGCGGTTTGATTATTCAGGCCGGATTAGATAAGATGAGAGTAGAGAGTGCCATTAGATTGATCTTGACCGAGCTTAAAAAGATTAAAACTGGTGTCAAATTAGAAGAGCTAAATCGGGCCAAGGATCACTTGGCTGGTAAATTAATCTTAAATTTAGAGGATAGCGCTAATTTGTGTCAGTGGTATAGTCAGCAGGAACTTTTGACGGGCAAGATTTTGACGCCAAAACAGAAGATCACGAAGATTATGAATGTCTCATTAAAACAGATTACAGCTGTGGCTCGTGATATTATTGATTTTGGCCGGTTGAATTTGGCGCTCATCGGGCCATTCAGAGACAAGAATAAGTTTGTCAAATTAATTAAGTAATTTCTTTGATTAGATGAAGATTGGAATTGATTGTCGAACAATTTTAAATCCGGGAGTAAGTGAAGGGGCCGGAGTAGGCCATTATACTTATTATTTGGTCAAAAATTTACTTGAAATTGATCAAGAGAACAAGTATGTTCTGTTTTTTGATAGTCGTTTTAAAAAGGTGGAAGAATTTAAAAAGCATCGGAATGTAACGATAAAATTTTTTCCATTTTATCAATACAAAAAGTATTTGCCATTGGCTTATTCCCAGATGTTGATCAGCGCGATTTTGTCGCAGGAGAATTTGGATGTTTTTCATTCTCCAGCCAACACTTTACCTTTGCCATATAATAAGAAATCAATTGTCACAGTTCATGATTTGGCGATTTATCAGTATCCTGACTTTTTCCCAACTCAATTTTTAAATCGGCAAGTTTTTTCAACTAAAGTGCTGGTTCCCAAGTCACTGACAAAAGCAGCCAAGATTATCGCGGTTTCCAAAAATACTAAAACTGATATTATTGAAGAATTCGGCATCCCGGAAGATAAAATTGAAGTGGTTTATGAAGGGGTAAATATTAGCGACAAGGGCTGTGTTACTGTCGCCGGTGTTAAGACGGTTGAGACTAAATACGGCATTAGAGGTAAATATATTTTGTATCTTGGCACGATTGAGCCGAGGAAAAATATTGTCAGCTTAATTAGGGCGTTTCGGAATTTGCAGTTGGTGTATGATTCACCGGTTCGACAATATCAGCTGGTGTTGGCTGGTGCGCGAGGTTGGAAAGATAAAGCAGTCTATGACGCTATCGCCGATGCCAATGCCAGTATCTTGGGCCAAAAAAGAAGACGAAGTGGCAAAGAGAGACGCACGGGACACGAGAGTAGGTCAGTCGGCAAACAGCAACGACAGGGTGAGCGTCGTCAAAACATAGACCGTCGAGCAGACCAGCCGATTAAATATATCGGCTATGTATCACACCAGGACAAGCTATCGCTAATTTGCCAGGCTACCTGCTTTGTCTTCCCAAGTTTGTATGAGGGGTTTGGTCTACCAGTACTTGAGGCAATGAGTTTGGGTACGCCGGTGATTACTTCCAATTTGAGCTCTTTACCGGAGATTGTCGGTGAGAATGGTGGGATTTTAATTAATCCCAACAAAGAGTCGGAGATTGCTGATGCGATTAGCCAGGTTTTAACTGATGAAGGACTGCGGGAATCATTGTCAGTGGCCGGATCACAAAGAGCTAAAGAGTTTAGTTGGGAAAAGTGCGCGCGGGAGACATTGGAAGTATATCAATTGATTAAATAATAAATTAATAAATTAAGAAAATAGAAAATTAAAAAAATCTCGATTACCTCTCGCCACTGTCGTTCCGGGCGTAGCGTCTGCCCGCTGTAGTTCGCAAGTGAAACGAAGTGATTTGGGCGGGAAGCGAAGACCAGAAATTCCGTAGATTTATAATCTAGTTAGTAATAACAATATAAAAAAGCCTCGAGAGATTGAGACTTTTTTTGTTTGATTTTATCTGATTGCGTAGATGATCCAGACCAGAGCAACCATGATGCAGATTTGTCCCAAAATTCCGATTTTAAGCGGAATGTCAGTTGGTAGCTTTGCGATCAAAAATCGATGGATTCTGCCGTGAAGTTTCGCAAACCAATTTAGTATTCTTAAATTGGTCAGTTTATGAATCGCTACTAATATATCAGGCAAGATACCGCCAATAATGGCCCAGATTACATAATTGGTGTTGGCAAATTCAAAATTTTTGAATAAAAAGATTAAAAATATTGCCAGAAAGAAAGCATCAATACTGCCATAAAGAGCCAAAATTTTGAAATCAGCTTCGCCTTTTTTGATTTTGATGCCAAGGAATTTTTTGCCCAAATGTTCATCGCCATGAGGAATCATGTCTAATATAAAATGGGAGATTAGTCCGGCTACAAAGGCCAAGATAGAATGATTTATATATCTGCCCAATAATGAAGCAGTTGCAGCATGGACGGTAATAAACATAGTTTTGATTAGTTTATTATGATGATATTAATTTTAGCAGATTTATTAAAGTATAACAACCAATAGTGCTTGCCAAAAACAAAATTATGTGCTAAAATAACAATTGCAATTAAATAA
>CAYLUK010000035.1:0-10951 GCA_964386875.1 uncultured Gammaproteobacteria bacterium
ATTAAATGTCCCAACGAGTGGGATTACGGTAAGGTTTTTAAATGTCTAAATACGGTGCTAGTATTTAAGTTAAATAAATAATCACTAACTGGCTTTTTTCTATTTCCTATTCACTTTTTTTAATAATTCCAATCGCCTTGTCAATAAACTTATTATAAATTATGAGATAAGCCAGATAACTTGAAGCTAGGAACTTTTTGCTGATTATTATAATAGCCGAGGGGTGTGTCTTCATCTTTGCCATGCGAATCTGATCCTCCGGTATATAATAAGTTTTGATCAATTACTAATTTTTCTAATAAAGTAATATTTTTTTCTGATGTGCGATTATGATAAATCTCAATACCTTTAATACCAGAATTAATCAAACTTGTAATGTCCTCCATCTTTAATGACCTTACTAAATAACTCACTGATACGAATGGGTGAGCCAAAATGATATTTTTCGTCAAATTTCCAAATTTTTTAATTATCCAATTCACGTCAACACCGCTTTTAGGAACAAAACATGGTCGACCTTCTGCCTGATAATAACTATAAAATTAATCATGATTCAATAAGTGACCGTGTTTTTTAATTAACTTTTTTTGATTATCACTATTATAATAAACATCTAAAGCTACAATCAGACCAACCGGTTTTTTATCATCCGATTTTAATTTATCTCCTACATTAAACCCTTCTTTTTTAAACAAGTAAATCGCCTGCGATAATTCTGTCTGTTTTTGCTTCTGCACTAGCTCATTTCTTTCGGTAATAATTTTTTCTGCCTTATTCGAATCAAAATCATATGCCAGAATATGAATTTCTTGATTTTTATAAATGGCTGACAGCTCAACCCCATTTATAAATTTAACTCCTGTTGATGCTAATTTTTTTGAAATTAATTCTAACCCACTGACTGAATCATGATCCGTAAGAGAACAAAAAGATAAATTACTTTTTGCTACTCTTTCCGCCCACTCTTTCGGCGACAAAGTGGCATCTTCAGAACAACTTGAATGAAAATGTAAATCTATCATAATCAATTATGGGATAAATAAATTTCAGTATTAAATGATTCATTTTTGTATTATCGCTTATTTTCAATATAAATAATAGTATCACCTTAACATAAAAAGAGAAAGATATTTAAGGATAAGGACAAAAACAAAAAGTGGGCTATAAAACCCACTTTCTTTAATATAAATTAAGTAACTTTTTTGGCCTTTTTCTTATCCGCCATCGGCAGGGAGAAGGTGAACTTACTGCCTTTGCCCTTGCCTTCGCTTTCGGCCCAGATGCGACCGCCCATATTCTCTATCACCATGCGAGCGTAATAGAGGCCTAGACCCGTACCCTCGGTATGGACTTGCATCATGCCCTTACCGCGGACAAACTTCTCAAACAACCGTGGCAAATCTTCAGGCAAAATACCCATCCCCATATCTTGGACGGTGAAAACGATTGATTGGCTCTCCAGATGGACGCCAACGATAATTTCTCCCTTGTCAGTGTATTTGATTGAGTTGTCAATCAAGTTGGACATCACCTCTTTGACCTTCTGTGGATCAGTCTTGGCCTTTGGCACCTGCTTGTCCGGCGTGAACTCCAGCTTTATCTTTTTCTCACCGGCTTTTTTCTGGAAGTCATCCACGACCGACTGCGCCACCTCAACCAAACTGACGGCTTTAATGTCAAATTCAATCCGACCGGCTTCAATCCTTGAAATGTTGAGTAGATTTTCAATCAGATTAAGCAACCGCTCGTTTGACGAATATACTTTCTTAAGATTAGTTTCAATCAAGCTCGGGACTTTGCCAAAATTACCATCCAGCATCATGGAGACAAAACCCTTAATGACAGTGGACGGGGTGCGGAGCTGATGAGACGCGATGGACAAAAATTCTGACTTGGCTTCGTCCAATCTTTTGAGCTCCTTGTTGGCGGACTTTAATTCCTTACTCGCCTTTTCCAACTTCTGTGCCAATATTTCAATCTCTTCGCGACGTTTGACTTCCCGCAGGACAGATCGGATGAGTAAGATGGCAAAACTAACCGTTATTACAGTAATAAAAATTCTAATAAGCAAGATAATAGTGTTTTCTGCTTGAAAAATCGGAATGATTGAAGTAATAACTAATAATCCGGAAAATATTTCAGTAGCAATAACCCTGATATTCATTAAATGATGCTTAAAAATTGCATAGGCAACAAGAATTACACCCAAAGATACCATTATATTTAAAAATGGATAAAAATCAATATTATAAACTGGTAAAAAACTGAAAACACCGCCACCAAAACCAACAGTTAATGAGGTAGAAATATATTTAAGCTGAATCTTTTTTATGCCTTCACTATTCTTATAGGCTTGCCAAAATTTAAAAAGACTATATACTACCGATCCAAAAAATAAAAAAAGGAATGATGAATAAATAAATGTTGGTGATATATAATAAAATTGGCCAAAAACGAAACGTGCCTCATTAATAAAAAAATCAGTAAACAAATTGGCATATAAAAAAATACCGGCCAAAATATAAAGTAGCATTATCAACTTCTCTCTATAAATTTCCAAAAATTCATAAGTAAAATTGATCAAAAAGATAGGAATAAAAATAACTCCAACATATCCTATCTTCCACCACAATATAGCTTTTTCAAGATCCGAAGAAACTGCAACTCCATAACCACCAACACCCCATATCATAATAGATAAACAAAAAACACCCCAAAGATAATGGGTCTTCTCTTTACCTTGAATAAACATCAATAATGCTTCCAATGCTCCGACTATGCCAATCAACAATCCTGACAAAGCAAATATATTCATACTATTTATCACCTTAATTTTTTATACTTATATTATACTATTTTTCAAACAACAAAAAAAGTCCGTCTCGGTTTTAAAACCGTGACGGACTATCACAAACTAAATATTCTTTTGGAAGGACAAAGCCCAAGCAAGAATCGCTTGGCGACTTCTCATCTCCTTTTGAGTAATCATCACTTTTTTAACTCTAATTCTGGCGACCGGCATAATGGCCAAATTGAGCCACCAACGCTGGGACTCAACCTCAAAGTTTACAATCTCAAATCCCCACAATTGATTCTCCGGATCTTGCCAAGTGACCAAAGGCAGAAGATAAAAATCGCGAGTAGTGTCTCGCCAGCCCCAGAGTCGAGCCAAAACCAAAGGAGAAGTGGTCTTCCAGTAAGTCATGGCTTCCAGCATAGGCATCTTCCACCACTTTAGAAAAAATGTCTCTCCCGGCTGACTAGTAAGTGGCATGTGCATGTCAGTCACAAAGAGGTGGCCTTCGGGCTTGAGGATCTTAAGTGCTCCATCAAACATTAGAGTAATGACATCAAAACTGTTGGCGTAGAATTGGGCTAATCCCGTATCCACTCCCGGACGCTCCAATCCATACAGCTCCATGGCATCGCCACGCTTGAAACGAACATCCACTAAACCGCCACCACACATATTTCGTTCAGCCGCCTGAACTAACATTTTCTGGTTGAAATCAAATCCGGTGACCTCGGCCTTAATCTGCCATTCTACCAGCTGACCAATAATCTCCTTCATAGTGAGACCGGTGCCGGTGCATAGATCCAATACCTCAAACTTATCATCTCTTCGGTCAGACCCAAGCCGTTGACGCCAGACACTCATCACCGTCCAAGCCGCTATCCGACGCCAAATTGCATCAGCGCCATGGGTGGTGAGGTGGTGTTTGCTATCATATGTCCGCGCTTCGCGGTCATATACTTTATGCACTTCTTCACGAGACAAATCTCCGACCTCACCCTTTCTAGGTCGAAGGAAAACCCTCACACCTAAGTTCAAAAAAAACTGAGCCAGATATAAAACATAATACTTTAGACGTCCGCACTCCAAGTTTGTGGAGTCATACAAATAATCGGGAAAATATTGCCTAATGTCCTGTGGTGTAATTTCCTCACTATTCAAAAAGGGATGTTCCACACCCAAAATAGGGTCGGCGACTTGATACTTCATAACTTGTCCCTCCTTTCAGAGAAAAGTTGTTGTTCAAAGTACGATCACCACTTATAGTGATTAAAATGACTGTATCATATATAACACTTTTTGTCAAACCCAAAAAGACAACTCAAAAAGACAACCCAAAAAAATCAAAAACAAAATTTAAAAAAAGCTACATGATCTGCACCATGTAGCCTAATCTTTAAATGTCAATTATTTTTTTGATACTCGCCCAAAACGTTGTGCTACCGCATACTCCAACATAGTCTGAAAAAATGCCGAATCAACAGGTGGCGCTTCAGTAATAGAGTCAGAATCAAAACATTTTTCATAGTTGATGTAATGCCAGAAACGTTCTATTTGACCATTGATACGTTCCTGAATAATCCGAAATGTCTCTGGCACGCCCACCTGAACACTCTGTGGAGAAGCTTCGTGTGGAAGACGCCTCACACCAACAATACCTAAAATTTCAAGTGACTTTTCAATAGCCCATGCCACTTTTGGCGGGTTGACATTTACTAAATTAAAAACACTTCCCCACGTAGCCGACTCCATTAAATAAGTCATCTCACGAACTGCCCAATCAACAGGCACCAGATTAAGAGTGGACTCACGAGAGTAGTCAATATACAGTGGGTAAAGCAAAATAAGTCTTCCCAACTCATCAAACCTAAATCCTTGCTCTTGACACTCGTCTATATTACCTTTTTTCCACATCTTTGATAGTTGATACTTCAGAAAGTTAAAACCAGAGAGAAACCCATAATACCCGTTAAAGCCGTTAGTCACACCATCAGTCATGCGACCCACAACAATACTTGGTCGCCAAACCATGACTTGACCAAACTGCCAATCCAACACCATTTCTTCGGCCTTCTTCTTGGAAACCTCATATGGATTTCTGGCTTCTGAATTCAAGACATAGGCAGTGCTGTCATAGCAAAAATGAGTGACCTCTAAAGCTTCGGCTAGTGCCAGCATGTTGGCCGTGCCACCTATATTAGCGGCCATAATTTCATCCAAATATTTCTGATCAAACTTAATTGATCCGGCATGATGGACAACTATGTCCACCCTGCCCTTTAATTCGGCAATGACTTGCGGATCAACGCCGGCCAATTCCCTGGTGATTTCACCGTTAATAATTTTTGTCTGCGAAGCGACTTCCCGACCCACAGTAGTGGCGAGTTTATCAAAACGCGCTTGCTCGCTTTCACCACGAATAAGGCAGCTGACTTGATATCCTCTGGAAAGCAGTTCCAAAAGATGCATTGAACCAATGGTGCCAGTGGCGCCGGTAAGCAGAATATGACGCTCCATTTAACACCTCCTTTTCTGTGCTTTGAAGTTTAAAGAACACACTTGAATGACTACTGCATTCAAATTCAATTTAAACCTATCAGATAATGCTTAAAATGTCAACCCTCAAAATAAAACCTCAAAATAAAAAACCATTGGATGCTGAATTCAAAAAGCTATCAGATTTATTGAGCACTCTTAACTAATTGGGATGTTAATTTCTGATCTATTCTTTGTCGCCAATTTTTAACATTTACTTCTCCCACTTTTATACCGCCCCTTTTCAATGAAGTACTGACTATAGCCGCATTGGCATATTGAAAAATATCCGCAATATTATTTTTGTCCCCGCCACTACCGATCAAAATAGGAAAATTGCCAACCGCTTTTCTGATACTCTTTAATTCTTTCAAATCAGGCGCTTGACCGGTCCAAGTGCCGGTCAATATCAATCCATTCGAACCATAAGTAATGGCTCGCTTGGCTGATTGAATAATACTGCTTTTAGATAATATTTTTGAATGTTTTACATGGATGTCAGTAAATATCGCCACCCGATCGGCTTTGATTATTTTTCTAAATTTTATAACATCCTGCGGTTTACCTTCAATAACGCCACAATCGGTTTTTATCTTATCTACAAAAACCGGAATTCTAACAAATTGACAATCAAGAATCTTGGCAATGGATAGCGCTGTCTCATAATCATTCCATAAAGTGCTAATACCCAAAGGCAAGGAAGTCAAAGATTTAATTTTCTCCGTCAAATAAGTCATCGAGGCAACTATCTCGGAATCAACTTTTGGTTTATGAGGGACATCATAATTATTTTCAACAATAATTCCATCTACTCCACCCTCTTCCAGCTCTCTTAAATCCTTGACTGCATTGCGTAAAGCCACCTTAAAACCAGGAAAATCCACATATCCCAAAAGAGGCGGAAAATGAATTACGCCAATAATAATATTGTTTTTCTTTTTAAAAATTTGACTGAGTAAATTTTTCATAAATTAATTATAGCATAAAAAAGGGATTGACAGACTTTGTCCATCAATCCAATAAACTCGCATCAAACCAATCACCTTGATAAATTATTTACTCAAAATCTCCCGAACCGCCAGCATAGTTTGATATGGCTGACCGCTACGAAAAACTTCTTCAGCCATCTGATAACATTCATTCAGATTATCAGACCGGCCAGCTAAGTAAAACAAGGCAGCAGCATTGGCTAAGACAAACGCCAAGGAAGGACCCTCAATCTCGCCTCTCAAAATAGCAAGGGAATATTGACCCTTATCACCTTTCGGACTGACAGCCTCAATCGGCACCGATTCAATGCCAAAACAATCAGCAGTCCAATGAAACTCCCTTATTTGTCCATCTTTCAACTCAATTATTTGAGTACCGGATTTACAAACCGATAATTCATCAATACCTTCATGGTGCAACTCACTGGTGAAGCCACGGACGAAAAGTCCATGTTCCAAGTGGGTGATACCTTTCCGATTTAATATTCGGTAAGCTTCAGCCACAACTCTGGGAGGAATGAGATGATTCACACCCAGCATTCGACGTTGCAACAGGCGAGGATGGACCGGATTTGTCATTGGTCCGATTATGTCATTCATATGCGGCAATTGAGCCACCCCATGAGTTTGGGTGTGAATCTTTTTGTAACGAACATCTGTTGCCTCGGTGTAACCAAAATGACATTCCTGTACACTTTGTCTCACTTCTCTCTTTTTGGCAAAGGTGTTAATCCCACACAATGAAGAAATGAAGTCAGAACTGCCACAACCACCACTGTCAGTGTTCGCCGGTGATCCATGCTTACACATTGAAATACCGGCTGATGCGGCGATAAAAGCGGCGATAGTGCTGACATTGGGAGTTGAAACCAAATCTCCTCCCATACCACAATTATCCATAACCAAAGGAACTTCCGGCTCCAGAAAACCAAATTCCGACTTGCCAATATCACACTCAAAAATAGCAGCCACAATACCGGCAATCTGTTGAGCGGCATCTTCCGGTAATTCATGGCCATGTCGTTGTTCCACTCGGTCATCCTGTTCATCGCGTCGCCAACGATAAGTAGCCTCATTGTGTAAAGCGCAAAGGAGTGCAATACTTTGAATCAATGCCAAATTATTACCCTCACAACCTTCCAAGGCATACCGGCCAAGAGCAAAAGCTTCATCATAGGCCAAAGGTATGTCTTGAGAAGCATGATGCTTCATTAAGTGTTTTGCCCATAACGTATCCACGGCAATATCTCCTCCATTTCTCTTTTAGTTGTAGCTCCTGTTATACTAATTATTTCAATGTACTACTGACTTAATCGCCAAATTTCATATTACCTTATCATAATTTTTTTACCTTGTCAATGGTCGGCCCCCGATTTGCCCCGATTGTAAAGGTGAATTAGAAATGTCCTCTCTGTTGTCTCTGTATTTGTCTAAGCGGATGCTTGACTTTTTTCCCGTTTGGGACTAAAATAACACGTTAAGTTGTTCCTTACAATTTACCTAGTTTAAACACAGGAAAGGGCCGATAGTCATGAATGTCTATATTGCGACACTGCCACGATCTGGCTCTACCTTGCTTGGTATGATTTTGAATAACCACCCTGATATCTTCCATATGGGCGAATCATCTTATTGGGGAAAAATCAAACCATCAAGCGTAGTTTGCTCTTGCGGAAAAACTGATTGCAAAATACTGGACGCCGTATATAAAAAAGTCTCGGGGCTTCCGGAGATAAGGGCGATCTACGATGCCTGCAGCCAGATTGATCAGCAAGAAGAGCCAGGGAAAGCCTACCACTCCTTCAGCCTGCCAAATCAAAACGGCAACATTCCTTTTTCAGATTCAGATATCGACAAAAATCTGGAGATTGGATGTCTAGGACTGGATAAGCTGGCTGATGCTTTCCGCCAGACCATAAATCGAAATATTATTGTCGACAACACGAAGAATATCCGCTTTGCCGAACGATTAATCGATGGGCAATGGCGAATTATCGTCATGACGCGCGATCCGCGCGGCATTGTCAACTCCAGCAAGAACGCCGGCCTCAGGAAAGGAGTGCCGCGTCCAGTGGCCATGAAGATCCCAGGGATCATAAACTTTGCCAAAAGGACGCTTCGCTTAATCGCGTTGCCTTCTGTCCTTTTAGTGAAGTATGAGGATCTGTGCCAATCGCCGGAAAACGAGATAAGGAAAGTCTGTCGTTTTCTTGATGTGGCTTATACCGACCACATGCTTAAATTCCGCGCCGACAAGGGTCATACGCTGATGGGCAACCGGATGCGTTTCGGCGAAGAAGAAAACATCATGGAAGACAGAAGCTGGACAACCCAGCTAACCGCAGAAGAGATCGGACTCTTGCAGTCCAATTCGGAACTGACTGAACTGTATCGTAAGTTGGGCTATGAGTTGAAAGGAGGATAACAAAATGCTCACACCCGTGCTTTCTCTCGACACTAAAAAAGTACGGCTTGTGATGAGCCAAAACAAAACGGTTGTCGAGAAACAGACATCAGAGAAAGAACATGAGCAGATCGTCATGGCTAAAGACTATCTGCACAACCACCCGATGAAAATATCTGAACAAGGCCTAACAGTCGATGTCGCGCCGATCGCAAGCTGGTCTGACAAAGAGTCTCTCTTAACTACCATCTACTGCCATGGCATGAACGGCGAGGTAGCTTTGCGAGACGTTGATAGTTGTCAAAGGCCAGTTTGGCTAAACCTGTTTAGGCATCTTCTGCTAGCGATGCGCGACAATGGTTTTTTATGGGGCGATTGCGCGCCGAGAAATACCATTATTGATTTCAAGAAAAAACTCCTGTGACTGGTCGATTTTGAAAGAAATCTCCAGCTGGCAAACGGTCCTGTTGGAAGACAGGAGTTCAGCCGCCACATAAGGAGCTATGCCCGGGAAGAATTCTCCTGTTTTCTGTTTGCCGATGAGCAACAATCGTTTTTTTCCGGAATTATTGAGGAAGAGAATGACGAATCACTCATACTCCTGAGTAAAGTGGGTTCAAAACGCAAGGTTAGCCTGCTGGCAATACATTTCGGCCACAAAGAAGCCTACTCTTCCAAAGAGTTAAAACAAGTAGAGGACATTATGGCGGCCATCGCAACGCCGTTTAAGATCAATGATCGTGTTTTCTTCCCAATGTACATTATTGACCGAGTTACCAACCAGAAAGGAGCGGAAACGTATGCTTCAATTGCCACCCTACTGTATAATGCCAAGAGATGTGAAGAGAAGCTCGAAATCCTTGAAAGCATGGCGACAACTGGCTGAAAACTTCTTCTTGGCAGAGTTTGAAAACGGTGATTCTTTCTTGGTTTCACCGAAAAAAGACTTGGCTATCAAGATAAAAGCCGGTGGCTATATCCCCAAGAGCGGGCTCCTCCTCGCTAATTCCCTATCCACCTTTTCTCTTGCCGGATTGACGGCGCTGGACATCGGCACCGGGGAAACAGGGTTTCTGGCGAATTGCCTGAGAAGCGAGGGAGCTGTCCGAGTTGTAGGTTGCGATATTGACAAGGATGCTATCGATCATGCCAAGACAGCATCGAATATAAGCAAAGAGATAGAATGGGATGTAAGCGATGTCTATGGCGGAATCCCTGACTTATATAGCTTTGACTTCATTGTGAGTAATCCGCCACAGATGCCCATGAGGACTGACGGTCACCACCACGACTACGGCGGAAGCGACGGCCGAAAGATCGTGCTAGAAATCCTCAGGGGGTCTGCAAGCCGACTCGTTGATCACGGCCACATCGTTTTGCTCTGCTTCGATTTTCTCGGTACTGATCGTCGAACTAATAGCGAACCATCGCTGTCAGAGATCGGCCAAGATCTCGGCTTCCATGTCCGTATCCTGAATCAAGAAAAAAGAAGCATAAGAAATGGCGGGGAAACCGAAAAAAACATGGACTGGATCCATGCTGTTTACCCGCTATATGAATTCGAGCGAAACGAAAACGGCGATTCGACTTATCAACTGCACATTCTCGACTTCCAAAAGGGGGCTGACACGAAATGTTAGCCCCTTTAAAATTGCTTTATGATTGCTAATGGATAGCTTTCTCCCTTAATCCAATCCGAAATCATGACAAATATCTTTTCCGAGATAAAATCTTCTTTTGGCATCTGGATTAATTGATCCTTACTGAACCATTTGATTTCCCTTATATCCTCATTTCTTGACTCTTGCTCCTCTTTGCTAGCGATCTTGGGTTCTCCACTTGATATCCGGCCGATGAAATTAAACTGGATTTTAAGATCATCCGTCTTGCCTGTTGCATAGCAACCGGTAGCGCCGACTAAATCCACTGCGACAGAAACTTCTTCCATACATTCACGTTTGGCAGCTTCTAAAATCGTTTCATTACTATTGTCGCCATACGTTCCTTTGACGATATTCCAAAGCGGACGATCGTTCTTCTTCACTTTTTCTTTCAATAACAAAACTTCATTTTTGTCATTGACGATGATAACGCTGACTTTTATGTTGGCGATCATATTTTTATGTTTAACAACTACTGCATTTATATTAACAAAATTTGATTGAATTGTAAAGTTTATGGAGAACATTGTAAAGGTGAATTAGAAATGTCCTACTTTGGGTGAATTAG
>CAYLUK010000036.1:0-7994 GCA_964386875.1 uncultured Gammaproteobacteria bacterium
AAACCCGGCAATATTCAATTCTTTTTGACTGGGAAAATATGATAACGAATTGCAATAATTCTGCCAGCCAAGCTCATAAAATTTAAATTTATGATCTTTCAGCCATTTTATCGCCTGCCATTGGATGAAATGAGCGACCCCAACATTGCCGATATCGCCACGATTACAAGAAGAGCCATAATAAGCATTGTCTTTATACAAGTAAAAATAAGAAAAGCCGATATATTGGTCGTCCTTTTGGGCACTGATCAAAACAGCATTTTTATTTTTGATTGAATTATACATAATCTCAAAAAGGATATGAGAGCGATTTATTCGATTGGGCGACGCGCTGATATGCATCTTAGCATAATCTTCAAATATTTCCGCTGTGATATTGCCCGAGTCAAAAATATCAGCAGTTAATATCTTTTCAGCCCGATTAATATCGGAATTATGACCATGTCTTATTGCCCCCCTAATCGCTTCAATTGAAAGTGACAAATCAATTATTTGAGTACCAATTGATGTATCAAGATAGCCAAAATTAGATAGATAATTATATTGACAGTCAGCAGATTCAATAAATGATTTATTTAAAACTGAAAATCTAAAACTTGCCCTTTTGACACCCGCTTCTTTGGCTAAATCATCTATTTGGCTATAAACCAGTTTCATTACTTTATATTTTGTCTTTTGGCTCAAATTATTAGAAAAAGCTGGGACTGGAATCGGCAATTGACCGAAAGAAAACTCCAAAACACCTTTATTTTCTTCTAAAATCAACGGACAAATCGCCATAATTTGGCCGTTGGCGACAACCATAAAAGAATAAGACTGGGATTTTAATTCCGGCTTAAAATTGAGGGTATAATCAAGCCAGCTGGAAGTGTGCCAAAACCAAGCATCATCGCTACTGACGCAAAAATTATCCCAATCGGAATATTTCTCCAAAGTTAATTTTACTATTTCAAATCCAGTAGAATGTTGATGATTTGATTTTTGGCTATCTTTTTTAAATGTCATAATCACTGCATCGCGTAATACTCCAGAATGCTTGTAGGCGACTTTTCTGACCTCAACCGTCTTAAAACCGACTTTTTCATAAACTCTGATCGCTGCGTTATTGCCACAAATGACTCCCAACTCAATCTCGTTTAAATTTAATTTATCTAAAGCGTAAGCAACGACTAATTTCGTCGCCTCAGTGCCAATCCCCTGATTCCAATACTTTTTGTTGCCGATTAAAATGCCAAGTTTAGTATAGCCTTTCTGCCAGTCAATTGGCTCCAATTTGATATTACCAATATGAACATTGTCATGGGTAAAAATACCAAGCATAATAGAATTTGGATCATCAATTTGTTTTTGGATATACTTTTTTAATTTATCAATGGTGCTGGTTTTGGTTTCTAAATATTTATTTACTTCCGGATCGTTAAGCCAGCTACAATAATTAGAACTAGCATCTTCTACCTTAAGCTCTCTCAAATAAATCCTGTCGCCGTCTATATAATGTGTGGACTTATTTTGTCTTAATACATCTTCATTTTTCTTGCACTGTCGCCAGAAATATTTAACACTCCAAATAGACAACAAACGGCCAATCTGAAAATTCAAGTCTCCGCCCCAAAGTGTTTTGCCCTCGCTAAGAGCATTTTTTATATTTTGCAGATCATGAGATATTTGATAGCTGACTGACTGGTTGTAATTAATTAATGACTTAGATTTATTACTAGACTGGTACCAAGCATTAACATCATAAAGCAAGTTTAATATGTCTTGTTTGCCAAGATAAAATTCGTCTTTAAAAGTCGAGCTGATATCACGCAAGGCAATCAGCCAATCTTTGGCCGCCAAAAAAGAGTCTTCCGCCTCTTTAGTCAATCCTTGTCCAACCACCTTTTTAAGCGCCACATAAGCCAGCTCAATTGCGGGAATACAATAATCCAATAAAATCTCACTGCTATATTTTCTGATTAAATTATCACCATACTCGCCACTCAACAGCTTGTCATAATTTTCCTGACGATTGAAATATTCATATATCGCTTCCGGAGAATCATATAATTCAGCTTTAGTTTCTTCTAAAAATCGGTTATAAACACTTGATAATTCTGTCCCGCCTGATTTTATCAACTCCCATAAAAAATAAAGATAATCATAAACACTAATATTATACTCTTTAAGGTGACGATGAATAACATCAAATTGTTCGCCGGAAAAGAAGGACAACAAAAAGACAAAGCCGCGAATTTCCAGATAATCCTCAAAAGATATGGTATCAGTTGCAACACAAACTTCTTCTACTTCAAAACATTTTTCACCCAAATACTCACTATACTGTCGAGGCAAGATTCGATACTTGGTTTGTAATTTATATTTTTCTCTAGATTCTTTGGAAGATAAATCAGTGCCCTTTAACATTATAGTCGTATACGGCACAATCCGATCAGAGCCAATGATGTTAATCACCGTTTCAAAACCCTTAAAAAATGATTCTTTGGTTTCTCGAGGTAATGGCACAATTAACTCCGTCACCGTATTTATCCCCCGCTCTTTCATTTCCAGATTTAACTGCCGAAAGTCTTCAACACCGATATTGTGACGTTTAATGATTGAAAGTGTTTCCGGATTTAAAGATTGAAGCGAAGTGGTAATATGCATTTTATTCTCCAACATCGCAGATATTCTCAATATTCGATTATAAGCATCAATTGATTTTCCGATCGTAATGTCATAACTGTTGGGCCAATTAAATTTCTTTTGCAAATTCATTAGGTGGGCTGCTATCTCCTCGTCACGCTCATACATACCAAAATTTGAATCACAGATAAGAAGTGGAATATTTGGATACTGTTTCATTTTTTCTGCCATATAAGTCAGCTCGTCTATAATCCGCTCAAAACTAAAATTATTTACCCGACTATATTTCTGTTGTCCGGCAAAACAATAACCGCAAGTAAAAGGACAGCCCCTCGCTGTTTCAACCGCCGGTGAATAAGTACCGTCAAACCATTGATCCATTAGTCCGGTAGTATAAGGGGAAGGAATTTGATCTAAATTTTCCATTCGTGGCAATGGATCGCCAAAAACCAAATCGCCGGTTTCTGGACTAATCGAAGCTACCCCAGGATGGATTCGGCTTTTTAAATCAACATTACTTTTATCTTGGCGAATAAGATCAGTTAAATCAGCAAATGGACATTCACCCTCAAAAACGACATAAAAATCAATTTCCAGCCGAGCTGACAGATATTCTTTTATCTCTTGATGACTGCACGGTAATTCCGGACCGCCAGCAATACAAACAACGTTTGGAATAATTTTCTTCGCCTGTTTAAAAACCAAACGAGACAATTCAGTATTCCAAGAATAATTGGACAGCCCAACTATATCCGGTTGCCAATTTTTGATGTCATTAAGCAATGGCTCGGCATCGTCATAAAGCCGGATTTCCACTGCCGACTCGCCCAGCCGGCTGATTGTATAAGCGGCAATATAACCAATGCCAATTGGCATAAATACCGAATGCTTACCAGTAGTTTTGTGCCTCAAATCACCCAAAGCGATTTTAAGCTTGGGCACATCATTATTAGCACTACCGCTTATATTATTTTTATTTATATCTTTGGACATAATTTCTTTAGATCTGTTGAAGCTGATTACCGGTTTTGATTAGATTTTCTTGGTCTAAATTCATTTTTAATTTTTCATTTAAAATCACTAACTGTTCCTTAACTTCGGCTTGAAATTCCTCATCAGACATATTGGTGAAATTTACCATAAAATCCTGCCGATCACCCATTTTGAGTAAATACTCTTCTTCATTTTTAATTATTCCTCGTTCAAGCGCCAAATCATACATTGGTGTTCCTGGTTGGGGCAACAAATAACCAGAACTAGGATAAACGCCAGCTTTTTCTAAAGCTCGAAAAGTCTCTCTGATTGTCTCTTTGGTTTCTGTTGGGTAGCCAAACACCAGACTAGTGTTGCTATGAATACCGGCGGCCGACAAAGCTCGTTTCTGGGTGATAAAATCATCGACACTTAACCCTTTATTCATTTGACGCAAAATCTCGGCATTACCAGACTCAAGCGAATAGCCGACGGATAAACAGCCGGATTGCTTCATTTTCTGTAAAATTTCTGCATCAGCATCAGTAAATAGATTAGACCGTATATCAGCGTTCCAAAATATATTTAAACCACTGGCAATTAATTTATCAGCAAATTCTTCGGCTTGTTGTTTTGAGAAAAAGGTCAACTCGTCCAAAAAATTAACATAGTTAATGCCATATCTTTGATTCAACATTTTGAGCTCGGAAATTATCGACGCTGATGATCGGTAACGATACTTGTAGCCCTTAAACACATGAAAGCAAAAAGTACACTGAAAGGGACAACCTCTGGCGGTATTGATTACAAACGCTTTTATCTGTTCTTTGGGGATTGGATATGGCTTGGCAATACCATTGATTGATTTTTCTAAATATAAATCAATATCAAAAATCTCCCAGTCTATTATCGGCAAAGAATCAATATCCTCAATTACCGGTCGTCTTTGGGTGAGCACGACTTCATTCCCATTCAAATAACATATCCCCGCCACCTCTGAAATTGGCTTATTATTGCAAATCGCGTCTATTAATTCCACAATCGTCACATCACCCTCTCCCGTTACCCCGATATCTACTTCAGTTTTTTTCAAAGTGATCTTTGGAATGGATGACACTACTGAATTGCCGCAGATTATCGTCGCCTCGGCATTACTTTTCCTAATTTCTTCTGCCAGCCATTTCATCTTACTGTACCCCGTCACCAGTGTTCCCAGACAATAAATATCATATTTTTTATCAACAAATTTCTGAATAATTTCTTCATTAGAGTAGCGATAAGCTTCAATATCCAACAAATCAAAATTAATGCCGGAATTCTTCATTGAAGTAGCGATGTATCCTATGCCAATCGGAAACCATGTCACTTTGGAATTAGGCCGCAAGGAAATATTAATTAATAAGACGCTCTTGCCGTTTTGGTTGACCTTTATATTTTCCATAACTTTATTTGTTAAAAAATAATTTTATTTTATCGCAAATAAAATTAACTTCTTCAACTGTTAGCAGTGGATGAAGTGGCAACGTAATCGCCGCTTCAAAATATGACTCTGAAATCTGACACACCGTATCTCTGTAGCCATTGTCTTGATAATACGGCTGACTATAAACAGGCTGATAGTGAAAATTTATTCCAACTCCATTTTCCTTCAAATAAGACGCCAAATTATTTTTGCGACTCGCATCCTTAACCCTAATAACATAAAGATGCCAACTGGAATAACTGTGCTCAAATTCATGAGGTAAAATAATCTCTAAATTATCTTTTAAATTATTTTCATACAACTTCACTAGTTCGTGTCTTTTAGAAATAAAGTTGTCAATTTTCTTAAGCTGTGAAACACCTAAGGCGGCGCCAATATCTGTCAGTCGATAATTATATCCTAACTCGGTCATTACATTTTTGCCTTGCTCATTTTTGTTAACGCCATGACTACGAAGCAAAATCAAACGCTGATAATAATTTTCATTGTCAGTCAATATCGCTCCACCTTCACCGGTTGTAATCGTCTTAATCGGATGAAAACTAAATACGGTCATATCCGACAATGATCCAATTTTTCGGCCATGATAAGAAGCGCCCAAAGCATGACAGGCGTCTTCAATCACTAATAAATTATGTTTTTTGGCAATGGCGGCAATCTCATCCATCTCGCAAGGCTGGCCGGCAAAATGAACAGGGATAATCGTTTTGGTTTGGTCGGTAATTAATGCTTCAATTTTTGATTCATCAATATTATAAGTGTCAGAGCGAATATCACAAAAAACCGGCTTGGCACCGACTGTCAAAAGCATATTAGTGGTAGCAACAAAAGTATTGGGAGTGGTAATCACTTCATTACCATTTTTCAACCCCGCCACTAAATATGCCAAATGTAAAGCTGATGTGCCGCTACTGGTTACTACCGCGTATCGACTGCCACAATACTTAGCCAGATCTTTCTCAAATTCTTCAACTTTTGGTCCTTGCGTCAACCAATTAGAACGCAAAACATTTAACACTGCACGAAGATCATCTTCATCAATAAATTGATGGCCGTATGAAATCATATGTTATTTGTTGATTAAATTTTTTAAATCTGTTTCACTAATCCACTGATCATTGGTATTACTATCAAAACGATAGCCCGGCTCAAGCCGCTGTCCCACGTCAAGAAATTTTTTATACTGTCCTTCAATATTAAACATTTCTATATCATCCGGCATAACGATAAAATATTTATTAAATTTCAAAGCATGGCGCGACTCTTCCTCGGTGAGTAGCACTTCATGAAGCTTCTCACCCGGACGAATTCCAATCACTTCCCGCTCGGCTTCCGGCGCCAAGGTTTTAAATAAATCAACGATTTTCATACTGGGAATTTTGGGGATGAACAATTCGCCACCAGTCATATTTTCCAAAGCGAACATCACCAGCTCAATCGCCTGATCTATAGTGATCCAGAATCTGGTCATCCGCTCATCGGTCAAATACACCTTTTTCGGCTTGGGCTCTCGGGTCAATGTCTCCACAATACTGCCTCGACTGCCGATGACATTGCCATACCGGACACAGCTGAATTTAGTCTTGCCACCGGAAAAAACATTGCCATTGATAAACAGCTTTTCGGCGCAGAGTTTGGTTGAGCCGTAAAGATTGACCGGCTGAGCCGCCTTGTCGGTGGAAATCAAAATCACCTTTTCTACTCCTTGATCTATAGCGGCGTCAATCACATTCTGACTGCCCGTCACATTGGTCATAATTGTTTCAAATGGATTATATTCAGCCGTCGGCACGATTTTTAAAGCCGCAGCATGAATGACAATATCCACTCCTTTAAACGCTTTTTTCAGCCGATCTAAATCCCTGACATCGCCGACAAAAAAGCGAAGATTGTCTTGTCTTAGCTCCTGATTCATTATATATTGTTTCATCTCATCGCGGCTGAAAACAATCAGCTTTTTCAATGGATTTAATTGATACCTATCAATTAAAAACTTAACAAAATTTTTACCGAACGATCCTGTCCCTCCAGTAATTAATACGGTTTTTCCACTTAACATAATTTTATTAATGATTAGATTAATTTATAATTGATCAATATGATTAAAATGATTATTTTTATTGAAATACGATTAGCCAAACCGCCCATTACTCGCCGGCTGTCTGTCGCTTAATTTCAGCCAATAGCAACTTAATCGTATTATCCATACTTTCTTGGGGAGACAGTTTGGAAATTTGATTACCCTCGTTATCAACATATTCGCCAAAATGATCAATATAGCCATGAACGGATATGTCATCAAATTTTTTCAGAAAATTAATAATATCTTGTTTGGTTGCCTTATATCCACCGGCAATTTTTTCTAAAGCCGAGGCGACAGTCTCGGTATCTCTCACCTTAAACGCACCGGGACAGTCTCGATACCAAATATAACCGAAAATAAGCACTGGCTTTAATCTTAGCAGTCCTTCCCAAGCGGCTGTACCGGTACCGACAGCTACGGCTTGAGAATTTTCAATCAATTTATAAGTGTCAGTCTCAATTGGCACCAAATAAACGTTTTTAACTTTGGCTATCCGCTTGAAAAATCCTTGGTAACGAGAACCGGAAAACTCTTTGCCTTTCAGTCGTCTTTGGCTGGGATGCTCTTTGACATATATCACCCAATCCTTCGGCAACGCCGCGGATAAAGTTTCAATGATTAAAATCTGATCCACAAATACTCCGCTTTTAGGACTGGTGGAACATTCCGGCTGAACGCTAAGCGGCATATAAATATATTTTTTTGACAAATCCGGCTTGATTTGAAAAGCATTATATTCCTTTTCTAAATTAGGACCTAGTTGACGCTTAATGTATCGGTAAAGTCGTTTCCCAAAAATGCCTCGCCTAATACTGCTGATGACAATATCTA
>CAYLUK010000036.1:8004-10789 GCA_964386875.1 uncultured Gammaproteobacteria bacterium
ATCTAATTTCAGTCGAATAATATTCAACCGAGAAAACCTTTTTTCCAAATAACCCATCACCGGCGGGCTGACTTTTTGTCCAGTGCCGACAGTATGCTTTAAATAATATTCCCGCAAATCCTCGCTAATATCGGCTAAGGAATAATTTTTGCCGATATAATCAGGATTGTTCAGACCCAGTTCTGGTTTGCCTTCCCAAAAACTGGAATAAACCAAAAGCCGGTCCGACACCCAGGTGTCCACAAACATAATGGTTTTGATATTATAAAATTTGGCCAAAGCATAAATTATATAATTGTAAACCGTGTGGGGAATAATCGGAAAGATGACTATTTCCGGCTTGTACTCATCAAACACGCCCAACCAATACTGAAGCATATTATAATAAACATGACGCCGTTCATCCACATTCATCCAACCAAATAATTTATTCATCATAGTCATAATTAATGATTCGGTATCAGCTAATTGCTGAATTATTTTTTCTCCTGGTGGCGAAAATTTAGAAACATCAACTCCAACAGCTGGGATGCAATTTAACGCCTCATGATGATCTTGAAAAATCGTTCCCGGAAAATTAAATCTTTTGACATCGTTGCAACCCACCCAATAAACAATATTATGTCCATGGTCTTTGATGGCCAAGAGCAGATCTTCCATATCCGGGCCGTCATCGCTCGGCCAAACTAAAAGTATTCGCATATATTATAATTAATTATTTCTTAAATTATATACTTTAAAAAAATAAGAATCTTTGTCAGCCAACAGTTCTTGCGGAACTCCCTGCTCCGCCACCCGGCCTTTGTCCAAAACAATCAATTTGTCGCTGTCCGCCACCGTGGACAGGCGATGGGCAATCACTAAAACGGTTATTTTTCCTTTCAAATTTTTGATCACTTCTTGAATCTTGACTTCCGACTCATTGTCCAAAGCGCTGGTCGCTTCATCTAATATTAAAAGCTGAGGCTTTCTGGCCAAGACCCTGGCAATTACAATCCGCTGACGTTGGCCGACCGAAAGCATCACTCCCCGCTCGCCGATGAATGTGTTCATTCCGTCTTGGCATTGGCTAATGAAGTCATAAATATTGGCCATCTTGGCCGCCGTCATTACTTCTTCGTCGGTTATTTGGGAATCATAAAATCTAATATTGTTGGCAATGGTGTCATTCATTAAAAACATATCCTGCGAAACATAGCCGGTATTTTGCCGCCACTGGTCCAAATCAATATCTAAAATGTTTTTACCGTCCAGCAAAATTTCGCCCTGTTCGGGATTAAAAAGACGCAACACTAAATCCACTAAAGTGGTTTTGCCTACTCCGGACGGACCAATAATGCCTACCAAATCTCCCTTATTGACCAAAAAATTAATGCCGGCCAGTATTTGCTTTTGCGGCAGATAAGAAAACCAGACATCCACAAACTGCAAATCGCGATTAAATTCAAATTTTGCCAACCCGTTATTTTTTTCTTCATTTTTGATCGACTTTTTCTCATGATTGAGCAGATTAGTCAGAAAAGGAATTGCTTCGTTAATCAGCTGGAAATTATTTTGTAATTGTTTGAAATAAGAAAAAATCTGTTGAATCAAATAAGTTATCGCCGCTAAAGCCGCAAAATTGAAATTATCCGATTTATAAGAAAACCAAAACACCAAACAAATAAAAATCAACCCGACTGGTTGAATAACAGACAAAACAGCATTTTTAAATATATGGATGTTAATATATAGTTTTTTCAATCGGACAAAATATTCTTTTCCTTTTTTCGCCACTTGATCTATCACTGACATATCTTTGATGGTTTTCATGCCTAGGATGCTTTCATTAACATGATGAGCCATTTCTTTATTCTCTAATTCTATCTGATAAGCTAAAACTTTTACTTTATAGGTGAACCGTTTAAAAACCAAAAATAATATTCCACCGATAACCAATGTCCATAAAGTGACTTCGGCCGATATATTAATGGCGACCAAAATATAAATCAACAAGCCGGCAACAACTGTAATCAAATTAGTTATTTTATTTAGTAGCGATGAAGCATATTGTACATCTACCATTAAGACGGTTTCTAAATATCCCAATTTTTGTTTCAATAAGTAAGACCAGTCGGCGCGAAGAAATTTGTTGAAAATGCTGGTTCTGGTTTTTTCGGCATAATCCTGGACTATTTTGATTTGAACCCAGCTGAAAATAAAAGTAAGCAGCGCTTTGATGATAAACAGGACGATAATAAAAGTCAGCAAAAACCCAATATTAAAACTGATGCCTAAAGCAGAAAAAATCTCTCTGATCATCCGTGAAATAGTATCAGTGGCAACACCACTTTGATCGGAGACCAGAGAAAACAAAGGTATCAAAGCGTTAATACCGATGCCACCGAGTAAACTGCTCAAAAATCCCAACACTAATAAAGCGATAATCTGCCATTTATAATCGCCAAAGGCCTCTTGTGACAGCTTTAAAACCATTGATATCCGGTTGTCTTTAATATCCATAAATAATAAAAATCAGACAGATTACCATTTATTAATTTTTTCTACCACCTTATCCTTGAGCTGGAGGTAAGATCTGACAGCTTTTTTTTCAACTTCCGGCGAAACCAAACGTAAAATCTCTTTGCCCAAGATCCGATATTGACCACCAACTTTATTGGCCTTAATTAAGCCATTTTTAAGCATCCGCTTAATCGTACTCGGACTAATCTTAAGTAGTTGCCTTGTTTCATTAGTTGTATAAACCGCATTGGGTTTTATCTCATTATCCATATACATAACATTA
>CAYLUK010000037.1:0-6223 GCA_964386875.1 uncultured Gammaproteobacteria bacterium
GTGGCGAATCCTTGCAGAATTAGGATTTTTTGGGGGGAATTCAGAACAGACGGCGCTTCGCGCTGACCATATTTTTGGTTCAGAAACCCTTTTCGAAAAATTGCGGAAGGGGCGAGATTCGAACTCGCGAGACCATTTCAGGCCTAATGCTTTTCGAGAGCACCCCGTTCAACCGCTCCGGCACCCTTCCAAATTATTAGTATGGCAATGACAATCCAAAATAGTACAGCGAGATCATTTTTGAAATATGGCACATCCACCAGCCCATGAATTATCATCTGGATTGTCACAGCAGTCAAGGTGAGATATATCACTTTGTCTTTATTCCTAATGGCTGAAATAATATTTTGATAAAGATATAAAATGGTGAGCCAGATAAATGCTAGCAGTCCCAAAATGCCAAGCTCGCTCCAGAAGTTTAAGATTATATTGTGTGGGTACAGAAAGACTTCAAAATCAGCTTTGTGGTAAGGCATGATCTTGGTCTGGTAGCCGGCTAGACCGGCGCCCCAGATTGGATTGTCTTTCAGCATTATTTCGGTTTCCTGCCAAATGTGACGCCGGACAATCCCCGACCAATCCTGAAGCATAACCTTGGTGGTCAAAGTGTCACCAAAAGTCGGCACGGAAAAAAATAAAATAATCGCGACTACGATTACCACCAGTGCTATAACCCTGGTCTTTTTATATAACAGTCCCCAAATCAGCCAGACAATAACAATTGACAATATGGCGGCTTCGGACTGGGCAAGGATGATGGTGATGAGTGATAAGACAATAACTACAATTTTTATAGTTTGGCAAAAAATTCGGGAGTGCCAAAAAGAAAATTGATTTTTACTTTTTTTCGGTAACTCCCCTTTAACCCTCTCCTTTCCGCCAGAGGCGGACAAGTGGGTAAGGAGGGTGGAAAGATAGGTAGCCCCTTGTTTTGGTATAAGAAGGGGGAAGAAGAGGAAGCCGGTAAATAAGATAATGATCGGTCCGAGATAAAGCCCCAGAGCATTTGGGTAGCCAAAGATTGATACTACGCGGTCAACCGAGCCACTGACGGTCAAAAATGCGTCCGGCACATATAGCCCGCTGAACTTCTGCCATATGGCAAATATACTAATATAAATGGCAGAGATTCCCAGAGACCAGAGGATGTTTTGGGTATGAGTTTGGTTTTGATGATTTTTGATATTGACGGGATTGCCACGGTCGCTTGAGCTCCCTCGCAATGACGAAACAACAGGCCGAAGAGAAATTAAAACAATAAAAAATAAAATCGGTTCAATAAAATAAGCTTTGAAAATGCCGGCGGCGCCAGTCAAATATGGCGACATTAACATTGAAACGGTGGCAATAATCAAGATGACAACTATCGGCCAAAAAAACGGCTGGCGGTAAAATCGGCCAACCCAATCCAACCTGTTTTTAATTAGAAAAATAACAAACAAAATTATTATCATTGCTTCCAGCAAAGTAAACGGTATGCCCCAAAGCGATGACCTAATCAAATAACTAGGCAAAGTGGCAATAATAAAATACAGCGCTAGATTGGGTCGTCGATATGCCAGAAAGGCAAATAGCAAACAATAAATTGAAATCGCGATTGTCATTAACTATTGAATTTAAGTAATTCGAAAATTGTATTTTTGTTGTACCCACGAAGCAGATACAAAACCACAAAGTATACTATCACGCCGACAATAATCAAAGTGACCAGATGATCTGACAGTAATAGATACAGGACTATGGTCATTGCCAAACTGGCGATAATCGCCTTGGGTATGATGGCGTAGTTTAGTGGCACCTTAATATATCGCTTCAAGACATAAAAAGCCGAGGCGGTAATGATTAGTTCGGTCATAATTGTCAGAGGCGCGGCTGCCCAATATGAATAGCGAGGGATAAGAATGATATATAAGATAATTGCCAAAACAGCGGTAAATAGATAAAATTTTATCAGTCGTTTTTGCTGACCGCAGGCGACAATAGTATAAGTAAATAGCGCCCCCAAATAAATAATCGCGACCGCAAATATTAGAATCTTTAAAATTATACCGGAAATTATAAATTCGTCACCGGCGATAAAGACCATTATTTTCTCTCCTAGCACCAGAACCGAAAATACCATTGGCAAGGCGATAATCACCAGAAAATCAAATGCCTTCTGGACGGTGAGGTCAAATATCTTTTTGTTGATCACAAAAAACTTGGTTAAGATTGGCAGGATTAGTCCCAAAAACAAATATGGAAATTGAACCAGAATTTCCACCACTTTATAACCGGCGCCATAGAGGCCGACTTCACTCTGGGGGCGTGACAGCGACATCACAATCGTGTCAGCTCGAAAATAAATCAGACTCAAAGCGACAGTGATCGCCAGTGGCCACGACTGGATAAATATCTGACGCCAAATCTGCCGGTCAAATGCCAGCCGGATTTTTACATAACCTTTGGCTGAATATATCAAGATTAGCAGATTAACCAGTCCACCGATGGCAACCGCCATAACGATATATAGTAGACTTAAACTCCAGCTCACAGCCAGCCAAACCCCAAGCAACATCACTATTCGGTTCCAGACTTCGGCTATTGCCACTTTGGCCATATCAATTTTCTTTTGGAAAATACTGATTATCACCGATATTATGGCTGAAAACAAGAAGGACAAACTGGCAATAGTAATGCCTTGTTTAATAATCATTGGGTAAGGTAAGAGCCAGCTAATTGCGACGGCTGATCCCAGGAAAACAACAGCTGAAACAAGGCGCAAAGTCAGGATGTTGTTAAATATTTTGTTCTCATCAGCGTCTGGCTGTGAGATCATTTGACCACTGACCATTTGCAAGCCAAAATCTATCAGTACCCCGGTAAACTGCATAAAGGCAATAATGGTCGTATAGTAGCCAAAACCAGCCTGACCAAGGTATCTGGTCATCATGCCAATTGCCATTAGGCCGATAATAGTGCCAAGAGCTTTGCCCATGACTTGGTAAATGGTGTTTTTGGCGATTTTGGATGCGAGTATTAATGGACTAGTCATAAATAGATTTATTTTGCTTTAAGATTAGCATTTTTTTCTTCTAATTTCAACTTATCCTCTTGACTTTTTGTGCCGGGTGTGATATACTGAGTATAGAAGTGTTTAGGAAGGTAAACATTTTAAAACTTCGTCCCCAATTCAAAAAGTGGGACAGAAAAAAAGATAAAAATTTTCTCAATTTATTCATAACAAACAAAATGGAAAGATGTTTCCTTCCATTTTGTTGTATGTTTATGATATTGGCAGTCCAGATTGGGCTGTTTTTTTATTCTCCCACGAAGATACGAATTTTGGTACAAATCTACAAATATTTTTTTAAAATAAAACAATTATTGCCAGAGTTTTTTGGCTTCCAGCCACAAGTTATCGTAGTTGTTTTTGGTTTTCATATAATACCACCATTCAACACCCCATAAATAAGCTTCATCAAAGCCGGCTTGTTTAGCAAATTCAATATTGCTCCGTAGTTGTTCCAAACTTATTGATTTGGAGGTTTCTACTTCAGTCATTTGAGTCAAATTTTTGTCTTCCGGGTGCCAACTTTCAGCTTGAAGCTCAGCAACAATCACCTTGTCTGTTGGAGTAAGCCATTTTACAATCTTGGCTTTGTAATAATAGAATGACGGCGGTAAAAACCATTTGAAGTAGCCAAAGGTCGGATTATAAACCACGCGATACAGAGTGGTGCCGAGAATTTCGCCACCAGCCCGTCCGGCTGGAATCCAACTATTTAATTCTCCGCTATCAGTGATTAAGATCGGTCGATCGTCCAGCTCTTTGATAAGCGCGATTTCTTGCTTTAAGAATTCTTTATCCAAGGGTGGGCACTCGCCAAAAAGCTTCAGATAGGGCTCATTTTCTACTTGCCAAACTTTTATCCTTTGGTTGGTTTTGTATCGATTTATAACTTCAGTAATATATTCCAGTTGTTGGCTTTGAATATCTTCTTGGCTTAAGTCAGATATCCAGCTTGGGTTGTGGCATTCCGGCCAGCGGGGAAGCTTGCGGCCGACAGCGATGATCATTTCCACTTTGCGATTGGTCGCTTCGTTTATCTGCCAGTCAAGATCGTCAAAATTGTATGAGTCTTGTTCCGGTTCAATACTGTTCCAATAGGCAGATAGCCGGATGTGATCAACATTGAGGTCAGTCAAGATCGCTAGGTAGGTCTCTTGCCAGTCAAGATCCAACTCCTCGGCGGCATAGTACGGGCTGAAAGTGACGCCCCATTTAGTCTCGGCTGGTGTGAAGTCAAGAAAGTAGGCGGTGACAATCGCCAGCATCAAGATGACGGCAAGTACAATAGCCATAAAGATAAGTTTTTTTGATCTGATCATAGTATTAGTAAAATAAAATAAATAAACCGACGATAATTAAAGCAATTGCAGTAATTTTTTGGATTAAAATTTGGAGTGATGTTTTTTCTTTTAGGAAGTGGGGGAACTTTTTTGATAAGGCAATGACAAAGATGAGTAAGAAGACGTATTCAATACCACGCAGGGCATTGACTAGAGCGACGCTGTCCGATATTGCAATTGCGTAATTGACTAAGATGAAGCTGATTGCCCCGCTGACCTGGCCGAAAAGAAATAATTTACCAGCATTGGCTTTGGGGCTTTTGACTCCAGTGATAATGTCTCGGCGATTCTTAGCATAGCATAGCAAAGTTATGGCGCCAATGAAAGCTCCGACCCTTGTCCAAATAAACCCGGAGATAAAATCTTGATTGACATAGACATATTTACTGATGGTATAGGAAGCAGCAAATAGAGCGGTAGAGATGATAGCCATGATATAACTTTTACTGTGTGGTTTGCCTGGCTGCCAAGAAATAATAACTGAACCTAGGATGATGACAGAAAAAGCAATAAAGGATTTAATATCTAGCTTTTCACCCAGAAAGATAAGAGCCAAAATAAAAACAAAAATTGGCTGGAGTCCGCCCATAAATGGTGTCACCCTAGAAGCTTCGTGACGGTGAAGCGCGATGAACATAAATAGCAGGGCAAAAGTAAACAGTAGTCCAGCGATCAGGGCAATAATAATTTGGATTGGTGGATATAGCTTAAAGCCAAACGGTATTAAGACTAGCGCAACTAAGCTTAAGACAGAGATAAAAAAAGTATAGACGGCCGGGTTGGGGATCTTCTTGGTCAATAGGAATTTGTCAATAGTGACGGCGATGGCGTTGAGGAAATAGGCCACAATAGTGATGGGGAGCCAGAACATGAGGATAATAAATTAAAAAATTAAAGAAATAAGAAATTAAGTTTAATGTTTAGTTTACTTAATTATATCATATAATATATATTTTGCGTTTTAAGTTCTGTGTTTTGCGTTAGATGATGAGCATCGCATCGCCGAAGGAGTAAAATTGGTATTTTTTGGCGATTGCTTTTTGGTAGGCGGTTTTTATCAGCTTCTCTCCGGCCAAGGCCGAGACCAGCATGATGAGTGACGATTTGGGCAGGTGAAAATTGGTAATCATACTGTCAATGAATTTAAATTTGTAACCGGGGTAGATGAAGATGTTGACCAATTTATTGTCTGGAACTAGATGATAACAGCAAACCTCCCCCAGCCCATTCCTTGATAAGGAGGGAGATTTTTTTGTGAAGGCTTCAAGGGCGCGGACTGTGGTGGTGCCACAGGCGATGATTTTATGGCCTTGTCTTTTGGCTTGGTTTAATCGGTCGGCGGTAGATTTATTTATGCTGGCATATTCACTGTGGATTTGGTGGTCTTGAATGTATTGTGATTTGACCGGCGAGAATGTGCCCAGTCCGACATGAAGGGTAATGTATTCAATTTTGACTTCCTTTTTCTTTAGTTTGGCTAGGAGTGACTTGGTAAAATGAAGGCCGGCAGTAGGCGCGGCAACCGAGCCGGCGGTTTTAGCATAAATAGTTTGATAGTCAGCCAGTTTGGCTTTCTTTTTAATATATGGCGGGGTGGGAGTTTCGCCGATTAAAAACAGCTGTTTGTCACTACAATTGAATTTTACAATATTTTCATTATTTGTTTTTTTGACTATTGTGGCAAATATTTTTTTTGACCTTCCCCCGGCCCCCTCCTTGATACAAGGATAGGGAGGAAAAAAGGAAATTTTTTGGTTTTCTTTTATTTTGCCCCTGATTAATACTTGCCAAGTTTGGCTTTTAATCTTACGAAGTAAAAATATTTCTATCT
>CAYLUK010000037.1:6233-10531 GCA_964386875.1 uncultured Gammaproteobacteria bacterium
ATTATTAAGGACCAAAACATCGCCGGGATTAAAATAATCAATAATATTATAAAATTTTTTGTGTTCAATTCGGCCTGATTTTCGATCCAAAATTAATAACCGCGCTTGGTCTCGCGGTTTTATCGGTTTCTGGCTGATTAATTCTGGCGGTAAATTATAATCAAACCTTTTGGTCGGAATTAAATTCTTTTTTGGCTCGTTCATCTAGTTTTTGGATGATTTTGGCAACGCGATAAGGATCAGAAATTTGTTCAAACACAAATCTCTCCTTGGCGCCGGCTGATTGGATATAGACATCGCCATAATGTAAAATGGTGGCAAAAAATCCTTTTTGTTCGGCGGTGACGTCTTGAACTCGATATAAGTCCAGTTCTGATATGACTCGATTGAATAATCCGTTCTGTTCGCGGTTGATAATCCGATAGCTTGTCACAGTCCAGACGTCAAGATAGGTCTCAGTCCAGACGGTAAACATAAAGACCAGCAAAATCAGATAATAAATAAAAATTAAGACAGTGATAAGTGGCTGACCAATCGCGCTTGCCGTAATGTTTAGTAAAATATCATACATCAGAAAGTATAAAAATACCGGCACCAGCAGTAGGATTACAAACAATAAAAATAATTTAAAAAAAATAAACCAGTGTCGTCGCAAATGGAAGATTATTTCTTCGCCAATTTGTTGATTGGGAATGATATCTTTTTTAATCATGTGTTTTAAAATTGGGTGAGATTATAGTTATTAGTGTCAATAAGCGGAGTGGTCCAGTCAAATTGGAGCAGGATGATTATGGACGAAAATATCAGGACGGCTGAAATTGCCAGATAAATAATAATTATCAAAATATTGGTCAGACTCAAAAAGCCAAAGCGAATTAAGTGATAAATATTGAACAAGCTGAAAATCGTAAATACTAATACCGCCACCAGATATAGATAATAGAAAATTGAGATGGTGATAATCATATATGTGATAATACTGAACTATATTAGTTTGTCTTGGAGGTTAGCTGGTGGGGTAATGTCTAGGTGTTTGTAAGCCAATTCAGTGGCGATTCGGCCACGAGAAGTGCGATTGATAAAACCGAGCTGGAGCAAAAACGGCTCAATCACATCTTCAACCGTATCCATTTCTTCGGAAATAGCCGAAGCAATGGTGTTGAGACCGACCGGACCGCCGGAAAATTTATGGATGACTGTAAGTAGAAATTGACGATCCATATCATCTAGGCCGGCACTGTCAACGGCGAGCATTTTAAGCGCTTCATCGGCAATGTCTTTATTTATTGTACCATCTTTTCTGACTTGGGCGAAGTCCCTGACTCGTTTGAGTAGGCGGTTGGCAATCCGCGGGGTCTGGCGCGACCGTTTAGCTATCTCTTGACCGGCGATATTGTCAATGTCAACATTTAAGATTCTGGCTGACCGATCAATGATTTGTTTGATTTCATCCGGATTATAAAAGTTGAGTCGGTAGATATTACCAAAGCGGTCGCGAAGTGGCGATGACAGTCCGCTGATTTTGGTGGTAGCGCCAATGATGGTAAACTTTGGCAAGTCAAGTCGCAGGGTGCGTGCTGACGGTCCTTTGCCGATTATAATATCTAAGACATAGTCCTCCATCGCCGGATATAAGATTTCTTCCACGGTTTTGTTGAGACGGTGGATTTCGTCAATAAATAATATACCGCCCTCAGTCATATTGGTCAAAATCGCCGCCAAGTCACCACTTCTTTCTATCGCCGGACCAGAAGTGACTCTAATATCACTGTTCATCTCATTGGCAATGATGTGAGCCAAGGTCGTCTTACCCAGTCCCGGCGGACCATAAATCAAAACATGTTCAATCGCCTCGCCTCGGTCTTTGGCGGCAGTCATAAAAATCTTCAAATTTTCTTTGATATTTTCTTGACCGATATATTCGTCTAATTGCCGAGGGCGTAAAGTGGAATCCAGGAGATTGTCGTCTTTTTCAGCTTGTGTCGATGTTATATTTTGTGTTGATTTTTCTTCCATATTGTTATCCTATCACTTAGGTGTTAAAATGACAAATAGGTTATTATTCACAAAAGTTTATGGCAAAGATAATATACGGCGTGTCAGGTCAAGGGTTTGGCCACTCAACGCGGAGCAAGGAAATTTTGAAATACTTGGCTAGTCAGGGCCATGAGATTTTGATTTTTACTTATGGTCAAGCAGTTTTTTTCTTGGCGGATGAGTTTGAGGTGTTTGAGGTGCCCGGATTAGGGTTGAGCTACAAGGATAATAAGGTGGTATATTTGGGGACGATATATGCCAACATCAAACAGCTGGCCAAACAGTCTAGAAATTGGACCAAGATCAGCCGACGATTTAAAGAGTTTAATCCTGATATTGTTATTACTGATTTTGAGCCGTTAGTCGCCATTTTAGCCAAGCTCAACCGGTTGCCTCTGATTTCTATTGATAATCAACATCAGCTGACTAACACCAAGATTAATGTCAATAGTAAATATAAAAAGGATTTACTGGCGGATAGATTAATTATCAAATCAATGGTTTGGGGAGCAAAATATTATTTGGTGACTAGCTTTTTCCAGACGCCGATCAAACGGCAAGACACATTTTTATTCCCGCCGATTGTTCGGCAAGAAGTTTTGGATCTTAAGTCGTCAAAAGGCGATTATTTCTTAGTTTATCAAACTTCAAAATTTGACGGTCTGATTAGGACGCTTAAGAGTGTTAATCATCAGTTTGTATTTTTTGGCTCCGGTTCAGACAGTCGTGAAGGCAATATCACTTTCAAAAGTTTTGACTCGCGCGAGTGGCTGAAATATTTGGCTGGGTGTCGGGCGATCATTGGCAACGCTGGGCTAAGTTTGATCAGTGAATCATTGTATCTAGGTAAGCCTTATTTGGCGATCCCCTTGGGCCGGCAGATTGAGCAGATTATCAATGCTCAGTATTTACAGCAGATGGGCTATGGCCGGTTTACTCATCGGTTTAGTCGGAAAGTGTTGGATGATTTTATTGAGCAGTTGCCCAAGTACGAAAAAAATTTAAGTGTTTATAATCATAGTGACAATAAGCAGATTTTTAAAAAGATTGATGAGCTTGTTGGCGGGTTGGTTTAGATTAAAATTTGAAAATAAAAAAATTACTAGACCGGCGGTGATTTTTTAGTGTGGTATTATACAACAAAACTTGCTCCTTTGAACTATTTATCAATTTACAGCCATAGACTGCGCTTCTAGGTGGAGATACCTGAAAATATACAATAATATGGGCAACAGCGAAGCCACTGACTTTTTACAGACAGTAGTGGCAGTGGCTAATTTTAGAATCAGAGCTATTAAGACTGACAATGGCAGTTGTTTTACCAATCGTTACACTGGATATCTAAAATCAAGTGATCCGTTAAATCCTAAAATCCATGCTTTTGACCTAATATGCCAAAAGAACAATATTATTATAATGATAGCAATTAATAAAATAAAGTTAAAAGAGAATATTTTAAATGCTTTAGCTGTGCTTTTTATTGTTTATGGGATTTTTGCCATGGAGTATGCAGTGTACCGTGGAAAGCCGGAATGGGTTTTGTGGTTTTGTTATGTTGGTCTTATTATTATGGGTTTTGGTATGTTGGCTAAAAGTTCACGCATAATTGTTAGCCAGCTTAATTTATTAGTTATTCCATTAACTATCTGGTTAGTGGATTTTTTTTCACGTTTATTTACCGGTGGTCATCTATTTGGCACTACTAAATATTTTTATGATCGTGATTTGCTTTGGCCTGCTCGTTTAATTTCCTTAGAACATTTTTTTCTTGTCCCTTTGGGAATATTAACAATATATTTAATTAGAAAAAAAGTTAGTTTTGCTTGGGTAATTAGTATAGTTGAAGCAACTGGTATTTATATTTTTCTTAAAATATTTAGTTCAGGTGAATATAATGTTAGCTGTATTTTTGAATCTTGTTTTCCTTATGTTCCAAATGATGAATGGTATCCGCTTCGTTGGTTTGTAATTGTTTTTTCGATGATTTTTATTACTCAATTTATGTTTTTGTTGTTTGTTAAAATGCTAAATAAAAAGTATAATGAAATTGAGTCTGAAAATTATAAAAATGGTAAAATAGGTTGATGATTAATATATATTTTAAAATTTAGAAGTAGTGTTAAAGTTAAAGGTTAATTCTTAAGTTTGACTGTTATTTTTAAAAATTAGTTTGATTGGATTTATTTTAGTATTTATTTTTTATTTAATGTCGTAATTTTTACCAATAATAATTAAAAAGTATGAAACAAAAGCCTTTTTTA
>CAYLUK010000038.1:0-7016 GCA_964386875.1 uncultured Gammaproteobacteria bacterium
AGCAACCGGCTGTTAACCGGTAGGTTACTGGTTCGAGTCCAGTTCGCAGAGCCAAGTAGAACGAACAGCTTTTTGAGAGGCTGTTTTTTCTTTATCTAAGCCATTTTCGAGCAGTTCAAAAGTGGAATTTAGGCGAGGCATCCATTTGAGTAAAAATTCAAAGGCAGGTGTGTATTTTGTCGCTAATTTAAGGTCTTTTAATTGAAAGTCCAAAAATATTTCGCTCAAAATTTCTCTTTTCTTTTCCGTGCTTGTTTTTGGGTCTAAATAATTCTTTTTAGCATTAAAAGCTAGATCGTGAATAGCGACACCTTGCTTATAGAAATCTATCGTGTCATCGTTAAGTTTTTTGATTTTATTCTTGATTGATTTTTCAGTTGCTGAATACTCATCAAATTTTTTATTGTAAAATTCAAGGGTGATATTCTTATCTATTTTGTCTTCATAAATAGCTTCTAATCTTTGCCCTATTTTTTTAAGCTCATTATCATAAGCCTTTGATTGTGTTTCTTTGTATTCTTTTTGATCGGCAAAACTATCTTTTAGATTTTTTTCAAGCCAATTCAAAACTCTTTCGTTTTTAGGCGAAACCTTATCAAATAAAGGTAATATCATTTCTTCCAAATCTTCTTGTCTAATATACTTTTTTTGAGAGCAGGGCTTATATTTATTACAATAGCCATACCAATGGCCTTTTTGTTTTGCCCATGTTATCGCCCCGCCACATTCACCGCATTTTATTTTGCCTTTAAATACCGGTAGATGTTTTTGGTATCTAGGGGCGTTTATCGGTCTTGTGATTTTCTCTTGAACCTTGTTAAATAATTCCTCGGTTATTATCGCTTTATGCTTACCTTGATATATTTTGTCATTCCACCTCATTTTTCCATAATAGAAAGGATCGAGTAATAAACGGTGCATAGTGCTTTTACCTATATGCTTGCCAGTCTTTGATCTTAATCCTTTGTCATACATAACCTCACATAGCTTTTTAAGCGAATAATTGCCCGTAGCGTAGAGTTGAAACATTATTCTGATATGTTGAGCCAACTCGTCATCAATAACATGTATTTTGTGTCCTTTTTCACCCACGGTCTTATATCCTAGTGGTGGTTTAGTCGGCAACCAGCCAGCCTCAATTTTAGCTTTTTGTCCTTTTTTAACTTCCTCGCTTAAATTGTCTATATAGTTTTTGGCAAACAAAATTCTAATACCCCAATTTAACTTTTCTTGTGATCGGGAATCTTTGTGCATGATAAGGCTATCTTTGACTAAGTGAACTTTTCGCTCTCCGTCTTGCCTAAGCCAACCGTCAACCGCAACCATATCTTTAAAATTTCTTGTTAGGCGGTCGGCTTTTTCGCAAACAATAATCTTGAGTTTTTTATCTTTTACATATTTCAACATCTCGCCGAATTTATCCCGTTGTTTTTCTCCGCTCGCACTTTCGGATATTTTAAAAACCTTATCAATCGCTAGTTCTTTTTTATAACAATATTCTTTCAAATATTTTTCTTGAGCAGGCAAAGAATATCCGGTTTCTTCTTGCTCTTTACTGGATACTCGGCAAAATATTATACATTTTTGTTTGTTGCTTTCCATATGATATTTTTAATACAAAAAGGGACGGTCGTAGCTTACCCCACAGAATAAAGCAAAAGCCTTATTTGTCGGTACGAACCGCCCCTTTTTGGGGACAAATAATAATAAAAGCCTTTGCCTTTATATTTTCTATGGAGTAAGCATTTGTATTTTACCATATTTATTTATTCCTGCAAATTTCGTATTCTTAACTCTTTAAGCAAGCTAAAGTAATCAACAAGTCCGTTGGCAATTTCGGACGCTTCTTGGAAACTCAAATCCTCGCCAAATTCCTCTTTGACGATTAATTGGAATTCAATTATTGATTCTTTAGAAAGCATTTTATTAAGAATTGTTAAATAATATCGACCTTTCAAATACGCCTCGTTTAAATGGAATGAAATCAAGCGTATAGGCTTTGTATTCCACTTCGCCGACCCATTCCGACTCAAATGTTTTTTCAAATACAGGGGCTAAAGTGGAACAAACTCGCTCAACAAATTTCATAGCCCAATATCCCAAAAGCTCGATTGGCTCCGACAACGACTGCGAACGAAAAAATTTCTTCTTGCCGAAAGTTCGTTCGTCAAACATATCTTTTGACAGATATTTGCAAACATAAGCACCGATGTTATCGACATCGTTTAAAGTTCGTATATCTATATTTCCTTGTCCCCAAATTTCCACTATTTCTCGGAAGTGAATAAAAGGCATTTCACAAAGCAAATGATAGTGAACCGCCCCTCGTTGTTGAAATTCGGGAATAGCCAGATATTTAAAATCGGGATATTTGTAAGTCATCCGTTTAATAAACTGGTTAAAAATATAGTTTGCTTCTTTCAAGTCGGTGATATTTTTGGCAAAAGTCAAAGTCATAAATTTGGTTAATTGCGGGTTTGAGTTTATCAATCGTCTTATCTCTGTTCGTGTGCGATTGACCGAATATTGTTGTTTTTGTTTCATTATTTCCATTTGCTCGAAAGCGTTTAATTGTTTTGGCTCTTTTTGAGGTTTTTCATCTTCAAAGTTTTTCTTTTCAAATTCCCGCCAGACTTGTTTCTTGTATTTGTAAACTTCAACATGCTTGCCCGATACCACAACCTTGAAGTTGTAGGGATAGGCCATAACAATTTTTCGTTAGATGTGTTGATATAATCAAGATTAGAATGTAAGACTCTAATTTGGTTTCAAATTATTCGTGCCAAACAATTTTTTTCGTCGTCGGGCAGACCGACGAAAAAAGATTTTTTGGCTATCAAAATAATTAAATTAGCAAAGATTACGAGTTGTTTTTACCGTATCAGGGCAATTCATTTTAGCGTCAGCTTTTCCCGAGTAAAGGTAGTGCAAAGCCTCCACCTTGACTGGGGCAAGCTATCAGACGCTTTCTTTTGCCTTGTCCGATACGGCAACAAACGGCCTTGTCATTCGGATTTTATAAATTGGCCGTAATTTAAATCATATGGATAATAAAATTACATCCACTTGGACGGGGTCAGAGAAAACTTCCGACATCGTCCGCAGACAGATTCTCGCTCGTTGGGGCGAAGAAGAAGCCGGCAATTACGATCCGAAAAGTAATTGCTTAACTTTTAATAGTTGGCTTAAAAACGGCTACAAAGTTAAAAAGGGCGAGAAAGCCATTAAGTCTTTTATCGTTGTTGAGAAAAAAGACAAGAACGGCGAAATAGTCCGCAAATATCCGAAAAGCATAAATCTTTTCTATTTTCGGCAGGTCGAACCAGTCGGCCAAAAAGCGGACTAGGCAAAAGGGAGTGTATCCTTTCGGGGATTCACTCCCTTTTTTGCTGTTCACTTTCGTTTGTTTTTAGAGTAAAGAGGTATGTCGTTTGAATCGGGAACGAGTCCGGAATTGTCATTGGAAAATTCTTTGTCGTATTCTCGGTGATAAGGAAATTCGGGGTATTCAATAAAATTGACGGCTTCATGGGTGTTGTAGCAATTAGCTTTTGTTTTATTGAATAAAAAGAATTTTCGCTTGACGGCTCGGCGTCGCAAATTGTCGTCTTTCAAATCTTGCAGTTCGAAATATGAAACCATAAACACTAAATGAAAAACATTTTTTACTTCCGCAAAGTGTTGTCCCAAATCTCTGATTCTTTTATCAATGTTTGAGGTATGCTGAACGCCCGCCCAAATATCCAAAGGGATGATCTGCCCGTTGTCATCCTTTTTGACATCGTGCCTGTGAGCGGAAAATTTTTGTTTAGCCGACGGTGGCATTTCTTGCCACTCTCTTGAATCAAAATATCCTTGTGCCTCGTCAATAAAAATCTGCCCGCCTTTTATTGACAATAGTTCGGGAATTTCCGACCAAAAATATACTTGTCCTACTTTATCTATATTTATCTTTTTCTTTTCCACATAATCGGAAAAATCCAGTTTCCAATTAGCGTAAACATCATAGCCTTTCAAAAACATTTCCAAAGCCCGATAAGTCATAAACAAAGTTTTACCCGCCCCGGGTTTTCCCGTGATGATTGTAATCATAATTTTAGAGTTATGCTTTAAAGAATGTGGCGACTTTCATGACCAACATAAACAGAAACAAAGTCATTTCCACGAATAAAACCAAAAGCAAAATCTTGAACAATACGAATATCGGAAAAACCAAATCTATTTTGGCAAATGTCGGATTCATAACAGCAAAAGCGTTATTCACCGCCGTTATCACCGAATTATTAGGATCGGCGTCCGGCAAAAGCCCGAATATTTTTATTAAGATTGTTTCAATGAAATCTAACATAATGATTATTCGTTATCGCTGAATAAGTGAGTTATTCTAAACACCACATACAAAGCGAATACCAGCCAAAGAAGTGCGACGATATACGGTCGCAGTCCGCTTGTGAATGTTTTTACCCTTGAATCGCTCGCCGAGAATATTTTGACATCCATGTTATACTCACCGTCGCCCGAAACGGATTTAAAAGTAATATCCAAAGCGTCATCGCTAGCTTTCGAATAAATGCCGTTGAACATATCATAAAATCCGTCGTGAAAAGCGAAATAATAATTGAATATTATTTTTTGCTTTAATTCGTCCACAAGGCGAGGAAAAAAATAATCGTAGTCGTCGGGGTTATAGACAAAGTCCAAATCGGAAACATAAATGCCGAATGGAAATTGTCTTTTCATTTCGCCCGATTCTGATAATTGAACAACATAATGAATGCCTTGTGTCGATGAGGCGGTGAGATTGACGACATGATTCCAAGTGTCCGTCATATCCGCCAAATCCTCGTTGTAATAACTGCCATTTAGCAGATTGCCGTCGGAGTCGTATTGCTTGATATTGAAATTCAAATTAGCGAGCTGTTCTGTCGGATAGACAAAGCCGAAAGTGAAATCGGCGGATGTTGAACCTGACGGCAAAGTCAAAGCCGTGTCGAAAGACGGTGATTTAATTCTGATGTCATAGTCATCATAATAATCAAAATTAAAATACCAGTCGTCGGGATAGCCCTCAATTACCTCAAAGCCGTCTACTTCGATAAAATCCATTAAGTCGTCATAATCTACGCAGTCGCCTGAAACGCTGTCTATTTCTCGGGCGATAATTCTGTCCGATAACCCGCTTTTATAAAACTCGGCCGAGAATGTTCCGTTTACGCAAGCAGTCGTATATTGAATGTCGTCAAACCCTAAACAGTCGTTGGTAAACCCGATTCGGTTTGTTCCGTTTGTCGGGCAAACTCCCTCGACCGTAATCCATGAGTCGTCAATCACGGCCTCGTCCATTTCGGGGCTGGTTATCGCAAAGGGCGGTAATGACCCCACGGAAATGAAATCGTCAAAGCTTTGGTTATAACTCAAGTTATGATAACTATCATTAAAACCGAGAGAATCCCAAATGTCGGTTAAACTTGTATATTTCCAACTTGAGCAAGATGAATCAATACAAGCTTTGAAATATTGAGGAGTGCTGGAAGCGTAAAGGGTGATATCGTGCCAGCTTGTATCAGATGTTGATATAATAGACGCAAAATTTTCACCTACAAATCGGGTATAACTTCCTCGTCTAATAGACAAGTCAAATAAATCTTCTGTATAAATCGATGTGTCGTAAGTTCCAGAGTTTTGTCCGTAAACATTTAAATAGTCATTAGATGATCCCGAAACATTAAACTTAAACTTGAACGACATGGAAGCCAGACCGTCAATGCCACTCGGATTATACAGAGTTCCGCCGTTATTATAGACAGTATTGTGTAATAGGCTATTCGGCGAAGAATAGTATTGTCCGGTTGAAACTTGTAAATGCCCTCCGCTGTCATAAATCCAATCGGTTGACTTGCTGTCTATATTTCCGGTTGTATAACTGTCAAAATTTTCATCCACGTTCGCAAAAACGGGTATTGCAAAAAACAACAGGAATAATGAAATGATAAATATTTTTATTTTCATAGTGGTTATAGATATGGAAACGGGGGCTTTTGCCTGATTGAAAGGCAAGCCCCCGTCCCGAACGCCTATTTCATGAAGCGTCTAGCTAATCGCCATACGAATCCGATTGAGAAGATAATCACACCCACAATTACGATGTTGGCAATATTGGTGGTTATTACACCGACAACATTTTCTTTCATCGTATCCACCACACTGGCGGTAGTTGAGGCGACATCTGCGTCAACGGCGGCGAAAGCGTTTGAGCCTGCTAACAATCCACCTGCGACTGCAAGGGATAAAGCGGTTAGCTTAGCCTTGCTTCCTGAAATAAAGCTCTTGATCTTAGTCATCATAGTCTTTATTGGTTAATTTTTTTAATGAATAACACTAGTACGCCGACCACTGTTCCGATTATCAAACCGAGAACAATCGCTTTAGCGAAGACCGTTCCTATTAAGAGGAAATCATCTAAGTAGCACGAATTGTTTAGTATAATATAATCAGAACACATACTATTTGCCCCATGTTATTGCTAAAAAAATGCTCAAGACTACGAACAGAACGAGAGGGAAAACGAGGCTCAAACCCAGTCCGGCGAATAAATTATTGATTAGTCCTGCCATATTAGGATTTGAAAATAATCAAGAGAATCAAAAGCGTCAGCAGTCCGAACAATACAGCGAACGAAACCGTGTGTAGTTGGCTAAAAAAATTTATTAAATCCAACCCGTTATCGGTTAAGGTGTAAATGCCGGTAATTTTGTCGAAGCTCATGATATCCATAATTATTTATTGCTAGGGATATAATAATCCGCAAAAGCCCGCTTTCTTTTTTTGTCCTGTATATAGTAAGGAAAAATTGATACATCTAAAGACACCTTTTCGCCTTGTTTGCCGACTTTTAAGTCCATGTCAGAAACATTGACTTTAATCGGATAGACGCTTCCCTCGGGTTCGATGAAAAGAGTCCGGCTTTGTCCTTGAGTCCCGTCTTTACGGGTAAATTCCCTTATTTCCTCTTTTTT
>CAYLUK010000038.1:7026-9988 GCA_964386875.1 uncultured Gammaproteobacteria bacterium
TTTTTGAGGATTCCAGTTAATTTGAACATAAGTTTTTGGCTTCTTAATTTATTAATCTCACAATCGACCTTTAGTTTTGTGATTATGAGTCCAGCATATACAATCGGAGTTCTGAAAAGTTCCTGTTCCTTTTTTCAGAACAACAAAAAAAGCCCCAAGTTATGGGACTTTTGAGGCTTATTTTTTCAGAATTTTTACAAGTATTTTCGGTTTAGTTTTGCTTTGCCTTTTCTGCCGGTGTTGTAAATGAGGAAATTTTTAATGCCGGTTGATTCCTCGATTTTTTTATTTAGTTCCGAGCAAGTATTATGATATTTTTTCCAGTTATTCTTGCGGTCTTTATAATCCAATTCGCCAAACTCATCTTCGGCAATTTCAGAATAAAAGAAATCGTCGGATAAATTATCTTTGTTATCAACAAATATATATTTCAATATCTTGTGAGCGTTGGTTATCTTATCTTGCTTGCTGATTGTTATTTTGTAGCCTTTAATATGCAAAACGCTTTTGTCTGAGTCAAAATACATTTTGTCGTCCTTGTCATCCAAACAAAAAAAGCACTCTTGATCAAGACGGTCAAATACCTCACTGTTTACCACTCTAAAAGACAATTCAAGCATTTGTTTAGAGTAGGGCTTGGAAAAAAGATTGCAAAGAGAATCAAATTCTTTTTTATCGGTAATATGGCAATTTTTTATTTTTTTCATCTTGCCATAGATAATCTCTAAATTGTTGAAGTAAATCCAAAATTCCCGAGAGAACAGGGCTTGCCCTTTTACATTGAGGAATTTATCCTCATCAAGATTTTCTTCCGGCTCGCCAATAATTTTTGCCGTATCATCAAATATATTTTGAAGTATGTCTTTAACAAGCGGGTCGGAATTACAGAAACGAATATATTTATACACGATTACAAATCTTTGAAAAATGTTCCGCTCTATCGAAAAAAGACGAGCAAACTCGTTCATCTTTTCTTTGATGTTTTGAGCAGAAAATGTCATGACAATTAAACATAATTATTTACTATTTCTTTACTCACAATAGTGCCAGCAAGAGGATGTCAAAGTTTATCGATTTTTATGCTTTGTCTTATCGACAAGTGTAAAAATCTTAGCTTTGCCACCGTATGGAGGAACTCGATCACCACCAGAAAGAGTAATCTCTTTCTTTGTGCCGGTCGGAGAATACTGACCTGACACTTTGGCGGTTTGACCTGTCCTAACTTGTACTTTTGGCATAAGTTTTGGATTAGGTGAATAAATAAATAGAAGCGTCCGACTTTAATCCGCTCCCAGTTTTGAAAACCTGATTAACAGATTTGCAAATGGAGAGCGATTAAAGTGAGCTAGACTAAAAATAAATCCACTGCCCCCAAGCTTATTTTCTTGCTGGCAATACTGCGAATAAAGTCGCAAGGTATTATTTCAGATTCCTGATTATTTTAACAACCACGCCCCTAATTTCCACCTCTTTTCTATAAATAGCTTTATACTCCGGGTTAGCCGGTTGTAGTTTTATTTTATCATCTTCGAGATAAAATTTTTTTAATGTTGCCTGATTATCATCCAAAATCGCCACAACCGTATCGCCATTTTCGGCAGACTCTTGTTTTTTGGCGATTATGATGTCGCCGTCAAAAATACCGTCGCCGATCATGGAATCGCCTTTGGCACGCAAGGCATAAAGATTGCCTCGTAAAGATTGTTCTCGAGCAACCTTTATAACTTCTTCTTTGTCCTCAATAGCTTCAATCGGCTGACCGCAAGCGATTTGGCCGACAAGCGGTATTTCCAGATATTGCTTGCGTTTTTTTGGCAAATACAAGCCCCGCTCTTTGCGTTCGTCCTTTTCCAAATATCCTTTATCCACAAGCTCGCTAATATGTTCATGGACGGTTGAAAGGGCGGATAATCCGAATTTTTCACTAATCTCCTCGTAATAAGGGGAATAGCCATTTTTTTGGATATACTCGGACACATAATCCAAAATTTCTTTTTGTCTTTTCGTAAGTGTATTCATATGCTATATTTAATTATAGCCGAATAGTCCCCGAAGTGCAACTGTGGACAATACTTTATAAATAGAGTAAAATATAGTGTATAATATTATATTATGAAAAAAAATAAGCAATTAACTTTTATTGATTTATTTGCCGGTATAGGTGGATTTCATTTAGCTTTACACGATGTTGGAGCTAAGTGTGTTTTTGTCTCAGAGTGGGATGACCCAGCAAGACAAACTTATGAAAATAACTTTAAAAAAATTCAACCAGAATTATTTAATAAGGGATTTTTTGCAGGTGATATAACAAAAATTGATCCTATAAATATACCAAATTTTGACATTATGTGTGCAGGATTTCCTTGTCAACCTTTTAGTATATCTGGCAAACAAAAAGGATTTCAGGACACAAGAGGAACTTTATTTTTTAATGTGTTGGAAATAATAAAGGCGAAACAGCCTAAAGTAGTTTTTCTTGAGAATGTAAAACATTTAAAATATCATGATGAAAAAAGAACATTGTCTGTTATTATAAAAAAAATAGAAGAATTGGGTTATAAAGTTGAATGGAAAATTTTAAATGCAAAAGATTTTGGGCTTGCTCAAAATAGAGAAAGGATTATTATCGTTGCAAACAAAGAAAAACGATTTGATTTTTCTAAATTAAAACACGAAAAATCAAAATACATTAAAGACATAATAGACAAAAAAACAGCTTACGAATATCTTGATGAATCAGAGTATACAATTTTGCCAAAAGATAAATGGAAAAAACAACTGTCCGGTTTAATTTTTTGTGGGTACAGAAATAAAACAGTAAGAACAAAGGGTGCTAGACCAAATACAGAACATTTATCACGCGTTCACAAACAACCAAATAGAATATATTATATTGGAGGAACTCATCCAACAATTCCTTCTCAAGAATCTTCAGGTAGATTTTGGATTTATGACGATAAAA
>CAYLUK010000038.1:9998-10238 GCA_964386875.1 uncultured Gammaproteobacteria bacterium
GAGTTAGAAAACTTACAATTAAAGAATGTTTTCGTTTACAAGGATTTCCCGATGATTTTATAAAAACAAGTAGTAATGGAGCATTATATAATCAAATTGGTAATGCCGTGGCTGTTCCAATGATTAGAGAAGTGGCAAAAGAAATTATAAATCAATTAATATAAAAATATGAATCATAAAGAGAAATTATTAGAAATTTATAAAAAATCTTTTGATGTATCAGATATTAAAAATATATCA
>CAYLUK010000039.1:0-772 GCA_964386875.1 uncultured Gammaproteobacteria bacterium
ATTTCATCTTATAATACCGGAGTTGGTACAGCCAGTTATTTGAGCAATACTTATGATGTCACTTATTATGGCGTGATGAGCCAGTATCTATTAGTGGAAGATACTGATGTCGCCAACGGTAGGTTTTTTACGGCTGAAGAAGAAAAGAGTAATGCTCGGGTGGCAGTAATCGGTTATCAGGTCTGGCAGGATTTGTTTGAAGGTAATGATCCGCTGGGACAGAAAATAAAAATCAAAAAAGAATCTTTTGAAGTAATCGGCATTATGAAAGAGCGGGGGACAGCCGGATTTCAAAATCAAGATGACATCGTGCTACTACCGGTATCGACGGTTCAAAATTTAATATTGGGAGTGGGTCATATTAATTTTATCCGAGTCAAAATATTAGGATCAGAAAATATTGACCGAGCCGTGGATGATATTAAGTTTTTATTGCGTGATCGCCACAATATCAGAACTGAAAAAGAAGATGATTTTTCTGTCAGAAATACGGTTGATGCGATTGCGGCGCTTAAAACCATTACTAATGCCTTACGGTTTTTCTTGGCGGCCATTGCGGCGATATCGCTTATTGTGGGCGGTGTCGGCGTGATGAATATTATGCTCGCGGCGGTCAATGATCGAATTCGCGAGATTGGTCTGCGCAAAGCTGTCGGGGCCAAGCAGTCTAATTTGATGATTCAGTTTTTGTCCGAGTCCATCGTGGTCACATTTTTTGGTGGGATAATCGGTATTATTATCGGCGGTGCGTTTTCAACATTAGTGGCGATAA
>CAYLUK010000039.1:782-5097 GCA_964386875.1 uncultured Gammaproteobacteria bacterium
TATTTGGGCTATGATTGGGATTTGGTGGTGTCGCCAAGTTCCATTATAATGGGCGTAGTAGTGGCGCTGGTCGTTGGACTAGTGTTTGGAATTTATCCGGCCCAAAAAGCAGCGAAGCTTGATCCGATTTCAGCCTTACGTTATGAGTAAATGTAGATTTAAAACGCGGATATAGAACACGGATCATACGCAGATTTTAATTTTACACTCTCCTCCTGCTCCCCCTAAGACAAAGGGGAGGGAAAAAGAGAGGTAGATAATTTGTATGTATTTGTAATTTTGAAGTTAAATATGAATTTACTATTACCAATAAAACTCGCCTGGCGGTCGTTGTTTGTCAGTAAAATCAGAACATCTCTGACTATTCTTGGAATTGTGATTGGAATTATGGCAGTGATCATTGTGATGTCAGCCGGGGAGAGTGTCAAAGCGTTGGTTTTGAGCGAGTTTGAATCATTTGGCACTGATTTTGTCCAGATTGAAGTCAAAGTGCCTTCAACCGGCAAGAATTCGGTCTCAAGCGCTACAGCGCTGGCCGGCGGAGTTGAAATTACTACTTTAACTACCGATGATGCGGATGAAATCGGACAATTGTCAAATATTCGTGAATACGGCTCGGGTGTAATGGGACAGAATGTGGTGTCATATTTAAATCAAAATAAGGTGGTTAATTATCTGGCCGGGTCAGAGCTGGTACCGCAGATTATGGGCATAGATATTGCTAGTGGTCGTTTCTATACTGATGAAGAAGATCAGCAGTTGGCCAGAGTGGCGGTATTAGGCAGTAAGGTGGCGGAAGAGCTTTTTGGCAATCAAGATCCACTTAGCCAAGGAGTGAAGATTGGACGATTAAGATTTAAGGTGGTGGGTGTGGCAAAGGAGAAAGGAGTAAGTTTTGGCTTTGATTATGATAATTTTGTTTATTTACCACTGGCGACAGCTCAAAAATTGCTTTTAGGCATTGATCATGTGATATTTATCACGGCTAAAATGTATAATACTGATATCCAAGATCAAACAGCCGATGAGATAATTTCTTTGTTGCGCGAGCGACATGACACTAATAATCTCCAAGATGATGATTTTGCAGTGACGACTGCCAAGGAGACGATGGAGATAATTGACACGGTCTTTGGCGGGATGACTCTGCTACTAATCGCGATTGCAGGCGTGTCACTGATCGTCGGCGGGGTGGGCATTATGAATATTATGTATGTGTCTGTCACCGAGCGGACATATGAAATTGGCTTGCGTAAAGCGATTGGCGCCAAGCCAAATCAGATTTTGTGGCAATTTCTATGGGAAGCGATTGCGGTGACAATGGTTGGGGGAATCATCGGCATAGTTTTTGGAATTAGTTTTTCATTTATGATCAGTTTGATTGCCGGACAGCTTGGGTTTGTGTGGAGGTTTATTTTACCGCCGGAATCCGTTGCTATTGCTTTTGTGTTTTCGTCAATCGTCGGCTTAATATTTGGTTATTATCCGGCTCGTCGAGCAGCCGGTATGGATCCAATTTCAGCGTTACGCTATGAGTAAACGCAGATTTGGAACGCGGATATTAATTTATACCCTCTCCTCCCCCTTTCAGACAAGGGGGGAAAAGAGAGGTAGGTCATTCGCATGCATTTGTATATTTGTAAAATAATTTGTAAATATGTAGGTTATGTTTTTGAGTCAATACTTTACTGGATTTAGAAAAATAGATTGGACGCTGATAGTCACAGTTTTGTTTTTGGCGTCTTTTGGCTTGGCCGCGATATATAGTGTGGCTCTCGGTCAGGGATTGGGAGAATTTTTAAATTTTAAAAAACAATTGATTTGGCTGGTCATTGGTTTTGGAGTAATGATTTTCTTTGCTAACTTTGACTATTATTATTGGCAGCGTCTGGGTTGGGTCGGCTACTTGTTCGGATTTTTATTACTTATCTTGGTACTTACTCCGCTGGGGTCTACCATCCGAGGTACTCGGGGTTGGTTTTCACTTGGTGGCTTCAGTTTTCAGCCAGTTGAGCTGATGAAGATATTTATGATCATTATTTTGGCTGATTTGTATAGTCGCTACAGCCACACTTTGCATAAAATTTATCATCTAATATTTATTGGTCTGGTAGTTGCTTTACCACTACTACTGGTAATACTTCAGCCTGATTTAGGATCAGCGATGGTGTTATTTTTTACTTGGTTTATCACTTTTCTGTTTTTTACTAAAAATAAATGGCATATCGTACTAATAGTCGCTTTAATGTTGATGTCATTTATTGTGGCATGGTTTTTTTTGTTTCAGGATTATCAAAGAGACCGAATACTTACTTTTATTGATCCGTCTTTAGATCCTTTAGGTCGCGGGTATAATGTCCATCAGTCAATTATTGCGGTGGGAGCCGGTCGTCTCTTTGGTCGTGGTCTCGGTTTTGGGAGTCAGAGTCAATTGAAATTTATTCCGGAAAGTCAGACTGATTTTATCTTTGCAGTGATTGCCGAAGAGTTGGGATTTGTCGGAGTGATATTTATTATTTCGTTTTTTGGCCTGATATTTTATCGAATGTATAAAATTGTCAAAGGCGCACGAGATGATTTTGGAATGTTTTTAGTGTTATTAATTATGGCATTGATATTTGTCCAAGTATTTATTAATATTGGCATGGGGGTGGGACTACTTCCGGTGACTGGTATTTCTTTGCCTTTTGTGTCATACGGCGGAAGTTTTTTAGTGACGGCAATGATGCTTTTGGGTATTGTGTTGAACATCCATAAAAAGAGTTTGATTTCAAGAAAGATTTAAATTGACTAGGTAGCTTTGTTTTGTTATAATTCAATCATTATTAACCTTACGAATTTATAAATTATTTTACAAATATACAAATACCTTCCTAAATTTTCTATTTCTTACTTCCTAATTCCTACTACTTACCACCTAACATATGCGAGATATTATACCTCCAAATTTCAATCATAAAAATCCTATGGACGAAGGCATCAAGATTATTTCTCGGTGCCCGGTTTGCCATTATAATTATAATCCGGTCGAAGCTAAGGTGTTGGAAGAAAATGACTTAGCCCACTTGATTTATATTAAATGTCGTCGGTGCCGGTCGGCAATTTTGGCACTCATTATGACTAGTGGATATGGCATTAGCTCGGTCGGACTGGTGACAGATTTGGACAGTCATGAGGTTAATCAGATTAAAGAATTATCCGTTGTCAGTGGTGAAGATGTATTGTCGGTTTTTAAGGCGCTTGAGCATGACCAGCTTGATGATATTATTAAGTAATAGTTTTAATTTAACGATGAGGGGGAAAAATCAACCAACAAAAAAGATAAAAGTAAATAAAACTTTGTCAAACAAAAAAAAGCTTATTGGCACGTTTTTAATTGTTACTCCAGTCGTGGGTTTAATTATGCTGATGATTATTTATCAGGTTGTTATAGTATTTAGTGATGTTTTGGAACTGGGGGTGGTAGCTGATGTTTTAAATATTTTAACTGGACTGCTGGCCATTATTATGGTCATTGGAATACTCATTGGTTTGCCAATGGGTGTTATTATGTTGGCAAAATCAAAATCAACTAAAAATAAGTTTTCAGCCAGTCAAGCGATTAAATTTGGCTGGCAGAAATTTAAGGAGAATTGGCTATATTTGATGGTAGTGTTGTTGATCGTCTTGATTTTAGAAAATTTACCTGAAGTTTATTATTTATTTCAAAGTGAAATTTTTTTTGTTCAGTATAAACTTTTGGTGGGTGTTGTTGATATTATATTTAGTGTGATTGCTTTGGGGTTTTCTCTAGGACTGATGATAATTGCGCTTAAACTCGTTGATGGTTTAAAACCGGATTATCGTGATCTATTTGCGGGGTTTAATAAATTGGGTCAATATATTATCGGATCAATGTTTTATGGATTGATTGTGATAACGGGGCTGATACTATTTGTTGTGCCGGGTGTGATTTTGGCGGTTAAATATCAATTTTTTCCTTATTATATTGTTGAGGGGGCAACGCCGTTTGAAGCGTTGAAGAAGAGTGGCCAGGCCACTAGTGGTGTAAAGATGGATTTGGTATTATTTTTATTGTTAGTTGGCCTTATGAATTTGGCTGGTCTGTTTGCTTTTGTGGTTGGCATATTTGTTACTATTCCCACTACAATGATTGCAATAGCATATGTTTATCGTAAAATGTTAAGTAAAACTTAACTAATACAGCAAAAAAACAGCCAATAGTAAGAGCTGTTTTTAATATGTCTTGACTTTTGAGTTGTAATTTGGTAAGCTAATACTTAATTGTTAATCATAAAATATTATAAAATGACTA
>CAYLUK010000039.1:5107-9467 GCA_964386875.1 uncultured Gammaproteobacteria bacterium
TTAGAGGCAAGAAGCTATTTACCCTGCGTCAAGCAGGCAAAGTCCCTGCCATTTTGTATGGTCATGGCATCAAATATATAAATTTAGAATTAGATTATAATAATTTTGAAAAGGTGCTTAAAGAAGCGGGTGAGAGCACTTTGATCGATCTGTCGATTGATGGCAAGGAAATTGTAAAAGTACTTATCGCTGATATTCAATATGATCCATTAAAACATACCTTGTCTCACATTGATTTGAAACAGATTAAAATGGACGAGAAAGTGACAGCTAATGTAGCGCTTGAGTTTATTGGTGAGTCATTGGCAGTTAAGAAAGAGGCCGGAGTTTTGGTCCAAGGCATTAGTGAACTTGAAATTCGTTGTTTGCCGGCTGATTTAATCCATGAAATTAAAGTTGATATTTCTGGTTTAGATACCTTTAATGATGTCATTACAATTAAAGATTTAGCAATTTCTGACAAGGTTGAAATATTGGGACACGATCTTGATGACGCTGTCGCCACTGTGGCTCCGCCAAAAATTGAAGCCGAGCCGACACTGGTTGAAATAGTTGAAGGTGAAGATAATAAAGAAGGAGAAGATAAAAAAGATGAGGGTGGGAAAGAAGATGTAAAAATTGAAGACAAAAAATAATCCATTTATGGATGAATAAAATCAAAAAAATATATATATTTTTGGTCGCCCTCTTAATTATAGTGGGCGGCTTTTTGGTTTATTATTTGCTTTTTGAAGCGTTTGATTATAATAATTCAGACGAAACTACTAATCAGGTGGTCGTAAACATTGTCAGAAGGTTGGATGGGGTCTTAATGGATGAAGAGAATTCCAATTTACTTCCGATAGCCGTGATGATTGAGAATCATATTGAAGCTCGTCCACCATCGGGTCTGGCTGATGCACTAGTGGTGTATGAGGCCTTATCAGAGGGGAGAATTACTCGCTTTTTGGCGATTTATGATTTGAGTCAGAAAATTGAAAAGATTGGTCCTATCAGGTCGGCTCGGCCGTATTATATTGAGCTGGCGAGTGAATATGGCGCGATATATGTCCATTCCGGCGGTAGCCCGACAGCGCTTGAGTTGTTGGAGAATGACGACGTTGGAGTGTATGACCTTAATGAATATTATGGTTATAACAGTGGGTATTTTTGGCGCGACCAACAACGGTATAGTCCGCATAATTTATATACTTCAAGTCAGCTTCTCTTCGCGGCCAAGGAGTATTATACTATTGTCGGTGGGGCTGATTTTGTGTCTTGGCAGTTTAAGGATGATGAGTCGACTGTCACCAATAAAGTTAATGATGTTGAAATAAATTATTCAGCTTCGACAGCTTATCAAGTGACTTGGAAATATAATTCTAGTGGCAATAACTATGAACGTTATCAAAGCGGTTCTCGACATATCACTGATACGGGACAGATTATTGAGGCGAAAAATATTATCATTCAATTTACAGAAACAAAAATTCTTGATGCGGTTGGCCGGCGGTCAGTTGACTTGGCTAGTGGAGGAGAGGCAGTAATTTTCAGCGATGGCAAGACTACTATTGGCAGTTGGCAGAAAGATGTTGATCGGACCAGATTTTTTGGTGAGTCGGGTGATGAAATAGTATTTAATCGGGGAATTACTTGGATTGAAATTGTGGATGATAGTGTTGAGGTGATTTATTAAATTTTATGGTATTTTAAAAGCAAACCATTGAAAATTTAATAGTGGATAAGTTTTGACAGTGATAAAATAATAATATATAATGTCAATACAATCTGTTTGCCTTGTCATGGAAAGGAGGAATGCCTATGCGCAAGATTTTGCTCTGAACCAGCTTGGCCAAAACAGGCAACCAACAAGGGGGAAAGCGTATGATTTTGATGTTTGATCACTAGGGGCCTCGGGGGAGCTGAGCCCAAAATCAGTCCCATCTGGCTTTGACCGAAATATGTAAAGATTCCTTTCTTTGTGAAAGGGGATAGCCAGTGAAGACTTTAGTCCCACCCTAGCCGTTCTTTCGATTATTTTGATCACCCAACATCTCTTTTCGGTGCAGTTGATGCGCCCAAGTCAAAGAGGCAACCCTATCAGGGATGCAAAGCAGAATGCTTAATTATAGGCGTTTGCGCGCTAAGAGAGAGATGTTGAGCTGGTCAGCGACGATACTTTGAGCCCGGTGTAGATCTATCCGGGCTCTCTTTTTTTTAAAAAAATGCGATACCAATATATTAGTGCATACTAATTATATGAATAAATAGGACTCGGTTTTTGCCGGCGAGGTCAGGTTTGATTTCAATATTTGACCCTGGAAAATATTTTTGAGCCAGTTTTATTGCTTGTCGCCAGTGAGGCTGACCAATTTCGCAGATTATGACTTGGGGACTTATCTTAAGTTTGATAATTTGGCTAAATAATTTTTCATATAAATCTAGTCCTGTTTTTCCACCAGCTAATGCTACAAGTGGTTCAAATTTCAAGTCTGGACTGGTTTTAATTTCTTGGTTAGTGACATAAGGTAGGTTGGCCACAATAATAGCCGGTTTTATTTTGGTGATTTTATTCAAAAGATCGTTGTGGACAAATTTAATTTTAGTTTTATGGGTGGTGGCATTAATTTTAGCAACACTAAGAGCTGATTTTGATTTATCTATGGCAATAATTTCTGCTTTGGGTAATAATTTTTTCAAAGTAATAGCAATGCAACCAGAGCCGGTGCCGACATCTATAATGGTTGGCGATTGGCGACTAGTGACCAATTGGATAACTTCGTCTATTATTAATTCAGTTTCGGGGCGGGGGATAAGGACATTTTTATTGACCATAAAATTAAGACCATAAAATTCTTTTTGACCGACAAGATAAGCTACTGGTTCACCATTAGCTCGTCTGATGTTGAGTCTCTGGTATTTCTCTGTCTGATTTTTAGTCAGCTTAAACTCTGGGTGTGATAAAATAAATTCTTTGGATTTTTTCAATACTAAAGCTAGTAACACTTGCACGTCTAAGATTGATGATGGTGTTTTAAATCGTCTAATCTCTTGTTTGAGGATTTGGGATATATTCATAATTAATAAATCCTAGGACAAGCCTAGGATAATCTTGGTATTAGTAATAATTTAAATATCTTTCTTGTGCTTCATAATCCGCCTGGTGCGCCAGACCTGTTTCATCAGACCGAGGCGAGAAACAAAACCGTGCCAGAAGCCCCATTTTTTTTCCTTGATGATTTGGCGTAGGTCTTTTAGGACTGGCATTGCCACTTTGAGCTTGTGATACCTAGCATAATAATTCATCACAGTTTCAATACCAAAGTCCAGAGTGTTTTTGTCTTTGGGGATGTTGTTGAAGAATTTTCTAGTCATGGCCCTTTCACCGCCAATAGCATACATTGGATAAATCTTGGGGATTATGGCGCCAAGACCAAACACTCGGTCGCGTAGTCCAATAGACATAATTGCTTTACCCTCAATGACTGGTTTTAAAACTTTGGTGACATGTTCTGGGGTCAAACTTTCCAAATCAGCATCAGCAAACATCACAATATCGCCTTTAGTAGCTTTGACGCCGGCAATCATGGCACTGCCTTTGCCACTTGAGGTTTTGCGTTCCAGCACTTTTACGCCTTTGAATTTACGAGCCACGCCAGCCGTGTCATCCTCGCAAGCATCAGCTACAACAAGGATTTCGTTAAGTTCTTTGACTTTTACAATTGACTTCAAAACTCGACCAATGTTTTCTGCTTCATTATGGCCTGGAATAATGATTGATATTTTAGGTTTTTTCTTCTTCATTGCTAGGTATTGTAGCATTAGGATAAAAAATTAAAATTCCCACGAATTTACGAATTATCTACGAATCTACAAATATTTTAGAATTTGATTATTATTTTTTGTCTTTATATCTTAATATTACATGTTAATTGCCTGTTTGTCAGCCCTTTCCTTGACTGCAATAATAATTGGATCAAGATTACCATTTATAATGGTAGGAATATTATTGAAGTTTTGTTTTATGCGGTGATCAGTCACTCGATCTTGTGGAAAATTATAGGTTCTGATTTTTTCACTCCGATCGCCAGTGCCAATCTGGGATTTGCGCTTATCACCCAGCTCCTTGGCTTCTTGTTCTTGTTTGGTTGCTAGCAAGCGAGACCGCAGGACGATCATAGCCTTTTCACGGTTTTGGTGTTGGGATTTTTCGTCTTGGCAAGTGACTACGGTACTCGTCGGCAGATGAGTGATCCGCACAGCGCTGTCAGTGGTGTTGACGCTCTGGCCGCCATGACCGCCGGAACGGAACACGTCAATTCTCAAATCTTCTTGCTTAATCTCCAAATCAACTTCTTCAGCTTCGGGCAGAACAACGACC
>CAYLUK010000040.1:0-9091 GCA_964386875.1 uncultured Gammaproteobacteria bacterium
GCTGGTGGGGCTGGGATTTTTCTTGATTCAATTTTTGGTCTCACGGGGCAAATGGATCGGTGGCGGTGACTTGCGTCTGGGAGCACTAATGGGACTAATGCTGGGTTTTAAAGAGGTGATTGTGGCGTTATTTTTTGCCTACATAACTGGCGCAGTTTTTTCTCTCTTTTTGATTGCCTTTGGCAAAAAGGGATTTAAATCCAAAGTGCCTTTTGGCACATTTTTGTCACTTGGCACCTTAATCGCCCTCCTCTGTGGCGAAGCAATTATTATTTGGTATTTTGAATTGTTTTAACTTTATGTAACTCAAAACACATAACGTATAACGCATAATAAGGTTTATGAATTTTCACGATGAGTTAAAGTTGAATATGCACAGATATGTAAAATTGGTTTATAAATTAACCAGAAAATTTCCAAAAGAAGAATTATATGGCATTACTTCGCAATTTAGAAGATCGTCTTTGTCTATAATCTTAAATTATATTGAGGGGTATGCTAGAAGAAAGGGTAGCAATTGTAAAGTTTATAGAAATTTTTTAGAAATATCATATGGATCAATAAAAGAGTCAAAATATTTATTATATTTTTCCCATGAAGAACGTTATATAACAAAAGATGAATATAAATTAGCCTTTAATTTAAATGAAAAGATTTGTAAAATGCTTTGGGGCGTTATCAAGAAGTAGAGGCATTCCACGTTCCACGTTCCACGTTCCACGTAAAGGGTTTACCCTAATTGAGATTTTGGTTATTGTTGCGATTGTTGGAATTTTTTCCGGATTTTTGGTTATCAATTTTAGCGCCGGCAATAAAATTAGAGATGTCAAAAATGCCGCTCTACTGGTCGTTGATGGCATAAAAAGAATGCAGACTATGGCCTTGGCCGGAGAAGTCATTGATGGCAAGGTGCCACTTGCTTATCAAGCATCTTTTTCTAGTGGACTTTCAAAATTTAATTTGGATTATTATATATCAATATCTGAATCTGAACCATCGTCAACGGCAACAATTGAAACAGTGGAATTGACTAATGCCAAAATAGAATTAAATGTTTCGCCAGTTAATGTGATTTTTTATCCGCCCCGAGCTAATATGGAGTTTCGGTCAGGAGCTCCTAGTTTAGGACATAGTATTAAAATCAAAGTAGTTCATATTAATGATTCATCAATTAATTATTGTGTTGAGGTCAACGACATTTCCGGTCGAGTGGACATAGAAGAATGTAGTTAATAATATATGACGCGTAAAATGACAACGAGCACCAATCACACCCAAGCTGGTCAAGGATTGATTGAGCTAGTGGTTGCAATTGGCATTATTATGATTGGACTAATGGGAGTGGTTGGATTGTTCCTATCCAACTATTCGGGTGAACAATCAGCCAAGGCCAGAATTGTCGGCGCTAATTTGGCCAGAGAAGGAGTTGAGCTGGTCAGAAACATTCGTGACACCAATTGGCTATTTATTGACGAGAATATGTTTTGTGAAGGCAGTTCGTGTCAGTGGTATAGCGGTTTAAACGCCGGTGAGTATATTGTTGTCAGTGATTTTGATAATATTTTAGATAATAATGTTTATTTAAATAGTGATGTCAGTGATACGACTTTATATATTAATGAGAACGGTTTTTACAGCCATAACAGCTCTGGCAAGCCGACTCTTTATCATCGGGTAGTCACAATTAGAGATATTTGCTGTAATGATGCTGATGATGACTTGCAGTGCAATAATATCGGCGATTTTGATATTAAAGATGAGAACACTACTTGCAAATCAAACGAGCTGTTGGTTGGCAAGGATATAGAGTCAAAAGTGTCTTGGACACTAGCTGATCGTGATCAAGAGGTGGTGATTCAAAGTCAATTATTTAACTGGCGCTAAAAATGAAAATAATATCAAAAGATAAAAGCGTTCTACACAGCGGGTTTACCCTAGTAGAAATACTAGTGGCAATTAGCGTGTTTGCGATTGCGTCGGTTGTAATTGCCGGTATATTTTTGAATATCACCGGACTTCAGCAAAATACCGCCAGCACTCAGCGACTTCAAAATGACGCCAGATATATCTTGGAAAAAATCGCTCGTGAAGTCAGAAGTCGCGAGATTGATTATCCGCTTAGCAATCCTCAAACATATGTATATTTCCGGAAAGATGAGCTGGGTGGTTATTTGTATGTTTGTTTTGATTCAGCTAATAATAATTTAAAATACTATGTCAGTCCGACAGGTGATAGTACTAATTGTATTGTTTCTGGCGAGCCAATCAATGCCAGTGATGTCAAAGTAAATAATGTTCAGTTTTATGTCCAGCCGACAGCTGAAGACCAGTGGGGCGAGATGCCGGCAACAAACATCCAGCCACGAGTGACGATTCTGCTTGAGCTTGAAAATCGCAATATCAATGAGCGGTATAAGGAGGTGCTCACAGTGCAAACCACGGTTTCTTCTAAGCTTTATAAGAAGTAAATATAAATTTTTTATTTTCTTAATTTTTTATTTTATTATGAAAAATCAGCGGGGCGTAATATTAATTTTAACTATGGTAATGATGGCGGTCTTGCTTGCTACGGCGGTCAGTTTTGCGGTGTTTATTATTTCTGATATTCGTCAGGCCGGTAAAATTGACAATACGGTGGTGGCTTATTATGCGGCTGATTCCGGGATTGAACGGAGTTTGTATATATTGCGACAGAGTGATGAAGTGGATTGGGTCAATACCGGTGCTACGCCGACCCTTTTTGATGTCATTGGCACTAGCGGTATTAATATGGACAATGGGGCAGAGTGGAATATTTCCAATTCCACTGACTATGAACAGCGGTTTTTCCGGTCTCGGCTTAAGAGTGGTCAAGCGGTCAAGGCCTATTTTCTTAATCGCACGACTGCCTCCAGTATTTCAATTAATTGGTCCAAGAGTAGCGACCAGCCGGGAGCTCGGTTGCAGACGATTTTTACCCAATTAACCCCCCAATCTTATGAGGATGATGGCCAGACAATTGTGGTCTATAATACTGATAAAAATGTGATAAAGATTAATAATGATTCTTCTAACGACTGTGAACAATTTGCGGACAGTGAGATTGATGGCAATAACAGTGGTAATAATTCGCCATATGACTATGTGGTGGAAATCAGGGCTTTGGGCACAGCCGGCAGTGGCAACAATTTTGTGGTTGATGATTTACAGATTTTGGCTTATGATACAGATGATTGTTCCGGCGATCCAAACATCGAGGCAATTACCAACATTACTTTGAGCTCGGTCGGCGAGTTCAACGGCACTCGTCAGGAGATAGTTGCCCATATTCCGCCTCGTGATCCGATTTCGGGGCTATTGGGCTTTGTCTTGTTTTCAGAAGAAGACATCACTAAAAGTGAATAGTATGGACAAAAAACAGGTGAAAAACAGGATTAATAAGCTTAAACAGCAATTGCAAGAAATTGACTATGCTTATTATGTCTTGGATAAGCCAATAGTGACAGACGCAATCAGAGATTCATTAAAAGCTGAACTGGAAAAGTTAGAATATGAGCATCCCGAGCTTATTACCAGTGATTCACCGACTCAACGCGTGGGGGGCAGAGCTCTGGGCAAGTTTGCCAAGCATCGCCACCAAGTACCCAAGTATTCTTTTGATGATATGTTTTATTTTTGTGAGGTAGAAGAGTTTGATCAGCGGATCAAGCGTTTTTTAAAACTGCCGGAAAACAGCGAGATTAATTATATTTGCGAGCTCAAAATTGACGGTTTGAATATGTCTTTTATTTATCAAGGCGGAGTTTTGGATTTGGCAGTGACCAGAGGCGATGGTGTCATCGGCGAGGTCGTCACTCATAATGTTAAAACCATTGGCAGTATTCCACTCAAGATTAAACGAGATATCAATCTTGAAACGGGCGGTGAGGTCTATATGCCGACCGGTAGTTTTGGGCAGCTCAATGAGAGAGCCAAGAAGAACCAAGGTCAAATCTTTGCTAATCCGCGCAATGCCGCCGCCGGCACAATCAGACAATTAGATCCTAAGGTAGCTGCCGAGCGTGATTTGGATTGCTTTATGTGGACAATATTTAATTATCAAGATTTGGGATTGAAGACCCAGGAGCAGATAATGGCAACTTTAAAAAATTTAGGTTTTCGAACGGATTCGCACTGGCAGAAAGTAAAAAATATTTCCGGGGTTAAAAAATATTTTGAGCATTGGCGACAGCATCGCGATAGTTTGCCGTATGGTATTGATGGCGTCGTCATTAAGGTCAATGATTTGCAGTTGCAGGAGCGTCTTGGTCGGACCGCCAAGCATGTCCGTTGGGCCGTTGCTTACAAATTTCCCGCCGAGCAAGTGACGACGGTCGTGGAAGATATTTCGGTTCAAGTTGGTCGAACCGGCGCGCTTACGCCGGTGGCTCATCTGCGTCCGGTGCAACTGGCGGGAAGCGTAGTTCGTCGGGCGACGCTTCACAACCAAGATGAAATTGATCGACTGGATGTCAGAATTGGCGATACAGTCGTGCTCCAAAAAGCCGGGGATATTATTCCTGATATTGTTGAAGCGATGCCCAAAATGAGAACCGGCCAAGAGAAAAAATTTAAGATGCCGGTCAAGTGTCCAATTTGTGATTCGGTGGTGGTCAAAAAGTCTGGTGAAGTGGCTCACTATTGCCAGAATAAGAAATGTTTTGCCGTTGCTATGGAGGAGCTTTATCATTTTGTGTCCAAGAAGGCATTTGACATTGATGGTCTGGGTCCCAAGATTTTGAGTCAGCTTCAAAAAGAAGGACTGGTGAAAGATCCAGCTGATATATTTACTCTCCAAGAAGAAGATCTTAAACCGTTAGAGCGGTTTGCTGAGAAATCAGCCCGGAATTTAATTGAAGCAATTGAGGGCGGCAAAAAAATTGATTTGGGTAAATTTATTTATGCTTTAGGTATTCGTCATGTCGGTGAGGAAACCGCCTGGCTGTTAGCAAAACAATTTTATACCTCTTTTTATTTTTCCTCTTTGTCTGAAGGAGGGGTTAGGGGAGGTTTAAAAAATCCAGTTGAATCATTCAGTAAAATAAAATTAGAAGATATAGAAAACATTGCTGGCATCGGCCCCAAAGTAGCTGAAAGTATAATCAACTGGCTGGCTGACAAGAAAAATATAGAGCTATTGAAAAAATTAGATAAAAACGGCGTAAAAATAATAATGCCGGCAGTGTCCGGTCAGAGTGATAAATTGGCGGGGGAAATTTTTGTTTTAACCGGTGAGCTGAAAGCATTTACTCGTGATGAAGCCAAAGAAAAAATCAGATCTTTGGGTGGTAATGTGTCGTCGTCAGTCAGCCATAACACCGACTATGTGGTAGCCGGCTCTGACCCGGGATCAAAGTATAACAAAGCCCAAAAACTCGGAGTAAATATAATCAATGAAAAAGAATTTTTAAAGCTGATTAAATAAAATTAAAACCAAAAGAAAAAAGAGGCGTCCGCTATGGATGCCTCTTGTGATTTTCTAGGGAAATTCCAATGTCCTCGTCCTTATCAGCGTTTTTGTGTCAACCGGTTCTAGGCGGGGACCTTCCGGTTTGCTGATTTATGTCCTGCGAACAACAGGCGACTTTAGATCATGGGGCGCATTAATCGTGCGCCTCGTCCGCACGGTGCGATGCGGGCTGGAATTTCCCTCCTCCGGTGGGAACGGGAGTTCCGATGAGAACCGGAAGTATATTTATTTTAACAAATTTGTCGTTTGGGGTCAACCTTTGCGAAGGGCGAGGTCAGCTACGTATCTTGCTTTTTTTTTGTTAAAATGTTAAAATTTTCTTTATAAACATTATTGATGTATTTGCATCTTTTTTATTCGCGTTTATCAATTTTCAACTAATTTTTTATGCAACTATCCAAACAAGAAGTTGAACACATTGCGACTTTGGCTCGACTGGAACTGACCGAAGAAGACAAAAATAAATACGGCAAGCAGTTGTCAGATATTTTTGGATATATTGAAAAGATGCAGGAAATTGACACAGCCAATGTTGAGTCGACTTCACAAGTGACCGGTCTGCTCAATGTGATGCGAGAGGATGAAGTTGTTGAGTCTGATTGTGAGGTAGATTTACTTGATTCTGCACCAGAGAATGAAAACGGCTATATCAAAGTCCCAAAAATATTAGACAAATAAAATTTTCAATACTTAACTTTTAAGTTTGAATGAGCCTTGAACGGCAGAGTGTTTTAAAATTAGAAATTTAAAATTGATTTAAAATTTATAATTCAAAATTTGAAATTTAATTACTATGGATTTACATAAGCTAAGTTTACTTGAAGCATTTGAAGGTTTGCGAGGAAAGAAATTTTCCAGTAAAGAGCTGACTCAAGAATGTATTGACCAAATCAAGAAAGTTGACGACAAGGTCAAGGCTTTTATTACTGTTGATGAACAAGGTGCTCTCTCTCAAGCCGAGGTTGTAGACAAAAAGATTAATAACGGCGATAGCTTGGCGCCACTGGCTGGCATCCCGACTGCGATTAAGGATGTTTTTTGTACCAAGGGGCTCAAATCAACCGGCGCGTCAAAAATACTTGAAAATTATATCCCGTCATTTGATGCGACTGCCATTAGCAAGTTAAAGGATAATGATGCTGTAATTATCGGCAAGACTAATTGCGATGAATTTGCTATGGGTGGTTCCGGCGAAAATTCCGGCTTCTTCCCGACTCATAATCCTTGGGATTTAGAGCGAGTCCCTGGTGGTAGCTCCAGTGGCTCGGCCGCGTCCGTTGCCGCTGATCAGTGTTTTTATGCCTTAGGGACTGATACTGGCGGATCAATTCGTCAGCCGGCTTCTTTCTGCGGTATCACCGGACTTAAGGTGACTTATGGCCGAGTGTCTCGGTATGGGGTGATGGCGATGGCGTCTTCGCTAGACACTATTGGCACCTTAGCCAAAAGTGTTGAAGATGCGGCTTTAATTTTGCAAAATATTGCCGGTCGAGACGAGAAAGATTCTACTACTGTGCCCGAACCGGTTGATGATTACCCGACAGAAATTCAGCAGGATATTAAGGGATTAAAAATTGGTCTGCCCAAGGAATATTTCATTGAGGGCATGGACAGCGGAGTCAGAGATACGATATTGTCGGCAGTCAAAAAGTTTGAAGCGCTGGGCGCTGAAGTGGTAGATATTAATTTGCCTCACACGGAAATTGCTCTAGCGGCTTATTACATAATTTGTCCAAGCGAGGTCAGCTCCAATATGGCTCGCTATGATGGCATTAAATATGGTTTTTCTGATCGTCTGTCTAACAGCTTGATAGATATTTATTTAGCCAGTCGAACCAGAGGATTTGGCGATGAAGTGAAGCGTCGGATTATGATCGGCACTTATGCTTTGTCAGCCGGATATTATGACGCCTATTACAAAAAGGCGATGAAGATCAGAACTTTGATCAAGCAAGATTTTGATCAGGCATTTGCCAGTGTAGATGTCATCTTGACTCCAGTCGCTCCCACAACAGCCTTTAGACTTGGCGAAAATATTGATGATCCGCTAAAAATGTATTTGCAGGATATCTTTACTATTCCGGCATCTTTGGCCGGCATTTGCGGCTTGTCAATTCCGGTTGGATTTGACAAAAATCTGCCGATTGGGGTACAATTACTTGGTCGGCGATTTGATGAAAAGACCATTCTTCGAGCCGGACATCAATTTCAATTGGCAACAGATTATCACAAACAAAAACCAGATATGTGATGCTAATCCGTCGCGGCGGACTAAGGTATAACAATTATACTAATAAATAAGATAATTTTTTATGGAAAATAGCAAACAATCATTTTTACTTGGTTTATTCGGCGGAATCGCAGTAATCGCTGTGATTGCAGTAATTATTTTGGCTGTTGCCTTAATTGGAGGCAAAAATGATAGTGGCAATGTCGCCGGCGTTACAAATACCAATATTAATAATCCTAATCAGCCTGGCAACACTAATATCGGATCAGCTAATGTCACTGGCGTGGTTACTTATTCTGAAAGAAAGGACGCTGAAATTTGCACTCAGGATGGCAAGCCAGTGGTGTATCTTTTTTCCACGACTTGGTGTCCTCATTGCAGTTGGATAAAAGATACTTTTGATAACACAGCTCAGAAGTATATTGATAGTGGAGACATCATAGCCTATCATTGGGAAGTAGACACTTATGACAATACTTTAACTTCAGAAATAGAAACCGTGGTGCCACCGGATCACTTGGCGATTTATCAAGATTTTAATCCTAACGGTTCAATTCCGACTTTTGTCTTTGGCTGTAAGTATTTTCGGGTCGGCAATGGCTTTGAACAAACCAACGACCTATCCGCTGAAGCCGCCGAGTTTGAGGCCTTGATTCAGGAGATGATTAGATAAATATAATCTAGGACATAAAGCGCCCCAGCTGGGGCGTTTTTAGTCTGGACAAAAACGTGGTTTTGAGGTAAATTATAGTTATTGCCATTATCTTGGAAGGGTCGCATAGTGGTCTAGTGCGCTCGCTTGGAAAGCGAGTGTCCGTTAATTGCGGACCGGGAGTTCAAATCTCCCCCCTTCCGCCAATTTTCAGAATTAGGATTTTGGGCGATTGTTGCCTCGCCCCGCCAAAGGCGGGGCTCGGCTTCGGCAAGGATTTTGAAGGGATTTTTGAAATCCAAAAACAATTTCTGCCCGCTCAAACGGAAGTTCGAACCAATCTTTTTTAGAAAATCCCGACCCTGTTCGGGATTTTCTTGCAAAGCGATAATTTCGGCTTGTTTTACGGAGTTTATGAATTTGGCGGCGAGTTCGAACCGATTATTGCTTTTTTGCTCAAAAGCCGTCAGTTTGTCTTTCAAAAGCTGTTTTTGATTGACGAGTTTGTTTTTGGCTTCCCGATATTCGGCAAGATTTAACGCGTTTTCAAGATAAGCGTTCATCAGTTTTTCCAGCTTCTCGTCAATCACTTTTATTTCATTTTCTGTTTTTTGAGCAAAAAAGCGAGATGATTGGGCTTTTGTTTCTTTTTCCGTTTCAAGCTCGTTTATCATTTTATCAGCCCAATCATCGGGCAAAGAAACTTTTTGTATCGCTTCGT
>CAYLUK010000041.1:0-7209 GCA_964386875.1 uncultured Gammaproteobacteria bacterium
TATAATGTCAGAAGTAGATAAACAATGTAAAAAATGTCGTCGAGCTGGTGAGAAACTATTTCTTAAAGGTGAAAAATGTAATTCTCCGAAATGTCCGATGATAAAGAGAAACTTTCCTCCTGGAGCTCATGGCCAAGGTGGATTTAGTCGTGTTACTAATTATGGTAGGCAGTTAAAAGAGAAGCAGAAAGCCAAGAGAATTTATGGCTTAATGGAAAAACAATTTAGAAATTATTTTGAGAAAGCTTTTAAGAAAGTCGGTAATACGGCAGAAATATTGTTTAAATCTTTGGAAGGAAGGCTGGACAACACCATTTTTAGACTTGGCTTAGCATCTTCAAGAAAAGAAGCCAGACAGATGGTTGGTCATGGCCATTTTAAGGTCAATGATCGAAAAGTTGATATTCCATCATATCAGGTGAAAGTGGGAGATATTATTACAATTAGAGACAAGAGCTTAAAATCACTAAAGTTTGAAAACTTGGTTGAGAAAATGAAAGATAAAGAGTTTGCGCCATGGTTGAACTTTGATGTTAAAGAAATGAAAGGTAAAGTGACTGGTCAAGCAAAAATGGAAGATGTGGGTCTAAATATTGATTGGCGAATGATTATTGAGTTTTATTCCAAATAAAAATAAGTATCTAATTAACTTTGGAGGAAAATATTATGCAAAACATTACTCTACCGAAAAAATTTATCGTTGAGGAAGAGATCAAAGGCAAGAAGGCAAAAGTTATTATTGAACCTTGCTTTCCTGGCTATGGTTTGACTTTGGGCAATGCCTTAAGACGAGTATTGTTGTCGTCACTGCCTGGTGGCGCAATTACAGCTGTTAAGATTAAAGGTGTTGGTCATGAATTTGATACAATCGACCACGTGAGTGAAGACATGGTTGAGCTAATCTTAAATCTTAAAAAGGTTAATGTGAAAGTTCACAGTAATGAGCCAGTTGTTTTGCACTTAAAGGCAAAAGGCGAGCTGGAAGTTACAGCTGGTGATATTGAAGCTTCAGCTGATGCTGAAATTATTAATAAAGATTTACATATTGCCAGCTTAAATAACAAAGATGCAGAACTTGAGCTGGAACTTACAGTTGCAAAGGGAATTGGTTATGTGCCGACTGAAGAACAAAATAAAGATGAAAGTAAAGGTGAGATTGGATTGATCTTGATAGATTCCATCTACACGCCGGTTTTAAATGTTGGTCTTGATATTGGAGCGACTCGTGTCGGCCAAAAAGTAGATTATGATAAGATTATTTTGGATATTGAAACTGATGGTACAATTTCTCCTGAAGAAGCAGTCCAAAAAGCTTCCGAGATACTAATAAATCAATTTAGTTGGGTTATTGGCGGTGGTCGGGAGGAAGTAGAGGAGATTGATATTGAAGCGCCGGTTATGGTCCCGGAGAAAGAAATAGAAATAGTTGAAGAATTAGTAGAATTAGAAAAAAAGACAGAAGAAGTAATACCAGCTGAGGTAGAAATTATTTCCACTAAAGATGAGGCGGATGAAAAACCAAAGAAAAGAGGTCGACCCAAAAAAATTGAAGAATAATAACGCGATGCCAATATATTAATGCATGTGAATAATACGAATATTTTTTATATAAATGAGACATCAGAAAAAAGGTAAAACTTTAGGGAGAAAGGCAGCGCCAAGACGGGCAATGATGAGAAGTCTGGCGACTAGTTTTATAATTTATGAAAAAATCAAGACCACTGAAGCCAAAGCTAGGTTGCTAAAGCCAAAAGTAGAGAAGCTTATTACGGTTAGTAAAGAAGATACGCTTCATAATCGTCGACAAGCGCTCAAAGTGTTGTATTTGCAAGGTGCGGTCAAGAAATTATTTGAAGTCATTGGACCAAGATTTAAGGAGAGAAAAGGCGGTTATACTCGGCTAGTTAAATTACCACCAAGAAAGAATGATGGCGCTGAAATGGCAATCTTGGAATTAGTAGATAAGGATTAAATATGAAAGATATTAAAAGAAAAATACATAAAATTGATGCCACCGGCAAAGTTTTAGGACGATTGGCGACAGAAATCGTTATTATTTTGCGTGGCAAAGACAAGCCTGACTTTCAACCCCATATTAATGCGGGCGATATTGTGGAAGTATCAAATTGTGACCAAATTAAAGTCACCGGCAATAAATTGACGCAAAAAGAATATATCCATCACACCAATTATCCGGGTGGGCTCAAAAGAAAAAAGATGTATAAGGTTTTTGATCAGGATCCGGGTGATGTGTTGCGTCTGGCGGTGATTGGTATGCTACCAAAAAATAAATTAAGAAGCGAAATTATTAAAAATCTTAAGATTGTAAAAGGTGATAAATAATTATGATTGACAAAAAAATACAAACTCCACCAGCCAAAACACCAAAACAGAAATATATCTATACTAAGGGTGGGCGAAAGACTGCCATTGCTCAGGTGAGACTTTTCATCAAGGGTAAGGGAAATTTTGAAGTTAATGGCAAAAAATATAACGAATACTTTGTTAGAGAAATTTTACAAGGTTCCTTTTTGGATGCCCTTCGGGTTACCGGCCACCAAAATGATTTAGATGCTACTGTTAAAGTCCATGGTAGTGGACTTAACGCCCAAGCTGATGCTTGCCGACACGCAATTAGCCGAGCTCTAGTTGAGTTGGATCCTGCTTTGCGACCGGTTTTAAAAGCAGAAGGGTTTTTAACTCGTGATTCAAGAATGAAAGAACGAAAGAAGCCGGGACTGAAGAGAGCTAGACGGGCTCCACAGTGGAGTAAAAGATAAAAATTTGCTATTTTCAGACAAGACGAGGCATTTTGCCTTGTTTTTGATTATGTATGAAGATATATATATATATATATATATTAGCTGGAAAAGCAAGTTTTATATTAATTGTTTTTCTGCTAAAATACCTTCATGTCTGATTTGATAAATAATTTGAATCCGGAACAAAAGGAGGTCGTTGTTCATGAAAGTGGGCCACTATTAATCGTGGCTGGAGCTGGTACAGGCAAAACTACTGTTATTACCCAACGAATATCATATTTAATCAATAAGATAGGTTGTCGACCAGATGAAATATTAGCTTTGACTTTTACTGACAAATCAGCTGGAGAAATGGAAGAGCGGGTGGATCGGCTGTTGCCTTACGGCTATGTGGATTTGTGGATTTCAACCTTTCATTCATTTGCGGAGCGGATTTTAAAACAACATGGGCTTGAGATTGGACTACCCAATGATTTCAAATTACTTTCCTCTACGGGGCAGTGGCTTTTGGTCAGGCAAAATTTAGATAAATTTAAGCTTGATTATTATCGTCCCTTAGGCAATCCGACCAAATTTATCCACGCGCTTTTGCGTCATTTTTCACGGGCCAAAGACGAATGCATCACCACCAAAGATTACCTAGATTACACTGAAAATCTGAAACTAAATTCTGATTCAGCTGAATTTGTTAAAACAGTGGTGGACGATCAAACTATTAGTCAGTTAAGTACGGCCGAGCTTAAAGAAGTGATTGCTCAAGAAATTCAAAAACAAGCTGAAGTCGCCAATGCCTATCACACCTACCAGCAATTATTACTTGATAATGACGCGCTTGATTTTGGTGATTTAATCAATTATTGTCTGAAGCTGTTTCAAGAGCGCAAAAATATCTTGGCCCAATATCGTCAGCAATTCAAGTACGTCTTAGTGGATGAATTTCAAGATACAAATTATGCCCAGTATGAGCTGGTAAAGCTGTTGTCAAAACCTAAAAATAATATCACCGTCGTGGGCGACGATGATCAGGCAATTTATAAATTTCGCGGAGCGTCAATTTCCAATATTTTACAATTTAAAGATGACTTCCCTCAGACCAAGGAGATATTTTTGATCAATAACTATCGTAGTAGTCAGAATATTCTTGACTTGTCATATGATTTTATCTGTCAAAATAATCCATATCGCTTGGAAGTAAAATTGCAGGGAGAAAAGAAACTATCAAAGAAATTAATATCCAATGTTAAATCCAATGCGATGATTGAGCATTTACACAGTGCAACTTTGGTTAGTGAAGTCAGGCTGGCGATTGATAAAATTATTGAGCTATATAATCAAAGCCAGGACACAAACTGGTCTGATTTTGCAATTTTAATTCGAGCTAATGCGAGTGCTGATGATTTTGCTTATGGCCTGGATCAGGCCAAGATCCCATATAATTTTGTCGCTTCCAAGGGGCTGTATAATAAAAATATCGTTTTAGACATCTTGGCATATCTGAAGCTACTTGATAGCTATCATGAGAGTTCGGCCATGTACCGGATACTAGTGATGCCATTATGGCAAATTGGCCAGTCTGATATTATCAACCTTAATTATTGGGCTGGAAGAAAAGGCTGGTCAATCTATGAAACTTTGCATCAGTCACAGACCATTAAAAATATTTCTGCTGAAGCAAAAAGTAGAATAAACAAAATTTTAACAATGATTGATGGCCACAGTCAATTAGTCAGAGATAAAAAAAATGTGACAGAAGTGGTGCAGGCGTTTTTAACTGATTCTGGATATTTAAAGTTTTTAAGCCAGAAAGATTCTTCTAGTAATCGTGAAGAATTGAATTATCTTAATCAATTTTATAAAAAAATCCAAGAATTTGAACGTAGTTCGTCTGATAAAACCACAAAAAACTATCTTGAACTAATTAATCTTGAGCTTGAAGCTGGTGACGCCGGCTCGCTTAGTCAAAATTTAGAAGAAGAGAGTCCAGATACAATCAAAATAATGACGGTCCATTCAGCTAAAGGCTTGGAATTTAAGTATGTCTTTATTGTCAATCTGGTTGATAAACGATTTCCGGCCATTGGTCGCAGTGAGCCAATTGAAATTCCAGCGAAGCTGATCAAGGAGGTAGTCCCTGAGGGGGATGTTCATCTTCAAGAAGAGCGGCGACTTTTTTATGTAGCTATGACTCGGGCTAAAGCTGGTCTGTATTTTACATCAGCTGATGATTATGGCGGTGGTTGTAAAAAAAAAATATCTCGTTTTTTAATTGAACTCAATAAGCAGGGGTTGGAATTATCGTCCTCCAAGCAGGAACACAAAAAAATAGATATTTTTGACCAGCCGAAAAAAGCGCCTTTAGCTGTCAAAGAAAGCGATTTAATTTTGCCGAACAAGTTTTCTTTTACCCAATTAAAAGCATTTAAAAGTTGTCCTTACCAATATCGTTTTGCCCACATTTTGCGTATTCCCATAAAAGGTAAAGCTCAAACCTCATTTGGCCAATCAATGCATTTGGCGCTACAAAAATTTTTTTTGTTGGTCAATTTGAAAAACAGAAAAATCCAACCAGATCTATTTGACCCCGACAAAAAAAGCGAAGTGGCCAATATTACTTGGGATGAATTATTCTATATTTACCGTGAGTCTTTTATTGATAATTGGTATTCCGACAAAAAAATCAAAAATGACTATTTTAAAAAAGGCGAAAAATCTCTCAAGAATTTTTTTGAGTATTATAATCAAAATAAACCTGTCGCCAAATATTTGGAGTATTCATTTAATTTGCGGCTGGGTGATAACGGCGGCGACTGTTTGATTAAGGGTAAAATTGATCGCGTGGATGCGGTGGACGGTAGTATTAAAATTGTTGATTATAAAACCGGCAGTCCCAAGAGTAAATTGGCACTTGAAGATAAAGAGCAACTATTAATTTATCAAATTGCTGCTCAAGAAGTAATGAAAGAAGACGTTAAGGCGCTATCATTTTATTATCTAGATAATAATCAAGAAATCAGCTTTCTTGGGTCACAGCAGGAGCTGGACAAGATTAGGGCAAAAATAATCAAGACCATTGGTGAGATTCGGCAAGGAGAATTCCCGCCCAAACCTGGACAAATTTGTGCCTGGTGTGATTTTAATTCAATTTGTGAATATCGGGCATAGTTGACGTGGATTGACTCTGCCGTTCGCGAATAGCGGGGTTGACAAGGATATATTTTAGTGGTAATATGTTGCTAGAGTGTTTTGGCAGAAAGTGGAAACCAGCCGGCCTTCTTGGGAGGTCAGTTCAACAACGGTTTTTCGGTGTGGGGCCGATAAGGTGTCCGCCATGAACGGATTTCCTTCCTCCGGCTGTTGTTGGACAAGCAAATTCCACTTTCTGCCCTTTATTTTCAGACTGACAATAATCAGTTTTTTATTTATTGTTTTTTTATTTGACAAAAATAGTAATATGTGCTATAATGGATTGTTCATTAAGATATTATAATTATCAGGCAGAAGAAGGGCGTGGAACTTCAGGCGTGATTTTTCTTTAAATAAGCCAAAAACGAAGCCATCTAAAGTATTCTTTAGATGAAGAAGAGGTGGATCCAGCTTCAATTCATTAAGGGGATTTATCTGGCTCTCCCCGGCTAATGGCTGTTTGGACTAAGTCACGTAGTACTTTGTGCCTCTTGAAGAAAATCGTCGAACCCTTCTGCCCCCTAAGGTCAATCGCTCCGTTGAGAGAGATTGACCTTTTTATTTTGTTTAAATTTAGATGATTTTTCTCTATTTTTGCCAATAAAGTAAGCAAAGGGCTTGACAAAATTATCTATATATGATATAATGTTTGAAACAATTGGAAGAGAGACAAAAAATCAATATAAAAATATTGGTTTGGTTATCAAAAGATTTCACAAAAACCCTCTCTTATTTGTCAGTAGGGTGTTTGTTTTATTCTAAATGCATCATAAAAATCATTTCAAAGTTCCTTGTTAGGGCGGTATGGTAGTGATCTACATATATCGCCCTATAACAAGGGGCTTGGAAAATAATTTTCAATTTCTAATTTCTAATTTTCAATTATTTTTTCTGAATTTATTTCAGACCAACAATTATCTTGTTAATTTGTCTTGGCCCATCATAACCAAAAATTAGGAGGGGTTTACAATGAATTGACAAGAGAGTTGTTGGACATATATACATTTCACAAACAGGGGAGCTTATTTTTATAGAGCTCGCCTTCAACAATCATTTTGTTAATTAGTCATGACCCATTGAAATCATATATGACAGGGGTATCAATTCGTTAGCAATTTGATTATTGAATAAGATTATTGACAAATATTATTGCTTAGTTTATTTTTTTTCACTAACTTGATACGAGATAAGGCGCATGCCCCAGGAGGGGCCCCATGCCGGGCCTGTCCCTATTTCAATGAAGTAGAGGAGGGGCTAAGACGAA
>CAYLUK010000041.1:7219-8648 GCA_964386875.1 uncultured Gammaproteobacteria bacterium
ACCGGCCATTAATATTAATATATAAAACGCCGTACCCTTCATCTTAAGTCTTGTTCGTATCAAATTGGTGGAAACCGAGTCAAAGCAATTGGATAAAGATCATACAAAAGTTCATGGAAAGTATGTTTGTTCTCTTGCCTTAGTTTACAATTATTTGCTGATTAAGGCAGGATGAAATAACCCACAGGAAGGAGGATAATAGTATGATAGTTTGTTGTTGTGTTTGCGGTCAGGTTCGCGTCGACAGCGTTTGGCGCGAACCGTTCTGGCAAGAAAAGATCGAGATTGCCTCTGGGGCATCTCACACCTACTGTCCGGAACATCTTGCTGAATTACAAGAGGAAATTCAACAAGACAAGGGGGAGAAATGATACACGATCTTAACTTCAACTCTATGAGGAAGCACAAAAGCGCGCTTCCTCTCCCCACTTAATATTTTAACTTAAACTAAGCAATTAGAAATCAATAACCAATAAACTTGTTTAGATATTAGGTGGGGAGAAGATAAGTTCTTTATATTTTCCCTTAAATCTCTTTCCCAACATAGTAGAGGCGCTTCGTATTTATATGGGGCGCTTTTGCTTTTTTAAGATTCCCACGAATATATAAATCTTATTACAAATCTACAAATATTTTTTTAGAAAAAATTCGTATAATTAGTATGTATTAGTACCCGCCAAAGGCGGACGAGTATTGGAATTGCATTATAGGCTTGACAAACTATTGCAAAATATATTTTTTTCATGATATAATTTTTCTGCAGGGAAGGTTATTATATTGTAATATCACATTTTGTGTTTACCTATTTTTTAGGATCTCTCTCAATAAACGCAAGCCAATGTAATATTTCAATTTACCTTCTCTAAATCCCGTCCTCGTGGCGGGATTTTTTAACCCCTCCTTAATCCGTTCCTAGGTAACGCTGAAAACTCCCATTGGTAAGAAAGTTACTAGTAATCATTCATATAATTGGAATTAATTAGTATATTAGTATCTAATATGTTATAATAAATACATGAATTTAAAACAGCTACTCTTAATCATCCTTGTCGCTACCATTGTCTGCTGGCTGATTTGGTTTTGGATATTATTTAATATAGATCCAACCTTAAGTAGTTTGTATGGGCTTCTTATATTTTATTTGAGCTTATTTTTGTCTTTAATTGGCACTTTTTTCTTGATTAGTTTTAGTTGGCGCAAAATTTTTTCGCGCGCGTCGCTAGAATACAAATTGGTTGGCACTTCATTTAGGCAATCAATATTTTTGGCTTTTCTGGTTATCGGGGTGCTGTTTCTCAAAAGCCAAAATTACCTGACACTTCTTAATATGGTTTTTTTAATTGTTTTCGTGACGATTATTGAATTTTTCTTTATTAAAACTAAAAGGGTTATATAATAGCTGTGGATAAAATAAAAAATTAAATGGCAC
>CAYLUK010000042.1:0-8456 GCA_964386875.1 uncultured Gammaproteobacteria bacterium
ATAATAGCTGAAAATTGCGAGCCACCTGAATCTAGACAATTACTTATATCACAACTGCCCCAATAGCCGGATGTCAAGCAAGTTTGAATGCCACACCTGTCTCGGCCACAAGACTGAGTTGAATCAACCGGCTCGCATGGTTCGCCCTCGCCGCCACCAGTGACACCCATAATTGCATTGATAACAAAAGACACGATTACAAAGGCCAATAAAATAATTATTAAACCCACTACGCCAACCAAAATAATCTTTTTGGCTTTTTCAATCTTAGTCACGTCACCAGCAGAGGTCATCCAAGTAAAGCCACCATAAAGAATAATCAGCACCGCCAAAATTCCTAAGAAGCTAAAGATTATCGCCACAATTCTCTCAATCGCCGTCTTCAAGCTGATATCACTGGCAATCCCATTAAAATTGGCATCATTAAGGCCAAAGGTATCACCACCAGCCAAAGAAAAATCCGTCACAGTAAAAATACTGCCAATTACAAAAATAATAGCGGATAGAATCAATAATTTTTTCTTTGGGATATTAAACTTCATTAGTTTCTTTGATCTGGCTAATAACTATGGTGTGACACAAGTGCCAAAACAGCAGGTCTGACTGGCATCATTATCAGACGCGACCAAACGAATACCACTGCCAGAAACTCCACTAGTTACTCGACAATCACTAGAATTAGAACATAGAGTAGCATTGCCAGGGATGTCCGCACAAGTACTAACAGTTGATTTGCAACTGCCAAAGCAACAACCAGTTGCCCCGCTAGCCGGTACTGTCACAGTGCCGTAGTCTTTTGAAATCACCCAACTACCAGCGAGATAAGTCTGGGCATCACCACTATCAAAATAAGACACTAAGCAATAATTAGTATCACTACATACACTCGCCCCGTCAACCTCGTTGCAATTTAAAACGCCATAAGATGCTGGATTAGGTAACTTAACTTGAGAACTACCCAGATCTTCGTCTCTAACACAACCAGATGTAGCATCGCCAGTACTATATGCGCATTGGCCAGAGCCAGCTCCCTCTGGCCCACCACCCGGTAAAAAGCAGTTTTGGGTAATTGATTGAACTCCAGACCCGGCCAGTGGGCTATACCTGATATATTCACTAAAATCATTATGTTTGATGTAGGCAGCGGTGTAGTCGGCCCAGCCGTCATTATCGCCGTCAAAATCATTCTTCTCAACCCAATAGCCAATCGGATTTAAGCCGGTCAAAGTTTCTAAGACAAGATATCGCTGTGATTTGTCTTTGTCAGTGGAACCGTAATTCCAGCCCGGACGCAAAGTGCTACTTCTCATCAGTCGGTCAAAATTAAGCTCAATCGGTAATTTGTCATCGGTAATCTCGGCATCGCCGATCGGATTGATTGATGAGATAAGTGGCGCCTGGTCGTCAATTTCATTGGACATCCAAAACTGCCAATAAAAATCATCACCCTGACCGGAGACGCTATGAACCGGCACATCCGATTGAAATGTCAAATGATCATTTAGATAATAAGCTGGCCGACCAGAGCCACCATTATTATTAGGTGAACTTTCTGATTGACCTTCGGAAATTCCCAGAGTTTTACCACTGGCATCAGTATAAATATTTAAACTGCCATTAAATGAATTGGCGCTCATATCCACAATACCAGCTGTAATATCTCGTGCCTTAGGATAAAACACTGTTTTATTGTCAATCGTTTGACTGCATCTACCATGAGTATCGTCACTCCCGCCCCATTGAGAACATCTGGTATCAGTACTACCAATTAATTTAGCTGATTTGACCAGCACTTGATAATTAGTTGAATGACCGTTAATCTCTCCGCTTCCGGGCCGAATCGGCCAACAATAAATATCATCACCACAGCTATTTTTGCCACAAATATCAGGCCCACGCAGTTCAATTGTCCGATACTGATTGGAAATATCAACTTGATAACCGGTAATATCCACTTCCGACTCATTATCAATATCATCACTGTCATATCTGACAATAATATTATTAATCGCAATCGGATTGATTGCTTCATTAAAATTAATTTGGATAATAGAATTACGATAAGCATCAAATTGTAATCCTCCTTGCTCACGACCGATGACAACATCACTGCCTGACAAGTCACCTTCATCAAATACTAAATTGCCAGCGTTTGATGACAAAACAATATCATTAACACCGGCCGTTCTCGCTTTAAGCAACACTTTAATAGTGGTCACATCACTAATATCACTGGCAACAATAACACCACCCAAATTATCATTGACTCGTTGGACAAAATTAGTGGCAATATCTGATTTGCTACCCGCTTTGACAGTGCGACAAGCTTGCTCACCTTTGATAATGGTGTTTCTGGTTTCACTGGCTTCAACCATTAAATAGCAATAATCAGTACCACCGGTTGAAATAGTGATTTCTTTGCCGTCACGAGGAGCCGTGACCGAAAATTGCCACGCGCTACCACGAGGAAAATCTCCACTGACCGCTTGGACATAAATACCATTGGTCAAATTAATAATGTTGTTGACAATTGGTGCATTAGATAATGTAACCGCGCCAGTGACACTGGCAGTTTCCCCATTATCACTGATCGTAAAGTTAATAGCACCAGTAGTCCCAGCCGTTAATCCACTTATTACAAAACCATTAGTACTAACAGCTTTGACATCCACCACAGAACCACCTGTGGTCTGCGTCACATCAGCTTCAATCCGCTCTCCTCGATATGACACACCATTAATCTTGGGCGCTATTTCAACGGTGGGAATATTACTGATAGTCAAAGTGGATTCACCAGTTTGAGCTGAGTTGTTAGTCAAATAATTATCAGTCAAATTATCCGGATAAGGATACACCCCAGTTATCGCCACGATTTCCGGCGGATCCAGATCTAGCTTGCCATTAGTCGTGAAATACCAAGCGTACTGTTCATTAATCAGCATCTTAAACACTGACTCATCTGGCTCGGCAATAGATCTGATGCCGCTTTTTAAGGTGACTTGAAACTTGCGATTTTGACCATCTTCGGCGCCCAGATATTCTCCCGCATTAGGACTGAACACAAAAGTCCGGCCATCTGCGGTCTGATTGACTTTGGCGTCGGAAAATGTAGCTATATCAAATGGTTGGCCGGCAGCCACGCAAATATTATTGACATCCAGCAGGCAAATCTCAACATTTGAAATGGTATCGCCGTCACACTTAGCGATATCACTGCCGCCACTGGCATTACAAATAGTACTCGGACTTATCGCTTCTTTAAACGTCACTGCAATATAAGTATCAATCGGCACATCGCGCTGGGCATTCTCCGGATAAGTGCTTTCAATCGGCCCGCGACCAACACCCCAACGACCAAGGTCATCATCGCCACCCGGCGGTCTGTGATTGTTATTACCGTTTCCGCCAGTCACGCCCTGAATGCTTCTAATCACAAAGGAAACGATTACAAACGCCAACAAGATAATGATCAGCCCGATTATGGCATTGAGCAAGACTTTTTTGGCTTTTTCTACTTTGGCTGGGTCGCCAGCTGAAGTCATCCATAAAAAACCGCCATACACCACCAGTAGCACCGCGATAATACCCAAGAAACCGAAAATGACTTGGACTACTCGCGCAATTACCAGTGGCAAAGTCATGTCACTGTCAATGCCTTCAAATCTGGCATTATTTAAGCCAAAGGTATCTGCAGCCAAAGCAACGCTGGCAAAAGATGAAAACAAAAAAACTGTCAAAACAACAAGCACCAAAAGTCCTTTGACAGTTTTTAACGACCTTTGCATGGGTAAGAATCGTTTCCAAAACATATTTTTTAAAGTTATATTGAGACAGCCTTAAGACTATCTCTAAATTAAATTATCATCAGTTTAGTTTTTCTTTAACTAGTCGTGACACCATCCCTCCATCTGCTCGTCCAGCAGTCTTGGCCATCACCGCACCAATGACTCGACCAAAGTTACTTGGTCCAGAGGCGCTTGTCTCGCTAATAGTCTGGCTGATAATTTCTGATAACTCCTGTTCAGACATTGCCTCGGGCAAATATTTTTTCAAAATTAATATCTCGGCCTGTTCTTTTTCAACCAGATCACTCCGACCGCCGGCCTGATAGGCGTCAATTGAATCTTGGCGTTTTTTTACTTCTGATTTTATAATTTTAATAATCACATCATCGGTCAATCCCTCGTCTTTGGCCAGCTTGGCCTCAATTTTTTTGTTCAAAATGGCACTCTTAAGCAACCGCAGGGTTGACACTGCCAATTCTTCTTTATTTTTCAACGACTTAAGAAATTCTTGGTTAAGTTGTTCTTCTAGAGCCATGAAAATATGGATTAACTATTTATCTTCGGCGAGGTTCTTCAACAAGCTTACCGATCTTTTTTAAATATTCTCGCTTGGCATTAATTTCTCCCCGACGAGCGGCACTAGATCTAATCATGGTTTTGTTCTTCTTTGGTTCAAAATATCTAATTTTTCTTGATTGAAGTAATCTGCCACTTTGTTGAATTTTTTTGTTGAATCGTCTGACTAAAGATTCAAAGGTTTCACCCTTTTTTCGCTTTACTTCTGCCACTTCTCCACCTCTCTTTCTATCATTATATTTATTATTTAATCTTCAATAATGTCAATAATATCTTCACCGGTATCAATAACATATTTACTATCTTCTTTAACCTCATCAATTTCGTCATTGATACCGCCGTTCTCGGTGTTTAACGCTGTAATATCCTCACCAATTATCATTACCGGATTGCCATTCTTAGCATACTTATCAAGCCGTTTAGAAATTTCAGCTTCAATTTTGTCAAAATCAATCACCTCTTGCACTCCGCCTTCCATATCTCGAATCAAAATTGTGCCTTCGCCGATTTCTTTCTGACCCAAAATCAAAGTAAACTTTACTTTAAGCTTATTGGCTAATTCCAACTGGGTTTTCAAACTATCTTTATAAAATGCTTGAGCTAATTTGAAATCTGTCTTCTTTCGCAAAGATTCATACAACACCATCGCCTTTTTCTTGGCCGCCTCGCCTAATTGAGCAATAAATACATCAGGACCATAAATCTCCGGAACTTCGATTTCCTTTTCACGCAACTTGGAAACTATCCGATCCATACCCATGGACAGACCGCAAGCCGGTGTTTCCTCTCGCCCGCCAAGCACCTTAACTAAGCCGTCATATCTGCCACCACCGCCAAGCGCATTCTTGCCCGTAGTATCGTCAACCGCCCAATATTCAAAAATTGTCTTAGTATAATAATCCAACCCCCTGACAATGTAAGGATTTAAAACATAAGGCAAATCAAGCTCGTCCAAATATTCCACCACCTTCATAAAATGATCCTTGCACCCATCATCTAGATAATCCAATATTTGAGGCGCCTCGTCTTTTAAATTTTGACAGCCATCTTCCTTGCAATCCAATAGTCGCAATGGGTTGCTACCTATCCGACGCTTACAGTCCTCACACAGAAGCTTGGACTTGCCTCGGTAATATTTTACTAATGCTTTTTTGTATTCATTCCGACAATCCGGACAGCCAATACTGTTGACAGTGATAGTTGATTCAATCCCTAATTCATCTAGACTATTGTAGCCCATCAAAATCAATTGGGCATCTAGCGCCGGATTGATTTCACCAATTGCCTCATAGCCCAATTGATAGAGCTGACGATACCGGCCTGATTGGGGCTTTTCATGCCGGAACATCGGACCAATATAAAACATTTTGATCGGCTGGGTCTGATTGAACATGCCATGCTGAATATATGACCGCACTACTGCCGCAGTGCCTTCCGGCCTCAAAGCCAAGATATCTCCGCCCTGATCAGTAAAGCTGTACATTTCTTTGGCGACAATATCAGTCTGTTTGCCAACACCTCTAACAAATACATTAACGTCTTCCAAAATCGGCGTATCAATCCGTTGGTAGCCATAGCTATTGGCAATCTTCTTGGCAACGGATCTGACTGCCTCCCAGTGTTTTTGATCTTGAGGCAAGATATCACGCATGCCTGTCACAGTGCTGATTTCTCGCTTTGACTTTCTTGTTCTCGCCCTTTTTTCGGGCTTGGAGTCGCTTGAATTTTTGATTTGTTGTCTAGAATTTATTTTATTAAATGGCATAATTTAAAAATTATAATCAGGACTGTCAAAAACTGTCAGTCGAGTAAAAGGCCACCCTCGTAGCCAAGTCCGCCCGACAATAAAATCACGCGTGATCGGACCAAACACCCGGGAATCCAAACTCTGGTCACGATTGTCCCCCAAGAGATAATATTGATCGCTACCCAAGGTGACCTCACCATAGCCAGTCAGAGGCAAATTGGTGACGATATCAGCCGGCAAATAAGCTTCAGACAATTTATTTTCTCTGTCATCAGCCGAAATAATAACAATATTGCCACCCTCAATCTTGACGGTCTCGCTTGGTAAACCCACAATTCGCTTGATAAAATATTGACTTGGATCTTTGGGATATTTAAAAACCACAATATCGCCCCGCTTGGGCTCGCTCAATCGATAAGTAATTTCATCCACAATCAAATATTCATGATCATAGAAATTCGGCTCCATTGACGCGCCCTTAACATAAAACGGCTGAATCAAAAAATAGCGAACCGGCAATATAATCGCCAGTGATATCACGGCCACCTTGGCCATTTCCCAAATAAACTCAAATATAACTCTAGCTCGCCTCTTGGGCGGACAAAAGTCAATCTCATTTGAGCCTAAATTGTTATTATAAAAATTATCCACTAGTTGGTAGTTATTTACATAAATTATAACATAAAATCAATATTTTGCAAACATGGGATACAAATCTGGGATACAAATCAACACCTTATCTACTATGACACATTTTATTGTAAAATATCAAGGGTTGTTATATAATAATAAATATTCTAACTAATCTGTGGATTAATGCCAAAAATTGAAGTAGATTTTTTGCCAAATAATAAAAAAAAGCACCCAAAACCACACCGATTTAAAAGATTAATTGCCAGCTTAATAATAATACTGATTGTAATTCTGGCGGTTTTTTCTTCATCGGTGGTTTTTTCTGACGAAAGCTTGATTAGAAATCTAGCTAAGTTCAATATATTTGAGCAGTTCGGCCGGCTGATCAGAGCTGGTGATCGCCAGCTGACTGGTGAAATTGAAGACCGCATTAATATATTGATAATTGGTATGGGTGGCAAAAATCATGAGGGTGGCACTTTGGCCGATACTATAATTCTGGCCAGCTTCAAACCGAGCACCCAACAAGTCGCCATGATGTCAATCCCGCGAGATTTGAGTATTCCGACTGATGCATACAGCTGGATGAAAATAAATGCGGTTCATGCTTATGCTGAAATTAAAGACCGAGGCAATGGTGGCAAAACATTATCATCCGAACTAAGTAAAATTTTAGATGATAATATCAACTACTACGCAACTGTTGACTTTGACGGCTTCCAGCGAATTATTGATGAATTTGGTGGCGTAGATATTGAAGTAGAAAGAGACCTAATTGACTATAGCTACCCAATTCGCGGTAAAGAATATGTCTTCCCGTTGGAAAACCGATTTGAAACCTTAAATATCAAAGCGGGCATGCAACATATGGATGGAGAACTGGCGCTCAAATACGCTCGGAGCCGACACGCTCTTGGCGTGGAAGGATCTGATTTTGCCCGCGCCAGACGACAACAAAAAATCATCGCCGCGCTGAAAGAAAAAATATTCAGCGTCAAAACCTTCTTCAGCCCCAAGAAAATCAATAGTCTCCTGTCCGCATATAACGATCACATCATTACTAATCTTGAAATCTGGGAGATGATGCGCTTAGCTCAAATCGGTCAAGACATTGATATTTCAAAAATTATCAGCCAGACAATAAGTGATGCGCCTAATGGCCTGCTCTATGCCACATCATACAATGGCGCTTATGTCCTGGTCCCGATCGGAGAAAATTTTGACCAAATAAAATATGTCTGGCAACACATATTTGATTTGAGCGGTGACGACGCTTTGGCTAGCCAAAGAGTTGAATCGCCAACTGATACTAGCAAACCAGAGGAGACACTACCGGTCACACCAGAGCCAGCCAAAGAGCGAACATTCCAAGACGAGAGTGCTGACATTGAAATCCAAAACGGTACGTGGACTGCTGGCTGGGCCGGTCAAGAACAAGACCGACTGACGGATTTAGGCTTTATTGTGTCAAACGCGACTAATGCTGACAGCCATAATTATAATAAAACCGTCGTCTATGACTTGTCAGGTGGCGCTTATCCGATGACCGCATCCGAACTAGCCAAGATATATACTACTGAAATAGCCGACGACGCGCCGCTGACAATTGACTCCTCGGCTGACTTTGTGATTATTTTGGGACAGTAGAATCATATAACGCATAACACATAATATGGAACATATTTTGAAGACTTCTTGTTTCCACGGGATTGTTT
>CAYLUK010000043.1:0-935 GCA_964386875.1 uncultured Gammaproteobacteria bacterium
TGCTCTCCTTGTACTCATTAGGAATTTGAAACTTTTCTCCTACTTCCACTTGTCTAATGGCCGTGTCAATTGCTAGTAACACCCCATCCTTTTGCACCCCGGCCAAAATGACATTACCAGTATCAAATGCTTCCGGTCGTTCCGAAGCAGTTCTAATCTGCACCGCATTAAAGCCGATAATCGCTGCCTCCTCTTGAATACTGCCACTATCAGTGATAACACACCGAGCATTTTGCTGAAGTTTAATATAATTCAAATAGCCAAACGGCTTGGCAAAATTAATCTTGTCATTAATCTCATAACTACCCTGTTCCAGTCGTTTTCTGGTTCTAGGATGAGTCGTGACGATTACCGGCTGGTTATACTTCATAGCAATCGCATTTAAAGAATCAATTAAATTTTGAAATTTGTTGTCATTTTCAACATTTTCTTCCCGGTGAGCGCTCACCAGAAAGTATTCCTTGGGTGTTAAATTCAGCTCCGTTAAAATATTAGAAGTTGCCACCTTGTCTTGATAGCTCTCAAACACTTCACACAGTGGCGTACCGGTGACGTAAATTGTTCCCGGGTGAACTCCTTCGCCAATTAGATAGCGTCGGCTGTGCTCCGTATAGGGCAGATTAATATCACTGATATGATCCACAATCTTTCGGTTGGTTTCCTCCGGCACATTTTCATCAAAACAACGATTACCCGCCTCCAGATGAAAAATCGGAATCTTAAATCGCTTGGCCAAGATTGCCAGTAGCGCGCTATTGGTATCACCCAAAATTAAAATCGCATCTGGATTTTCAGCCTTTATCACTGGCTCACCTTTTAGGAATAAGTTGGCAATCTGACCGCCAATTGTGTCACTTTTGACGCCTAAGAAATGATCCGGCTTACGAAGATCAAGATCCTTAAAAAACACCTCATTCATCTCATAATCATAGCTC
>CAYLUK010000043.1:945-7728 GCA_964386875.1 uncultured Gammaproteobacteria bacterium
ATTTGTAAATTTGTAAGTAGATTTGTATATTTGCCGGGTGCCGAAGATAGTCATTACCTTTAATTTATTGCTTTGGTTTTCCATAGTTTATTACCCTACAAATATACAAATCTACTTACAAATTTACAAATATCTTTTAATTTATAATTTTTAATTTTTATTAGGTGAATTAGAAATTAGGTGAATTAGAAATTTATTTTTATACTTCTTCCGCATAAGTATCAGGATTATCCGGATTAAAAATCTCATTCGCCCAGATAAGCAAATACAAATCATTATCCCCGATATTTTTAATGTTGTGAGTATGATTTATGGGAATTTCTATCACCTCAGGATCATCACCGCTTAAGATGTGGGTTTGAATTTCATTGTTCTCACGATTTCTTAATTTCAACTCGGCCTTGCCACTTAGAATACAAAACTTCTCTATCTTCCGATTTTGATGATAATGATTGCCCCTGACCACGCCGGGCTTGGAAGTTGAAAAACTGATTTGTCCGCACTGGGGAAATTTGAATACTTCAAAGAATGACCCCCGCTCGTCGCTTTTAGCTGTCAATTTCTCTTTCATATTTTAGATCTAACCTATAATTAAGATATGACTGATAAGTAGTCTGCAAATCATTAAAAAACTTCTCTGATATATTAAATTGATTTTTTATCATATCATACCTAGAATTGTTTGACAAGGCCTTGATAATCTCAGCTAATTGGACAATCGTTAATTCATTAGTTGAATCAACAATATCTAAGAAAAACTTATTTTGCCCAAAGCCCTTTATCTTACTGAAAACAATCTCCATCACCTCGTCAACATAAATAAATCTGAACTTTTTATCTGACGCATTGACTATCAACTGCTCACCCTTGGCAACCTGATAACAAAAAGTAGAAATGACTGAATTATGAAACGGCCTGCAACCAGGTCCAAATACATTGGTCAAACGAAGAATCCCCACTTGGAGTCCATACAGACGAGAAAACTGCTCCAACATATCTTCAGTCAATTTTTTGCTGACGCCATAGACGCTATCAAGATTTGTTTCCGCCTGAATTGAAGAGATATAAATCAATTTTGTCCCAGGATTATATTCTTTGATCGCTGAAATAAGATTGTAAGTAATATAAATATTGCCTTCCATAATCTCACTATAATCAGCTCGGCGATTAACCCCGGCAAAATGGATGATAATATCTTGATCACTGACAAAACCCTTCAATGATTCTTTATCAAATAGGTTGTATTGACCGCGGTCAAAAGGCGTAATTTGAACATCCGCATCCTGCCCGACTCTTTGGACAAAATGAGAACCAATAAACCCCTGATCGCCGGTGACAGCAATTTTGGTCATACTTATTTAATAAATTTAATCCCATTAATTAGTTTGACATCTGGATCAACAGTGATATCCGTATGTCGTTGGATGTCATTCATTTTGTAATCTCTAAGTACTGTCTGATAACCTAATTCTTGCAATTCTTCTGGTTCCCAACTACAACGATGGGTCTGAAACTCATCTCCACCATATCCCGTGATATCAATGTTTTGCGGTATATAACCTTTTGGCGTTTCAATAATCACTGCTCTTTTAGCAATGGCTTCACATTATCTTAGCATAGCCAAAGATTCATTCTTCTCAAGGTGTTCAATAATATCTAAGGCCAACACCAAATCAAAACTCTTAGGGATAAAAATATCTTTTAATTTTCTAACATCATATTTTACCACCACATAAGGCGCCTCTGATTCAATATAATCAAAATACTTCTCATAAATATCAACCCCGACTCTGATTTGAGCCGGAATATACTTTGATTTGAGCGACAGTCCGCAAGCCACATCCAAAATTGAGATAATCTCTCCAGTCTGCCAAGGCCACAAATTAGCTTCTTTAAATATCGCTTCAATTGTATTTTTCTGCCAATCTTCTTTGGACATAAAATTAAAATAATTCAATAATTTTATTATAAATGACATTTACCTGCTTATCCCAATTTAAATTATCTTTGACAAATTGATAAGCATTTTGTCCTAATTGCCGACGCAATGTCTCATCTTTCAATCTTAACAAATTTTCCGCTAATTTGTCTTCATCACCCGGATCATAGAGCAAGCCGTTTTCGCCATCAATAATTATTTTGTCCATATCGCTGGTTCGGCTGGCAATTACCGGCTTGGCCATTGCCATATATTCCGGCAATTTAGACGGAAACGATATCCGGTTGACTTCATTGTCTTGCCGGGGAATTACCAAAATATCACAATCAACCAAAAACTTTGGCACAGCTTGATATTCAACCGGCCCATAATTTTCAATCGCCGGATCATTGTCCCACTGATTGGTTTTGCTAGTCAAAATCTTCAACTTGAATTCAGAGTGATCTTTTATCAAATCCTTATACACCTTAACCATAAAATCCAAACCCTGCCAAACCCTAGCGTTACCGGCATAGCCGATAATAATCCCGTCTTTGTTCACCATTCCTGACGATTGGACTTGAGGATTAAAAACTTTAAAATCTACACCGCCAAAAATTGAAATTGTATTTTTTTTATAGCGACCGATAATATCGGCAGCCGTATCACTGCAAGTAGTAATCAAGTCGCAAAGCCGAAAAATACTCCGATAAATTAATCTATTTTTATAATAAGTGAATTTGCCAATATTGCCGTTTAATAACGCCTCTTCTTCAATAAAGCCATGCATTTCCAAGTAAATTTTGGCCTTGGTCAGAAATTTTACCGGCAACAGATAATACCAAGCGGTCAAAGTGTGACCAATCACTAGGTCAATCTTATTGTCGCGAACATATCTGACAACTGCAAATATATTCTGCCACTTATTTTTAGAAATTGAAATGTGATGGACTGATAAAGGCAGACTCTTATCTAAAGAAAAAACATATAGCTCAAGATTATTGTATTTAGTTAAACCGTCAATGATATTTCTGATCCTAATCGGCGTCCCCCGATTGTCAATAATGTTTGAGCCGCAAATTGATAAAATTTTAATCTTCTCCATATTACTTTTCGCCATAAAAATAAAAAGCACTGGCTACCTTGTCACAATCTGGCTTTTTGATCAGCCAGTCATCAATATATTTCAACGGCCAGACTAAAACCTTGGTCAAATTTTTCGCAATTTTCTTTAGTTTCTTGTGGCTGAAAAATGTTTGGGCGTATTCAACAAAAATCCACGCCAAAGTGGATCCGCCACCACTGACAGCGCCACTGCTTATCTTTGTAAACTGACGGCACAAATTTTCTGTGCCGGATAAAGTCAGTCGGGAGTAATCTCCGGGTGCCCCGTGGTATGGCTGTAAAAACGGCATCACAATATATATTTTGCCACCAGGTTTCAAAACCCGATACATTTCAGCGACAATCAACTCCGGTGACTTGACATGTTCCAACACTGCCGCACAGACTGCCAGATCAATCATATTATCCTCAAACGGTAAATTCTCGCCAAAGGCGCAAATTGTATTTGGCCCGTCAGTATAAGGATCAATATTGATTGCGCCGGGGATTGGATTATGCCCGCCCGAACCGATATTAATTATTTTCTTATCTTTCAAACGGCCAAATTCCTTCAAATGATTAAAGTGGTTTTTGGTTGGATGAAATATCCCGCCACGTCTGAACCAGCGATAAATATTCTTCTTGAGCTTATTGCTCATACTGATTTGATTTAGTATTCAATGTCATTTTTGGCGCTGACAACATCTACATCATTCACGCCACTGACTTGATTTAAACAATCAATAAAACTTTTCATATCCGACTGCTTAATAAATTTGATATTGAAATTATAATCCAATATCTGACCGCTTTCCCGCGAAGTGACATTAAGCAGATTGTCAAACCTTAAAAATTCATTAAAAATAGATCGCAAATCATCATTGGAAAATTCTCGGCTTCGGGCGGAAAAGCTAAGCAAGTAATCATACTTTCTGACTGACCCGAAATTTATTTTGGTGAGCGTCAAGATAACAATAATTGACATAATGGTTGCTACCACAGCAATTGCCTGGTTGCTGGTGCCGACTGCCAGTCCAATTGCCACTACCATTAAGATAAAGGCGATATCCTTAGTGTCCTTAATGGCTGACCGAAATCTAATTAGCGAGAAAGCGCCAAAAGCGCCAAAGGCAATCGCTAGACTATTGCCAATTATCATCATAATAACGGCAATCATCATGCCAATTAAAACCAAAGTGAAATTAAATGACTGTGAATATGACAGTCCGCGGTGGGTATAGCGATACGCCAAAGCGACTGACAGTGACAGAGCAAAAGCCAACAGGATATTAATTATCACAGTTATGAGAGTTAAAGCTGACGGATCTTGTGAGAGTGAAAATAGATTTTCCATAGGTGTTTAATTTACTAAGTAGTTATTATCATCTAATTGAGGAATAATTTTTCTTAATGAATTGCAATATTTTGAATAAGCCAGTTGATTAAGTTGATACTTTTGAATCAGCCGGTGGAACCAAGCCGGCAAAATATTATTAAATTTAAGCTCTAACACGACGCCACCGGGATATACCGGCCTGAAATTAGTTGAAATATTATTTAAATCTTTAGCTGGTGATGTCATAATATCATAATCAAAAGTCACCCGAAATTGTTTGTCTTTTTTGCCGACAAACGCCTTTCTTTTATAAGTGATGAAAATCACTGGCCGAAGCGCATTTCTATTTTTAAACCAAATTAATTCTTTCAAAAAATCATCCTCCGAATTATTGTGGTAAAGATTTTTCAAAGTCAGATCAAACGTCCGACTAGTACAATCTTTCGCCTCCAGCTTGATCCGGTCTTTAACCACCAAAGCATTTTTCTTTCTTTTTATTTCCACAAACACTTGAGCATCATCGCTGGTAATCGGCTGATAATATCTCATTCTCAATTTCTTGCGATCTTTGACGCCCGCCTCCTTATCCCAAAAACAGCCATAATCAGGGCTGTCAAAATACAAACTATTGACATTATAGTAGTCACGGCCAGTTTGAATCACATTCTGATCCCAATTAAGATGGTTTAGTAGTGCCGGAATTAATTTATCGGCTTTACTTTTGGGCAGATAATATTTGATTTCAAACCGCTGAAAATGTAATTTTAACTTTGCCATTTCGCTATTTTATGCCATATTTATACGCTTATAACAAACCAAATCTTACCACTTTTAGCTAAATTTGTAAAGTCAGGCTAATTACAAGACAATAAAACTTCTTTTTTGTCGCCACTGATAATATTTCTGATTATGACAGAAAAATCTTCCTGATTATTGGTGCTAATAAAATAACGATGGATTTTAGGCATAATCTTAATTATGCCATAATAACCCACTTTCCAATCCCGATCACTATTCAAAATATTATTTGCGCTAACCATCATTTCCTCAATTTCTAAAACTCCATCATCATCTTGATCATAATAAACATTCTGCCCCCCCACCTTGCTCCAATCAATTATTATCGGACTATGGTCGCTGGTGGTAAATTCTACAATCGCTGACAAATCATCATAACATTCTACGAATGATTTAATTTGGATTTCTGCCAGTGTACTGCGAATTGACAAATATTTCTTTTCAATGAAATCTCTAATTGACTTTATCTCTCCCATTGCCTTGAGTGTATAATCTCGTTTCTTAAAATCTTTGGTCAAAGTCGGCATAATCAAACGCAACTGATTGTCATAATAATGTAAATCATCTTGCAAATTATTGTCATTTTTAACATATTCCCACAACCGCCGGTCACGTTCAAGGCGAAACTCATCATTCTTCATCAACCGAGAAATTAAATGATTATAATGAAGATCAATCGCCACTATATTTAAATCAACCGCCATACCCACATCCCAAGGAATAAGCTGAAACTTGCCGATTTCAATATTCCAATACAACCGAATGTTGTGATCCCAATTCTGGTGGACACTGCCGATCAACTCTTGCTGAACAGCCCAAGCATAAAAATTATCCAAGTCCAAAATCTGGTCGATATTGTCATAAAAATACTTGTCATCCGTCTGATTAAGTATCATAATCAACTGCTCCAGATTGCCATAACTGTCCAATCTTTCATTCGGGTTGGACAGATATTTTTTCCAATACAAAACCGAGCTGAAAATATTTTGCTTGGATTCAAAAAATACATCGTTCTCGCCATAAAGATCAGTATCAGACCGAAGCTCGGCTCGCTCAAACATTTCTTGACTCCACTGCTCCACCTCCCAATATAGTCCATAATTATGGCCATTAATCACCAGCTTGACTAGTTTACTTTCAGGAACAAATAATCCTAGCTTTGTCGCTCGATAATTATTAAATTGTTCCAAAATATAATGACGGTCGTCGGCAATTATCAAATTAATGCTCCTTTTGCCCAAATACAAATCAGTTATGTCAAAATCAATCCGCCAAGATTTCTTGTCCCAGGCCCAATGGTCGGAAGTGTCGCCTCGGTAACTGGCTTTAACATCATACTCATGGCCATTAAAAATAAATTTTGCTCCCACTTTGACTTTGTTTTGGCTTTCCAACCGACCCAATATCTTGTAGAAATCGCCGATTTTTTCCGGCCTGGGCAAAGCATCATTCATTTTTTTAATATCCTGACTGTTAACTTTCAGCTGATAAACGGGAATTTTGTCAGAGACGAAAAGATATGGCAAATAAGGCAAATCAAAAATCTTGGTAATCTTGTAAACCGATTTGAGCCGAGAGTAGCGCAAACCAAGGGAAATAAACCCACCTCGGCTGTCAAACCAATAAA
>CAYLUK010000044.1:0-7430 GCA_964386875.1 uncultured Gammaproteobacteria bacterium
GTGGCACTAGTAAATATTGACCATATATATTTTTCCAAATTAATAATTGACTTAAGACAAATACCACCACTGGCACTGTCGCCACCAGCGCTTTACGCATCAAAATCATCATATCTTGCCGGTGACGCCACAAAATCGGCAGATATGCCATTAGAAATATAACATTTTGCCAGCGAGTGGCGATCATTAAAAATATCACCACCGACAACAGCCAAGGATAATACTTTTCTTGTCGCCAAGCTCTGATTATCAAACAAAAAAAACTCGTCACCAAAAATAGTGAGCCAATATGCGACATTGACGATTCCAAAAATTGATAATAAATAATTGAACTGGCCAGCCAAATTCCCAGCGTCGTCAAGACAGCAACTTTCTGATCAAATACTTTTTTAATAATCTGATAGATCATTAAGACCGACAGCACCCCATAAAGCCAAGTCGCAAAATTTATCGCTAGGACGTAGAAATAGGTGTAGCCACTTATAACAACCTGAGGATCAAATAAAGACAAAAGCCAAGTGACCAAATGAGCCAAAAGCACAAATGGCAACCACATTAGTCCAGCACCATAAGCATAAGCATTGGGAATCTTGCCAGTCGGTGTGACGACACTATTGTCCAAAAACCATTTACTGCCAACATCATAATCGGCGTAATACTCTAATTCATTTTTAAAATCAAAATCCCGATCCCAAAGCGCTGACCGAAGCCAAGAATAATAAAACACCCCATCACCCTGAATCTTAATCGGTGAGTTGATATTTATTGCCAAAAACAGAACAAAGCTTAAGATAATTGCTAAATATAAAATTTTAATCATCTCATTATAAATAATCTTAACAAAAATAAAATCTTTAAACAATAAAACCCGGTATAACCCGGGCTGCATTATACTATTTCTTTATTTTTTATTCTACTATTAATCCAGTACAACGCCAATTAACTTCGGCTTCACCTGTTTCAATATTAACCACACAAGCCGGATTACAGCCCTCATGGCCTTCCACGTCCATATCAAGCCAGCAAGTGCCGGTGGTCGCGTTGCAATTGCAATCTTCCTTAACAGCACCCTCTTGGACGCAAGTGCTGTCATTGGCAATCGCCAAGGCCTCTTCCAAGGTCAAGCTGGCACCACTGTCTGTTTGGCACGCCTTGACACTGTCATCTACCGCCAAATTATTGTCCTGACTATTATTTTGATTATCAACCGGCTGATTAATAACCTGACATCCAGATAAAACGATTAATAAAAATAGAAAAAATATAATTTTCTTCATAATGATTAAAAATTTACAACTATGTCCCCAAAAAATAACTTTTAACCTAAATTAAATTATTTATATCTCACACGCCACAAACTAATCCTGTGGCTTATCTATCTCCAACACCTCTATCTCTGATTCTTTGTCAGTAATTTTCTCCACATCTTTATCTATTTTTTTAAACTCCTTATATGACACATTATAAGCATTGACTGTAGTTGATAAGCTATTGCCTAATTTCTGCATCCGGTCATCATAAGAAAAGATGTGTCGTTGGAGCTTCTCCACATTTTTAACAATCTCTTTGGCCTGACCCTCAATCTTGAGCGCCCGTAGTCCTTGAAGTACAGTCTGTAGATAAGCAGCAAAAGTCGTGGGTGAGACGATGATTACTTTCTTCTCCTTAAATGCATAATCAATCAGTCCACCGGTGTCCACCTTGACCGCGCCAACTTCATTGACGAGCAGGTCATAGTAGATCGCTTCAGCCGGAATAAACATAAAAGCAAAATCCAAAGTCCCTTGGCCGGGCTTGATATATTTGCTGGTCTCATCAATTCTTTTTTTCAAATCATTTTTAAATTCCCGCTCCAAAACCTTCCGCTTTTCTTCATCATCTTCATTAACAATTCGATTGTAATTTTCTAGCGAAAATTTCGCGTCCACCGGAATTATTCCATCTTTGGTAATAATTGCCGCATCCACTATGTCGCCATCATCAAATTTATACTGCATTTTATATGCGGTCGGTGGCAAGACATTTTCTAACACCAGATGGAGTCCAGCCTCACCAAGATTGCCACGCTGTTTCTGACTAGTCAACACCTTTTTCAAATCATATAATTGCTCAGAAAATCCAATCACCTGTTTATTGGTCTCTTGAAGTTCAGTTGTAGTTTTGGTGATATCTTTAATCGCGCCAAGCGTCTGGCCAAATTGAGTCTGAATCTGCCGGGATGATTCACTTAGTTTGCCGTCCATAGTTTGATTAAGCTCTCTAATCCGCTCTTGGATCATTAAAAACGACTGATCATCTTTTTTACCCACTCCCAATTCGCCAAACTTTTTATTGAAAAACCAAAACATACCCAAAACTGATGCTAACAAAATTACTATTAAAATTGTAAGTAAAATCTCCATAAAAAATAAAAATCACCAGTTACAAGAAACAAGATACAAGATACAAACAAATTTCAAATTCTAATCTTTAATTTCCAATTTTATTTTTTGAAATTTTATTATTGTTTCTTGTTTGTCTCTTACTTTCTTGTTTCTTATATATTCAACTTAATCTATATTAACAAATTCACTTAATTTATTCAAATATCTATCTATACTATAATTTTCTGCTTCTTTAAGACAATTTTCCTCCATCTGCGCCAGTTTATCCTGATTGTTGGTGCACCATTTGAGTTTCTGCTCCAAATCATCGAAAACAAACCCTGTCTCCCCTTCCCGCACTAATTCTGGTAGTGCCCCTTTGTCTGACACCAATACTGGCACCCCGTGACTGTATGCCTCAATCACCACCATGCCAAAGCTCTCTGACACTTGGCTGGGATTAACCAGCAGGTCAGTATTGGGCCAAACGTCCAGTGCTAATTGCTCTTGAGTCAACCAGCCGTGGAACACAAATCTGTTGTCATCGCCGGCTAATTGCTTGGCCTTATCCAGTGACTTACCATCACCGACGATATTTAAAACTAAATCACCTTGTAAATTCTTTACTACTTCAATTAAATCTAAAATTCCTTTATACTCTTCCACCTGCCCTAAAAAAAGAATCTGAAAAAAATTGTCATTGCGAGCTACCAGAGGGAGTGTGGCAATTCCGTCTTGTAATCCTTGAGATCCCAGCAGTCGCTTGAGCTCCCTCGGAATGACAATAGGATTGGGAATTACAACTCTTTCTGAATTTTTAAAAAACCCAAACTGGTCATACACGCCCTTGATATATTCTGATGGGAAAACCACCGTGTCAGGTGAATCAAATAATTTTCTACACGCCAAGCTATACAGCTTGGCAAAAATTCCGAGTTTCAAATCTTCACCAATTAAACCCGACGGATGTAAAAGTTGCATATCATGAACAGTGTGAATATTTCTTATTTTCATTAACCGCAACATCCAAGGAATATAATATCCCAGCCCTTTCAAATTATGAGTCAAGACTAAATCTGGCTTCTCATGACCAATTACTTTATATACCCGCCAGATCTGAATATCGCTGAACATATCAATAATATGCCAAGGCAGACGGAGCCAGGCCGGCTTCCGGTCAATATCCAAAAAGTTGAAAAGATTAAACGGTTTGATGTGATACACTTTTACACTATTATCATCCCGAAGGAGTGACCGAAAGGAGTGACCGTGGGAATCCTGTAATTCACAAATCAAGTTTGAGATGACATCTACTTTATTTTGTCGGCCAACACAAACCACCACCACATCATGACCACGCCCCTTAAGACCACTAACAATACTCTCCACTACCACCTCGGCTCCACCACGAGTGTCTGGCTGATAGACTGAATTAATAACTACAATTTTCATGATTTTTATGTTATAATCACAACATCATATTAGCTTATTTTATCAATAAAAACAAATTTATGACTGATAAAGATCTAAACCCAGATGAAACAAACCAAGCTGAAAATTCGTATAACATTGAGGGAAATCAAAAGAAAGATGAAATGACAGAAAAATCAAACAAAAAGAAAAAAATTATTATCTATTCTATTATTGTAGCCGTCGCTACAATTATTGTGGTTGCAATTATTATCACAATTATTATTGTTATGCGTCAAAAACTAGATGACCCAATCGGCTGTGAAATCACTGGCACCTGTGAACAACCAACGACAACAGGCCAAATCTCACCTTTTGGCATCCACGGCGGACCCAATCCAATATTTGACACCAACAACATAGATCTTGGCGTTAAAATCGTCAGATATGGCGGTATTACTGGCGCTTGGGGTAACATTGAAAAAACCAAGGGCAAATACGACTGGTCTAAGCTAGACCAAATGATCCAAGACACCAATGATGCTGATATGGAAGCCATGATCACGGTCAGATCTTTTAACCAGTGGGATCAAGGCGTACCCGGATTATCCCCAGAACATTTTCTGTATCCAAAAGATATAAACGCTTATCTTAAATTCTTAAATACTTTTGTTGAACGGTATGACGGCGATGGAATTAATGACGCGCCCAATTCACCAGTCGTTGATTACTGGCAAATTGAAAATGAAGTCAATGGTAATTTTTGGAGCGACACACCGGAAAATTTTGCCAAACTTCTGACCCAAGCGTATCAAACAGTGAAATCAGCCAACCCTGATGCTAAAGTGGTTATTGGTGGAGTTAGTAGTCCTAAGGGATTTGATTATTATATTAAAATCCTCAAATCTTTGACTCAAAAATCATTTGATATTTTTGATCTGCACTGGTACGGATATGCCGGCGAATATATCGCCATGACCAATATGGGCACCACTGATGACTTTAAAAATTTTATGGTGGAATTAAAAGATACTCTGGCGCAATATAGATACGAAGACGTCCCAATTTGGATGAGTGAAACCGGTACTCATGGCGGAGTAAATGTTGTCAACCAAACTGGCGGACTACTGCCTCAGCAAGATGAAAAAGATCAAGCAATAGAGCTAGTAAAAAGATATGTTTATTTTATTGCCGGCGGTATAGACGTTGTGATGTGGTTTAAAATGACAGAGACCCATCAGACTGGCAATGTTGGAACTAGCAATGGCTACTTTGAAAATACCGGACTAATTAATAATCCGCTTAACTCTGACGGGCTATCACACAAAAAATTGGCCTACTATGCTTACAAAAAAATGACCGAAATCTTAGATGGATCAGATTGGGATAATATTGAAATAATCCAAGAGTCTGGAGGAATTTATATTTATAAATTTATAAAAAATAACAAGCCAATTTGGGTGGCTTGGAATGAAAATGATAATGAAAGGCAAATTACTATATCTAATCTAGATTTTAATGAAGTACTGGTCACTGAAACAATACCAAAATATAATTCAGGCAATGATGTCAGTAACTTTAACAACGCCTTTAATAGTGAAAACAAAACGACAAATAATGGAAAAATTACTCTTACCTTGGGAGAAACTCCAGTTTATATTCAATAATACCTTTCAGTCACATAAAAACTCCGCTATTATTTGCGGAGTTTTTTGTTGCGACGGTATTTATAGGTATAAGCGCTCAAGACTAGATATGATCCAATCAGATCAAACAGCCAGTCACTGATATGGGACTCGCGCCCAGGTACAAAAGATTGATGAACTTCGTCACTAATACCATATAGAATGGCAATAATAAATCCACCAAAAAACGCCACCGTTAATTTGTACCCGCTACTCATCAAAGCTCGGATTAACAGCCCGGTTAAAACCGCATACAAAACAACGTGGGCAATTGATGAATAAACATCACTTCCCTGTCCGCTCTCGCCACCACCTAAGCCGAAATCACTAACCGAAGATGACCAGAATATCAAAGCCATCCAGACAATGGCTAACGTCCAATTAAATATCTTTGAACCATTTTCTTTTTGAAACATATTTAGAAAAATTTTTAATTTTGAACTTAAAATCTTTATTAGGTGAATTAAAAATTAAGTGAATTAGAAATTATATCAGTATATATTTTTTCTATCTTATTAGCTACCACCTCCCAACTATATTTTCTTACCACTCGCTCTCGTCCTCTGCCACCCATTGTATGTCTTAATTTATCATCAGATAGCAATCTAATAATCTTTTCAACCAGATCATTCTCATCACCGGGTTTGACGAGTAGTCCAGTCTCACCGTCTTTAATGGTCGCTCGACTTCCCGGCCAATTGGACACAACCCCAGGCACCTCACAAGCTTGGGCTTCAGCTGTGACGATCCCAAAACTTTCGGTCCGAGCAATTGACGGCAGGACAAACACATCAGATAAATTATAATACTTTGACAAATCTTCATTTAGCACCCAGCCAGTGAAAATCACTCCCTCACCAGCTAATTTTATATATCTATCCTTCTGATCGCCATCACCTATTATAAGCAATTTAATGTTTGGAATTTTTGTTTTAATCTGTTCATAAGCTCCAATTAAAACATCAACACCTTTAAAAAAATGAAGCCTGCCCAAGCCCCCGACAAATATTATTACCTTATCATCGTTGCTAATACCTAACTTGTTCATTAACCTTTCATCTTTTCCAGCCGGCTGAAAAATATTTGTATCCACGCCGTTTGGCAATTCAACAAACTTATTTTTATATCGTGCTAAATATTTACTAAGATATGAATTTTCAGCATTATCCCAAGACAGCACACCAATTTTGTCGCTCGCTCTCACTAGCAGCCCCAGAAATAATTTAAGATAAAGCCAAAACACTATCTTCTGCCAGTCATGACCGACAGGATCCATCTCATAATGAAGTACCAGCTTCTTTTCACGATTTAAAACTTTAAACAACCAAACAATTAAATCTGTGCCAAAGAAGGGGTAATAAAGGTGAATAACATCATACTCCTTCAAACGCTTGCAAAGGGAAAATATTAGTCCAGCTTTGCCAATCTTAAACCAGACCGGCAGATACTCTACGGCTGCTGATTTTGAGATATTTTTATATTTAGGCGAAAAAGCCGTCACTTGCCAACCCCGCCTTTTCAGCTCTTTAGTGTGATAATATGCATTATTGCCAATACCACCGCCTTGAGGCGGCCAAGCACACACCACAATTGCCACTTTCTGATTCATTTAATATATGAGTTAATTTCTTACTATGATATGTTTAGTATAGTATTTTTATGCTTATTTGGTCAAAAAAAATCCAGACACCGTGTGTCTGGAATGAATGTTGAAAATCAATTTGTATCCTTTGCCTCTTTCAAATAGTTAATAAGCAAATCCGCAACCATCATACCTGCTGTACAAACGAACGTCCCGATACTTATCAAACCAAAGAATAAAGCACATCCATCATGGCCAAAACTTAAAGATACACTAGCGATAACAGCATGAGTAATTCCGACTAGATAAATAACAACTATCAACACCATCTTGTCTTTTATTTCACCTCTCCTCTAGTTTATTAAAGGTTCTGGACTTAAACTTATCACA
>CAYLUK010000045.1:0-7138 GCA_964386875.1 uncultured Gammaproteobacteria bacterium
TTATGTTCGCGATTTTTGCGGTACTTTTTCTAAAAAAGTACCAATGTGATTTAGACTTATTTTATAAAAGAATAATTATCAATAAAAAATAATTAATTATCCAACTCCTCCCTCCAAGAAGATATCTTATTAAAATAATCCTCTTTATTTTCATCCTTAATTGCCTCATTGGGCGGAAACACCTCAAGCAAAGGATTTATCTTGACCCCATTTTTGACCATCTCATAATGAAGATGCGGGCCAGTGGATAAGCCGGTTGAGCCAACATAGCCAATTGTCTGACCTTGTGTCACCCGCTGGCCATAGCTAACCGCGATTTTGGACATATGTCCGTAGTTGGTCGTATAAGTACTACTGTGACGGACAGACACAAAATTACCATAAGCCCCATTCCAGCCCGCATAAATAACTGTGCCACCGCCAACCGCTCGGATTGGTGTACCATACTCCGCCGCATAATCAATCGCCCGATGGCCGGTTGAAATATTAAACGCCTGAATGTATCTGGCGCCGGTCGTAAAGCCGGACGAAATATATTTAAAAGCCAATGGCGCTTTCAAAAATACTTTTTGGACAGAATTTGCCTCGTGATCATAGTAGCCATCATTATCATCTGACTCATAATAATAAAATGCATATAAATCTGCGCCGACATTGGTGAATTTGCCAGCAAGCACTTTGCCGGGCATCACATACTCGCCATCACGATAACGCTCTTCATAAATAAATTTATAACTATCCCCGCTTTGGACTTGCCAAGCAAAGTCCACGCTCCACTGGAACACATCAGCATAAGCAATGATCGCCCGCTCGTCTATGCCTTGCTGTGTGGCTGACTCATACATTGAGCTCTCAATCGTCCCGCTGACAGTCTTAATCATAATCTCATAGTCAATCGGCGCTCGCTCGGCGAGCCAGCGCGCAGTGGTGGTACTGTTGGTTTCAGCTTGATAAGTGACAAACAATTCCTCCTCGCTATCAATGCGATAAATCAACTGGATAAAATCACCACTATCTTTTTTATAAACCAAATCAATGGTGCGTCCCACCCTGACACTAGACAAATCATAAACATCCTCGGCCGCGGTAAAAATGGCTTGGGTGGTGGTGGCGCTCACGCCGGCATCAGCCATTAATTTACCATAAGTCGAGCCGTCGACCACTGGCAGACTTTTGATGACAATATTATCCTCTTGCTCGCCATTTGTCTCTGCTTGAAATTCATCAGCCCCAGTCCAATTTTTAAACACAAAAAAAGACAATCCACCGATGAGGATTATCACGATTATTATGGTGAAAAATAAAGACTTTATCTTCATAATTAACCATTATAACAAAATCAGATATTAATTCAAATCAAACAGCTTGCCTTAATGTTTACGGCAAGCTGTTGACTATCCCCTCCTTTTCAGTGAAAAGTTTTTCGCTGAAAGCGAAAGGTGAAGACTTGATAATGATCTATTTCTCTAAATCAGCATGGTCGCAAACCCCATCGCCATTACTATCGGTAAACCCGTCACTATGATTGAAGAACCTACCAAAGCCCATAACTTTTGGCCCTCGGGACTGAAGTCCAAGCTCTGCTCGAATTTGATTGGCGCCTTCATAATCACCATCTTTAATTAATTGATGCATACGGACAAATTGATCAAAGTTGTCTTGAGTAATCACTTCGGTGATATGACCGCGGTCGCCGACCGCTTCCAACCAAGCCTGATAATCCCCATTTTCCGTCGCCGTAATTATGGCCTGATGTCTCTGTGGATCAATTTGTGATTTAGGATCGCCTGAATTACCGCCGAAAGCGCCCACCGACGCAACTCCGGCAGTGAGAATTATGGCCGATAATCCCAGGCCGAAAATCAAACCTTTTATTTTCATATTTTGTTTAATCGTTATTAATTAAATTTTGGGATATCCTCTTACCTCTTAATACGACTAAGGCCTAAACTTTCTTTCAAATCCCGACTCAACCATCCCCGACTCTTTAAATTTACCCATCATAAATCCTGGCGGTCTAATTTGCGATCTAATCATTATCGCTTTAAAATTATTATCATTTATTATCTCTCCAATAATTTTAACCCTCAAACCTTCATTCAAAACAAAATCTTCCAAATTCTCTGCCTCTCGATAATCAATCTTCCATAATTCCCGATCAATATCCACCAGCTCAAAATGGCTTTGATCAATCATCCTGATAATCACACCGCCCAATCTACCGTGTTCGGGCTGATCCCAAATCAGCTGTTGCGGATTCATCAGACAATGAACAGCGGGTAATCGCTGATAAAATATGTCATCAATTGCCCCGCCCAAGCCGATACTATAAAACAAAAAGCCAAAAACCACACTGATTATAATACTGCCAATAGCGATTGAAATCAGCTGATATTTATAACCGCCTTGAGTGTGACGAAAATTATAATAAACCAAAAAGATGAAAATAATTAAAATCAACAACCAAAAATACGGCAGAGTCATCAAGACAAACCCAAAAAAACTGTGACTAATTTTGAAGCGAATGTCCCAATCACTGTTAACGGCCATAAAAATCATCACTGCGACTGACAAACTGCCGATCAAAATTGAAAACCCAGCTATCAGCCAAAAAATATAGTCTTTAAGCAAAAATTGCCATTTTGGTTTTGGTTTTATGTCTTGATTCTTAATTGTCTCCAGCACTACTTGGCTGATGTCTTTAATAATCATAATTATAATTTAATGTTTTGTTTGACAAATTCCTGCTTAAACTGCTTTTTCGCTCGACTAATCAAAGTCGCGACTGTCCCCATCGGTTTTTTTAAAATATCGGAAATTTCCTGATAATTTTTTTCTTCCCAAAATCTCAATTCCAACACTTCTTTATATTTGTAATCCAAATTTTTCAACACTGCCAGAATGATGTTATAATTCAACTTGTTATTTATCTCGTTTTCAAGATTGAAATCAGACGCCAAATTTTCAAACCAGCCATCATCACCATTTAAATCATCCCAGTGAATCTGCCGGGGTCGAGCCTTTTGCTTGCGGTAATTATTAATCACTTCATTGTGAGCAATGCGATAAATCCAAGACGAAAATTTCAACTTTTTATTGAAACCGGCTAGGTTGCGATACACTTTGACAAAAATTTCTTGAAGCAAATCTTGAGCATCTTCACTATTTAAATTAGAAATTCTCTTAATATACCGAAGTAGCTTATTCTGATAGCGATTTATTAAATACGCAAAAAGAATCTGATTATCCAAAATCAAATCAACTAACTCCTCGTCTGATTTTTCAGCGATATCATGATTATCCATAAAGACGCTTGTTTATATATACACTCAAAATACTAATTTTCTTTCATATCATAATTTGTTTGAGGACAAACTTCAATCCCGCCCCATTTGCTCGGGACGGGATCATTGCGACAAGATGGACAAACGATTAGGGCTGACACAACGGACAAAAATATAAGGCTGACTGACCGGTTTTGGCTTTTTGGATGACGCCGACTTGGCACCGCCGGCACTTCTGGCCTTCACGATTATAAACATTTAAAAATCCGTCAAATCGTAGCTGTTTGTTGCTGACCGGCAGATAAAAACTCAAACCGTCGTACTCCAATGACTTTTCCGGCACCTTTTTAATCGCGCTATAAATTCGCTTAATCTCGGCCGGTCTTAATTCTTTAATCCCCTTGTCCGGCTTGACTCTGGCTTCAAAACAAATTTCATTGCCATATACCTTGCCAAGACCGAGAAAAACTTTGTCATTAGTTAATAAATTTTTAATGCTGGCAGTCCGCCGGCGAAGCAGGTCAACAAACATCTCATAGCTGAATTCTTTTGACAGTGGATCAATCCCAATCTCAAGCATTGCTTGATTGAGCTGTTTTTGGTTCATCAACTGAAAATAGCTGTTGGCGCGATTGTCAACAAACAGCAATCTGGAGTTATCAGCAAAAATAAATTCCGCCCGGATATTTTTTATGGTTTCAGTTGATGTGGCCAAAACAAAAAAACCTGTTGACTGCAAGTTTGCCAAGATATAATAAGACGAAGCGAGCTTCACCACCAAAGTTTTGCCCAAGACAAAAATTTCCTTCAAATACACGCCAATGGTTTTGCCGACAAAATCACTGGCTTCACCGCCACGCAGTTTTAAATTATAAATTTTAAAATCCACTATTCTTTTACCGATAGTGTGGTTGACAATTTGCCGTCGCATGACTTTTAACTCTGGTAATTCTGGCATTTGATTATTTATTTCAAAATCTCTTTCACCTCCGCCAAGAGCTGCTGGGGCGTGCGCTCCGTCTTGAGCAGATAATCCTCGGCGCCCAGCCGCATGCCCTCTTTCTTGTCCTTGATAGACGACAAATTAGTAAAGATTATCACCGGTATCTTTTTAGTTTTGAGATTGGCTTTCAACTTCGCCAAAAAGACAAATCCCATTTTTTCTATCTCGCCGTTTTGGGCCGGCAGGAGAATATCCAAGAGCACCAAATCTATTCTTTCTCGCTCGCACAGCATCATCGCCTCGTCAATATCCTTGGTGGACAGAAAATTGTAGCCGCTATCATCAAACATCAAGTGGTACACATCCACCAAGTCATTCTCATCCTCCACAAATAATATCGTTCTTTTATTTTTGTTCATCTGGTTATTTTTTTATTTTTAAAATTTTTCTAATCCGGTCAACAATCTGCTGAGGCATAATCTCTGTCTTGGACCAGAAGCCGACCGCGCCCAACTCCCTTGACTCCTTGATCAGATTTTTCTTAATCAGATTAGTCAGCAGAACCACCGGGATATTTGCGGTCTTTTTGTCTTGCTTCAGCCGTCGCAACACTTCCAGCCCGTCCATATCATCCATCACTATATCCAACAAAATTAAATCCGGCCGATCTTTGGCAGCCAAAGCCAGCCCGAGCCGACCGTCGCCGGCGGTGATGATATCCAGCCCCTCCATTTGAAACTTCGCCGAGTACAGCTCGACTTGGTCCGGATCGTCTTCAATGAGAAGAATCTTTTTCATATTATTGTTTCACCTTTACGACGGGAAAACTGATGGTAAAAGTCGTGCCCTTATTCTCTTGGCTGACAAAGCTCACTTGTCCGCCGGGATGTGCTTCCACGATCTTTTTGACGATGAATAGTCCCAGCCCGGAACCGTCAGTGTACATATTGACGGCGTTTTTGGCGCGGGCAAACTTATCAAACATCTTTTTCTGGTCACTGACCGGAATGCCAATGCCGGAATCAGCTATCTCCAAAATCACTTTTTTATCCGCTTCCGACAAAATTAATTTTACCTGCCCTTTCTGGGTATATTTAATCGCGTTATCAACCAAATTATATATTGCCTGCTCCAGAAAATCAGCGTCTATCATTATGGGCGTTGTCGGCTTGACCGGCCGTTTGAAAACCAGCTTAATTCCCTTTTCTTGAGCCGACGGATTCAGGTCGTCATAAACCGCTTTTATCACATCTTCAATCTGTTCCGGCTTGATGTTATCACGGCTTAAGCTGAATTCGTCCGTGTCCATCTCGGACGCCCGCAAAATATCATTGATAATCGCGCTTAGCTTCTGGGCTTTGTGAAAAATATTGTTGACAAACTTCTGTCGCCGATCCGGAGACAATTTATCCATACTACCCTCCTTGAACATTGAGATAGTGCCCAAAATCACCGACACCGGCGTCTTGAGCTGATGCGACGCAATATCCAAAAACTCCGACCGCATCTCAAGTAATTTTTTCAAATGGTCGGCTTTGACGCGCAAATCTTTGGTTTGCTCTTTGACCTTCTGTTGTAAACCGGAATTAAGCTCGTCAATCTTGTCATACAGCCGAGCATTGTCTATGGCGGTGCCGGCTTGGTTGGACAAAGATTCCAATAAATCAAGATCTTCTCTGGTATAAGCGTCGCCCGATATCTTGGCGCCCAAGACGATAATGCCAATCAATCGTCCGTTACTCATTAGGGGCAGGCAGAGTGAGGCCTCAATATGCTCCATATTACGGTGAAGATTGGCAAAGCTGTCGCTGTCGCTTTTGGACTTAGCGTCACGGGATAAAAGCTTAAGCTCGTCGCGCACCAACGGCTTCTGGGATTTCTGCAAATATCTAGTCAAGAAATTATCCTTGACCAAGGAGATGCCGTTTTGGGTGTTAAAGCCGATGACTTTGGCGATGCTATAATGAATGGTCTTACTGTCCTGATTTATTAGTAGAACGCCGGCGCGATTGAGTTGCATTGTCTTTTTGATCGTGTCCACGATAGCACCAATAATTTTTTTCAGGTCAGTATAATAATTGAGCTCTCGCGCTAATTTATTGATCGTCTCTTGATAATTGTATAAGGAAAAGAAAAAATACTTATTGGCGACATCAAGCAGATATTTGCCAAGTCCATAAAACAAGGCGACAAACACCGGCGCGATAATCAGCCCCGCCACATAGCCGGCGATGGTAAATATCCCGCCAAAAAATTTGATGTAAACCCAAGCCAGCAAATAGAAAGTTCCGTAGGAAAAAATCGCCACCCCAAGATAGATAAACATCTTCCTGGCAATCACCCTGATGTCCATCAGACGATAGCGGAGTATGGCGTAAGCGATTGTTCCAACATATACAGATACAAATATATTTCCAAATGGTAAAATCGGTATTCTATACCACAAAAAATAATTGGTTGACCCACCGACAAAGCCAATAATCATACCAATTACTATATATTTAATTTGCAGACGAATAATCCCTACTGACTTTCTATATTTATCAAACAAAAGATAGGTGGAATAAACAACATACAAAAACCAAACAATTAAAAATATGCTATACACCGGTCCGGCAATCGGCCAAAATTCAAAACCCAATAATGGCTCTACGTGACTGATAAAAGACTTAGTAAAATTCAAAATAAGAAATATAACAAATACAACATAACTAAAAATCAAAAAAACTTTTCTTTTATCAAATAAATTCACAACTAAATACACTAACTGCAAGTAGCTTACTGGAATAAAAATAGCTCCCGCCATTAACATTCGAGACCAAAACAGAGCATCTTTTGCGTCAATAGATATTTGCCAAAAAAAATATGATATACTCCAAAAAGCAATAAAAAAAGCAAAAATAAAGAAACC
>CAYLUK010000046.1:0-6719 GCA_964386875.1 uncultured Gammaproteobacteria bacterium
TAACCACTAGACGATGGCCCCAAAAAGAATTTTAAAATTTCAAATATTTAAAACAAACTTTTTAACCTCCCTTAACCCACTCCTTGGAAATGGAGGGGGAATAAAGAGAAAGCTTCCCTGCACAGTGTATTTTACACGGAATTACTGCATTGGTCGCAATGACAGCTTAAAAATACCTAGAACTCTAAAACTTTTTATAAACTGGATGTAATCATAGCTGATATTTCGCTAAAAGTCAAGAAATTAGTATCGCCAAAATCAGCTGATTTTGGTATTATGTATTTATGACAAAACTCGACCAACTTAAAAAAGAGTTATCTGATCTGACTAATGCTAAGCAGGCAAAACTGTTGCAAGGATTCTTCAGGACTGGCCCGGGGCAGTATGGCGAGGGCGATATATTCCTAGGGATTAAAGTGCCGGCGCAACGAGGGGTGGCTAAAAAATATCCTGATCTTAATTTAAGTGACATTCAAAAATTGCTTAATAGCAAGATACATGAACACCGATTGATAGCGTTGTTTATCTTGATTGCACAGTACAAAAATTTGAAAAATGAATCCCGGGTCTCCGCTACTAGTAGTAAAACTGGATTGCCACGTCGCCTTGAGGCTCCTCGCAATGACAAAGTGGAACACCAGTTAAAACAAATTTTTGATTTTTATCTAAAAAATTACAAAAATATAAATAATTGGGATTTGGTGGATTTGTCAGCGCCAAATATTGCGGGGGACTATCTACTAAATCAACCACGGGATATATTGTATAAACTAGCAAAATCAGATCACTTATGGCAGAAACGGATTGCCGTCTTGGCGACTTTTGCTTTCATCAAATATAATGATTTTAAAGACACGCTTAATATTGCCAAGATATTACTGCATGACAAACATGATCTTATTCACAAAGCAATGGGCTGGATGTTACGGGAAATTGGCAAACGAGATCAGGCGATTGAAGAAAAATTTCTAAAAAAACATTATCAACAAATGCCTAGAACAATGCTTAGATATGCGATTGAAAAATTTGATGAGCCGAAAAGGCAGTTTTATCTAAAAAAGTAATCGGTAACTCGTAATTGGTAATCAGTAATTATTTTGAAGATATTTTGAAGACCTTCGGCAAATCCCTCTACATCTCCCCTTGGTAAGGGGAGAATTTTGAAGACATTTTGAAGATTGGAAATTATAATCCATGGGATTGCCACGGTCGCTCGAGCTCCCTCGCAATGACAGTGGTACTAAAACGAAATTGCCAATAATCCTGTCCCGAGCGAAGCGTGAGAATCGCCTTGATGCTCCTCGCAATGACAGTGTGGACAGTGTAGTGGACAGGCACTAGTTGCGCCCAATCTTTAATTCTTGTATAATATACTTATGCCGAAGGAAAAAAAGACAAACTCAACCGACAAAAAAGTAAGTGTTTCAACCGACAAAAAATCACCTGATTTTCTATTTTCCCAATCTAATGACCTAATCAACGAAAATGAGATATTTTCTGGCGAAGGTCAGCTGTCTTGCGATGTATTTGAAGAAAAAGACAATATTGTAGTCCGTTCCACCATCGCCGGCATTGACCCCCAAAACCTAGATGTTTCAGTCAGCAATGACCTCTTGACCATTCGCGGGTTTCGGGAAATGAACGAAGAAATAGACGAGAGCGACTTCTATTGTCGAGAAATCTACTGGGGTAGCTTCAGCCGGTCGATTGTTTTGCCCCAAGAAGTGGACCAGAAAAAAGTCCAAGCGACCCTCAAAAACGGCGTCTTGACCATCCGCCTACCCAAAAAATATAAAACGACCAGTATTGAAATAAAACATCTTGATGACTAATATGAACAAGCTATATCTCTCGGGCACAATTGACCGCTTGGAAGGGGCACATGCGGTGATCAAAATCGACAATGGCCAGAAAATTGATTGGCCGATTGAGAATATGCCCGAAGGCCTAGGCGAAGGGTCAGCCGTAAAAATTAGCATCAATGACGAAAAATCAGAAAAAACCAATCAAGAACAGATCGCCAAACAAATGCTCAATGAAATCTTAAAAACCAATGACGGAAATGCAACCCAACAATTGGATCAAGAACGTTTTTAGTAAAAACGATGCCGGTAAGATAAATAAATGGTGGCTACTGATTACAATCATAGTCGCTTTTTTTGTCATGGTCTTAGTCTTGGGTGGTGGGGTAATGGCGTTTCAAATGAAATATAAAAATAAGTTCTTCCCCGGCACTTCTGTCGGGACGATCAGCCTAGAAGGATTGACGCTAGGGGAGGCGTTTGATGTGCTAGATCAAACCACTGATGACATTGAACGAAACGGGATTAAAATAATATACAACAATGATGACTCGACAAATCTCAATGTGATGTCCACAGTGTCAGCGATTTCTGATCCAGACCTGTCTCGGGACATCATTAGATTCAACAACATTGAAACAATTGACGCAATTATGGACTATGGCCGAAACGGCAATTGGTGGCAAAACCTAGCCACTCAAGCTAAAATGCTGTTTGGCTCTCATCAATTTCACGCCAAGTATTATCTGGACGAGCAAGAACTGGAAAATCTGATAATAACTCAATTTTCCGAGTATGATCATCCAGCGCAAAATGCCAAGCCAATAATTACCTGGCAAGACGGAGTGCCGATCATTGAAACTACGCCTGAAAGCAATGGCAGTGTGATTAATTATGGGGCGGTTATAGATCAAATAAAACAAAATCTAAAAACTTTAAATAACAAGCCGATTAATATTGACGCCAAGACCGACATTGCTCAAATTACGCTTAGCGAAATCAAAGGTAAAACCAATTTGATTGCAGAGATTATTGCTACTTCCACGCCAACACTGGTTTACAATAAACGAACTTGGGATATTAATAAAGCCGAGTGGGGCGAAATGCTTGAATTTCAAAAAAACGACGGCGTTATTATCGCCGGGATCAACTTTGATGCCTTTGACCAGTGGCTGGAGATCAATGTCGCCTCTTATATAAACGAAGAACCACGAGATGCCAGCATCAACTTTAAAGACGGCCGAGTGACTAGCTTCACCACCCATCGTGACGGCCAGGCGATTAATCTTGACCTGACTTACAAAACTCTAAGCGATAATTTGCTTTATAATCATACCATCGCCATCTCCACTATCACCACCGCACCAAAAATCTTGACCGAAGACATTAATGAAATGGGAATCAAAGAAATCATCGGCACTGGTGAATCTAATTTCTCTGGCAGTCCGGCTAATCGCCGACACAACATCAAAGTCGGTGCCGAAATGCTCAACGGCGTGTTGATTAAGCCAGACGAAGAGTTTCATTTGGTAGAACATCTGACGCCAGTCGATGCCAGCTCCGGCTATTTGCCAGAGCTCGTGATCAAGGGTAATGAAACCTTGCCAGAATATGGCGGTGGTCTATGCCAAGTCGGCACGACTATATTCCGAACTGCTCTGGCCTCGGGTCTGCCAATCACTGAACGACGACAACATGCTTATAATGTGTCATATTATTTGGAAGATGGTCTGCCGGGGATTGATGCGACGATTTATGTGCCTCGTCCGGATGTCAGATTTATCAATGACACTGGACACTATATTTTGATCCAAAGTCGGATTGAAGGCGACTACCTGTACTTTGATTTCTGGGGGACTAAAGATGGCCGAATCACAGAGAAGACTAAGCCAACAACCTGGGGCTGGATCGCGCCACCGGCAACCAAATACATTGAGACGACCGAGCTGGCAGTCGGCACCAAGAAATGCACGGAAAGCGCGCACTATGGCGTCAGTGCTTCGTTTGACTACAATGTCACCTATCCTGATGGCGAGGTCAAAAAAACCACTTTCACTTCCAAGTATAAGCCGTGGCAGGCCGTGTGTCTGATTGGGGTTGAGCAGTTAAGTGAGGACACTGCGACAACGACGGAGGATATCTTGTAACACAAAACACATAACATTATTTTGAAGGTTTCTTGTTTTCACAGGATTGCCACGCTTCCTCCGGTCGCTCGCAATGACAAAAAAACAAAAAAACCGCGACGAGATGTCGCGGTCATTTTTAATATCCACTAACCTGCAGGTCCAAATAATACTTGGATGGACTTATAAGGCCAGGCAAGAAAATTTTCTCAACAATTATTTAAGCGTAAGCCAAAATAAAAGTTAAAGAAAATTCCCATGCTTGTCGTGCCTAGCCATATCAGCCCACCCAAGCGGTCTCGCCCAAAGGACGAAACGAGAGAAAAAAGATAAAAATTTTCTCAATTTTTAATGGAAGGTGACAAATTTATGGAGCCTACAGGTTGGTAGATATTAAAAGCGATACTGCAGACAAGAAATTACTTCGAGGCAAAATTCCAGTCTTGGGAACCAAAATAATCCTTAAATATAATTCCTATGCTTGTCGTGCCTGCAGAATTACTATTACTATCTTTCAACAGTCAACATATTATCTTATCAAATATGACGCTGTTTGTCAATAGTTTCCTTCTAAATAAATTTAAGATTTCGCTAAATTTAGCAAAATAAGCGATTTGATTTCCCTGAACATCACATGCCAAAGCATTATAGCTTAAAAAACTAACCTAGTCAAACATAAAGTTAACACCACTTTATCCATACATTATCACCACCTTGGTTTTGGTGGTTTTGCCTGACTTTATGACAATTAAGCTCCTAGCCACCTTAAAGTGCTTTGACAGTAGTGATATTAAAGCATTATTAGCTTTGTCGTCAACCGGCTTGGCAGTGAGCCAAACTTTATAATTATTATCAGAGATGAGTAAAATTTTGTTTTGCGATGAATTTGACCTGACTTCAATATTTATCTTTTTCATATTTTTAGGTATAATTTTACAAATCTTCTAAGATTTTCAATTCTAAATTTTTGGTCTGGCTGTCATAGACCGAAAAAGTCGGCTTTTGAAAAAGTCCGCCGAGCGTGCCTGGATTGATAATCTGACTACCATTTTTAAGAGTTTCCATCCACGGCTTGTGCGTATGGCCGTGAAATATCAAATTATACTTGCCACTTTGCGCCAACTCTTTGGCTTGATCTGGATAATGGCAGAAGGCAATCTTCTGGCCGTCTATTTCTAAATCACCCTCATCACCATGAAGTGTGATATTCTGGTACTCATCGCAGACTTCCTCAAGAAGGTCACGATCAGAGACATTGCCATGAATAAGATGAATTGGGTCGGAAAACTTTTTGACAAATAACTCGCTGATCATTGATGGCGTTGCCACATCACCACAATGAATTATCAGCTCTATGTTATTGACCGTCGCCCAAGCCAAAAACTTCTCCACATTGGGAACATTGTCGTGAGAGTCGGAGATGATAGCAATTTTCATTTTTAAAAATATTTGTTATTTGAAAATTAAAAATTTTTACTTTTAGATTTTATTAGGTGAATTAGAAATTAGGTGAATTAGGTTAATTTTCATTATAATTATCAATTGCTATTTATTACTATAATTTGCTTCTCATTTTTTTAAGAATTCTTATATCCTCTAGGTCTTGACCGTCCTTTGGAGTTTCTAATATCATATTTATGGTATGTTTTTGGGCGAACCTTACTATTTCCTTAAAGCCACTAAGTCCAATTTTACCTTGACCGATGTGCTCGTGGCGATCCTTCTTAGAATCTAAGTCAACTTTGCTATCGTTGGCGTGAATTAATTTTAACTGCTTAATCCCCAGAATTTTATCAAACTTTTTAAACGTATCTTGGACACTATTGGCATCTCGCAGATCATAGTCTGAGGCAAAAGCGTGGGCGGTATCAAAACAAATTCCGATGTTGTGCGTCTTCAGCTTGGTTGAATTAACAATATTACTAATCTCCTCGAAAGTGTCACCAATTATAGCACCGGCACCGGCTGACATCTCAATTAAAAATTGAGTTTCACCTTGATAGCCTTTCAGTATCTCGGCAATACCTTTAATCGTCTTGGCAATGCCCTTTGTCTCACCTAAATCCTTGGCACTGCCAAGATGAGTCATCACATATTTGACGCCCAGCTGACTGCCTCGCTCAAGCTCTTCTCTAATTATATTGATAGAGCTGTGATAAATGCGACTATTAGCTGAAGCGAGATTGATATAATACGGGGTGTGAATATAACACTCGGCTTGACCATACTGCTTCATATTATCTTTAAACCTCTTGGCTAGTTCAGTGGTAATGGGCTTAGCCTTGCCACCTTGTGGCGGACGCGAAAAAAACTGGAAGCACTCGCATCCTGTTTCCTTGGCTCGTTGTGGTGCGAGTGACAAGTCACCAGCACTAGATATATGCGTACCAATCTTAGTCATAAAATATGTTATGCGTTTTACATTATGTGTTTTGTGATGCAAACCATTCTTTGGTTCGGGCAATGCCTTCATTAATATTTACTTCTGGTTGCCAGCCAATCAGCTCTTTGGCTTTGGAAGTGTCAGCCAAGGTATCATGGGGCTCAATCCGCGGGGCAATGTACTCCAGCTCACCGCCGATTTTGGCGGCAATCTCATTGACCGAATAATTATGACCACCACCAATATTTATCACTTCTCCTTTGCCCACTTTATCACTGGCCATCGCCATGATATTGGCCCTGACCGCATCACCAACATAAGTGAAATCTCTGGTCTGGGTGCCATCGCCGGTCGCAGTCAGCTTCTTGCCGTCGCGTTTCTGCTGGAGAAAGACTAAAATAACAGTCA
>CAYLUK010000047.1:0-6547 GCA_964386875.1 uncultured Gammaproteobacteria bacterium
GTAATTCAGTCCTGAGTCCTTACGGACTTAAGCGCTTAGGCCTTTGGCCTGGGAGCTTAGTCCTTCGGACTCACAACTCATTGACCCACGCTGGCTTTCACAGTAGCGTGGGTCGTTTCTTTTTATTTACAGTGGCTTGTAAAAATATCAAGATTTATTTAAGATGTATATTATGAACGAAAAATACCAAAAATTTTTAATCAGTGACTTTGTGGTTTTTGATATTGAAACATCTGGTCTTGATCCGGTCAAGGATGAAGTGTTGGAAATCGGCGCGATCAAACTTAAAGGCAAGGATGAGGTGGATCGTTATGAAGCCTTGATTCAGCCTCGGCGGGCAATCAGTCTGGAAGTGGAAAAGATTCATGGTCTCAATGAAATATATCTGCTCGTTAATGGCCGTCAGTCAGCTGTCGTGATTAAGGAATTTTTGGACTTTGTGTCTGATGCCATTGTCGTCGGCCATAATATCAAGGAGTTTGATTGGCTCTTTATCCAAGATCATGTTAAGCGGTATGCTCTGCCCGAGTCGACCAACAAAATAATTGACACCTTGCAATTGTCCCGCAAACTATTGTCACTACCGACTTATAATTTATCTAGCGTCGCCAGTCACTTTGGACTTGAACACAAGAATGCCCACCGGGCCATGGCTGATGTGGAAGTAAATACTAAAGTGTTTTTGGCGCTGATGGAGCTGATGCTTAACTCACAAAACACATAACGCATAACATGGAACATTAAAATAATTATATATTTTCGTATTTTTTTTTATGGAACCATTCGCGCGAATGGTTCCATAAAAAATACTAAGAATAGTTGCTTATTTTAACTGCTATTTAAAGTGGTGCATTAGGTTTTGAATATTGGATGTATACCAAACCGCTTGACAAAATTATCTGGGCGTGATATAATGGATTGTTGTACTTTTTGGGGTTGAAAACAAAAAAGCATAAAAGGAGACACACCCATGAATGCGCATCAGAGACGTGTGGCCAGGCGTGGATATCTGCGACAGGGTCTGCCCGTGCCGGAGGCGTTTGAAATCAAGTTCGGGCTCGGGGCGCCTACCCTGTTGGAAAAGATTGAACGGATTGACGGCATCCGTGGTGTTCGGATTATCCGTGGCCAAGCCGAGATCGTCTCTCGTCGGGCGCCCGAGCCGATCGCCACGACCGAGGCGAAGGTGCCTTGGTATCGTCGCATCTTCGGCACTATTCTTGGCTTCGCCGGCTCCACCGCCTCGGCGTAGGCATAAGATATTACAAATTCAAAAAACCCGCTTTCGTAGCAGACGAAAGCGGGTATATTTTTTTATAAATATCTTTAAAATGTCTTCATAATAGTGTTATGTGTTTTGCGTCCATAGCGTCTTTAAAATAATTATTCATTTTGTATTTGAAAGTAGCAATGTATTACGCAACAAACATGCAACCGTCAGTGGCCCCACCCCACCCGGCACCGGCGACAAATATCCGGCGACTTCAGCTACTTCCGGCGAAGCGTCGCCGACAGTTTTATTACCCTCGCGGTTAATTCCGATATCAATCACAATCGCCCCGTCTTTGACCATTGATTTCTTCAAAATCCCAGCTTGCCCCAAAGCGATAATGACAATATCATATTTATTTGAGTCATTAGGTATAGTCGTCCGGTTGATAATATCCGTAATTTTAAGTTTTGACTTCAAGAATTTTTCTAGCCCAGACACAAAAACATTACTTTGGCCGATAATCAAAGTTTTTTTGTCGGCCAGCTTTTCTTTGGTTGATTTTAAGAGTTCAATTACCGCTACGATTGTCGGCGGAATTATTTGGTTGTTTTGAGGGTGAAATCCGTCCACATCTTTGGCTGGACTGATGGCATCAATTATTTTTTGGGTTTTGAATTTTTTTGGTAGTGGCAATTGGACGATTATGCCATTAGTCTCTTCATCTTGATTTAAAAAATCAATTAGTTTTATCAGTTCGGCTTCAGATATATCAGGATAACATTGCTGATTGCATAGATATTTGTGAAAATTCAAGCCGACTTCTTGACAAGCTTGCTCTTTAAGGTTGAGATACATTGAAGAAGCCGGATCATTACCGACTAAGATTGCGGCCAGACCGGGTGTGGTCGGTTGTTTTTTGATTTGGCGCAGAAGATCAAGCTTTATTTTTGTTGCTAATTTTTTTCCGTCCAAAATTGTAGCTGTTTTCTTGTTTGCCATTTAATAGATAGGAAATTTTTTTGTCAGTTTTAAAACATTTTGAGCAATCTCGCGTCCTAATTTCTTGTCTTGAGGATTTTTCAAGATGATGGCAATCCATTGAGCAATAATTTTCATTTCTTTGGCCTTCATACCACGAGTGGTAAGTGCTGGCGCGCCAATTCTGATGCCTGACGGGTTCAGCGGTGTCGCCGGATCAAACGGGATCATATTGGCGTTAGTATAAATGCCGGCTTCGGCCAACACGTCCGCCCCAACTTTGCCGGAGATGTTAAGATTGCGACAATCCACCAAAATCAGATGATTCTGGGTGCTTTCTGCTATCAGCTTAATGCCCTCGGCAGTTAATGTTTTGGCCAGAGTCTCGGCATTTTTTACAGTCATGACTTGATCGCGTTTGAATTTGGCTGACAAACACTCATTAAAGCACAGCGCTTTGGCAGCAATGATATTGTCCAGAGGACCGCCTTGCAAACCCGGAAAAATCGCTTTATTAATCGGCTTGGCCAGTTCGGATCGGCAGATTATAATGGCGCCTCTGGGGCCACGCAAAGTTTTGTGCGTTGTCGTGGTGACGATATCAGCGTGAGGAAATGGCGACGGGTGAACTCCACCAATAACCAGACCGGCGATATGGGCGATGTCTGCCAGAAGATAGGCGCCGACGCTGTCGGCAATGTGTTTAAATTTTTTGAAATTAATTTTTTGGGTGTAAGCGGTCGCGCCACAGACAATCAGCTTGGGCTTGGCCTTTTGGGCAACGCGACTAATTTCGTCATAATCAAATTTGTTGGTCTTGGGATTGACGCTGTAATGAGAAAATTTAAAAAGTTTACCGGAGAAGTTGACCGGACTGCCGTGGGTCAAATGACCACCGGCGCCCAAATCCATGCCTAGTATTTTATCACCCGGATTCAGTAATCCGAGATAGACGGCGAGATTGGCTGATGAGCCGGAGTGGGGCTGGACATTAGCATGCCATTTGGTTTCAGGTAGGCCAAACATTTTCAGCGCCAATTTTTGAGCGGTGCTTTCAATTTGGTCAATGTATTTGTTGCCGGTATAATATCTTTTGCCCGGATACCCTTCGGAATATTTATTTGACAAAGGAGTGCCCATAGCCAATAATACATCCATTGAGGCGTAATTTTCACTGGCAATCATCACCAAGCTTTCTCTTTGGCGTTTGATTTCTTTTTCAATTAAGCTGATTATGGTTGATTTATTCATATTTTAAGTTTAGCAAAAATACGGGGTTTTCTCAAATTAAATATGTGTTATACTTAAAGGTAGTACTTTTGTCTAGTCACCACATCAAGGAGACGAACAATGGCATTTTGGAAATTTGAATTATGGCGTTGGCTGAAGCGAAATGGCAAGACTGGCGCGGTTTCTCCTATGGTTAGGACGGCGATTGATTCTCTGGCGCCAAGGAAAAATGCCGAGAGTCCGATAGTTGAGAAGCTAGTGTCACAGATCAGGACTAATGGCGGTATGACTCAAGCAGTCAAGATGGAAATGTGGCGGACGCTTACCAGTGACGGAATTAATGTCGTATTGGATCAAATTGATGATGAGTCTCGAGCCAAGTACTTTCAGCTGTGCGGAATTTCGCCGCCAAAAAGAAAGGTTACTCCTTCACAATAAACCCGTTAGTCGCCGAAAGAGGCACGACGGGTTTTAATTATCCTATCTTCAAAATATCTTCACGATAGCGTTCCACGTTGTGTGTTATACGTTATATGTTTTAATCATATAAGTCCCATCCAATTCATAGCCATTTTTTCTGTAATACTCCCTCGCGCCAATCCCAGAAATCACGGCGATTTTGGTCAAACCAGTTTGACGAGTGATTTTTTCGGCTTCAGCGAGCAGTTTTTTGCCCAGTCCCAAGTGTTGGACATCGCCACTTTTGCCGATGGCGGTGGACAGGCCATAAGTATGAAGCTCGCGGATGATAGCGGCATCTTTAAGCTCGGGGAAAATATTTTTTATCGACGGGATTGCTAATGAGCCTATTCCGAGCGAAGCGTGGGAATCGCCTTGTTTTTCAAGACCCCTCCTCGGTCTCTCCTCCAAACAAGGGAAGGAATTTATTCGAAGTCTCAAAAACGCATACAACACTTTCCCATCCTCAGACTCAAAGCTTAAAAAGTATTCCACCCCGCCACTCGCGCTATATTTGATTTTTTTTAATTTGAGATTTGAAAATTTAAAATTGAAATTTTTTTTCTGTCGTCCTACTTCCCGACACCGAATACACTGACAGTTCCACCCCTGCTTTCCGGCTAAGTCACCAATAATCTGCCGGAGATTGGTGATTTTATTGCCGGCGACAATGCTTTCTTTGGGAATATCGCGGATCAGCCGGGTGATTCGTACATAAGGTGGAGTGATTTTTTTGATTTTAATGATTAAATCCATAAGCTGACGTTTGGTGTAGGGTTTGTACTTGTCCTTTTTCCACCACTGATATAAATCAGAATGCTCATTTACCACGCAAGGATAAATTTTGATCATATCCGGCATCCAGTCAGGATGAGTATATAACTTTTTAAACATTGCCAAATCTTTGGCCGGAGTTGAACCCGGTAAATTGAGCATTAAGTGATAATTTATTTTGAGTCCGACGGATCTAAGCAGATGGATTGCGCGGGTGCTTTGTCTGCTGGTGTGACCCCGCCGGTTCAACTGTAAAATTTTATCATCAATATGCTGAATGCCCAGCTCCACTCTGGTACAGCCGAATTTTCTCATCTGGATTATTTCTGTCGTGTCTATATAATCAGGCCGAGTTTCCAAAGTCAGGCCGATACAGCGGTGCCGAGCGGTTTCGTTGGTCTTTTGAGCAATTGCCAGCGACTTGGACAGTCGGCCGTTTAAGGCCTCATAGCACCGACGGATAAACCAGTTTTGATACTTCTGCGGGTGGCACGACCAAGTCCCGCCCATAATAATGAGCTCTATCTTGTCAGTTTGATGGCCATTGGCTTCTAGCGCCTGAAGTCGCATTTTAATTTGACGATATGGGTCAAAGTCGCACAAAATCGCCCGCATTACCGCTGGTTCATTGGACAAGTAGCTTTTGGGCATATCAGATTCAGTCGGACAATATAGGCAATTACCGGTACAAGGCGATGGCTTGGTCAAGACTGAAATCACAGCCACGCCTGACATTGTCCTGACTGCTCGCTTAGTCAGCATTTGTTCCAAAGTTTTATCAACTCGCAGTTTTTTATTTTTGAGCAATCTATGATAAGCTGACAATAGCTGAGATTTATTGGGCGGGGGCAGTTTGAATTTACCTGCTTCTTGCCGAACAATTACAAACAAATCCTCGGCAGAGACAGGATTTTGTTTGATCACCGCGATAATGATTTTTTCTAACTGATTTTTTATCATATGAATAAGAAGATTACCCAACATATCTTACACCAAACCAGCGATATTTACAATGCGATTGCTCCAGAGTTTTCCAATACTAGAAGTAGATGGTGGCGAGGTTTTGGTGATTTTAATAAATTTGTCAGACCGGGTGACAAAGTGCTTGATGTCGGCTGTGGCAATGGTCGCATGGCTAGCGTGTTTGCCAGTTCCCACATTAAGTATTTGGGAGTTGACGCGTCAGCCGAGCTGATCAAAATCGCAAGCAATAGGTTTAAAGATTGTAATTGGACAGAATTTATTGCAGGTGATGTGCTGGCGATTGAAAATTGGAAATTGAAAAATGAAAATTACGATTTAGCGCTAATGATCGCGGTGCTTCACCACATTCCTAGCCGGGAGCTTCAGCTTCAGGCCTTGAAAAATATTTGTGTGTTGCTTCGACCCGGAGGAAAATTGATTATTTACAATTGGAATTTATTTTCTGCCAAATGGTTCAAGCTCTACTATAAATATATTTTCAACTACCGGCAGAAGCTGGGCCAGTATAAGATTTGGAGCCTGCGTGACGCTTTCATCCCGTGGAAATTGAAGGATAATTGGCAACCAAGATATATTCATACTTTTTCCAAACGGGAATTAAGAAAATTGTTAATATCAGCGGGATTTAAGGTGGATGATATTTACTATGAATTTAAGGGTCAAAAGCGGAGCATATTGGGCGGGTCAAATTTGGTGGCAATTGCCAGAAAAAAGTGATATAATTAAAATGAGATGGTTACAAAACTGTTTTATAATAGAATTTAGGTATTTTCAGGCAAGACGAGGAAAACCAAAAAAATGATTTGAGGCGTAATAGTATTACGATGATAATCATTTTTTGCAGTTTGACGAAGTATTACCTGAAAATAGCAAATTATGGTGAAAACAGTTTTGTAACCATCTCAATAA
>CAYLUK010000048.1:0-6463 GCA_964386875.1 uncultured Gammaproteobacteria bacterium
ATCCCGTTGTATTACCACGGGATTGCCACGCTCCCTCCGGTCGCTCGCAATGACAATAGTGGACAAACGCTTCAGGTAGTGCTTTTATATTTTATTTATTATTTTTTATTTATTATATATTCCGCCAAATGGTTATCTGACGCCGGACTTTCTGACTCTCTCTTTTATAGATCAAATCCCCGGCGTCAATCCGTCCAAAGCCCAATTTTAAAATCCGGTCAGAAATATTTAACTCAGACACATTACCACCCAGATGCCACTGAGGAAAAACCATCACCACCTTAGCATCTTTTTTCAATACTTTTTTATACTCGCTAAATGCCGACACATATAAATCCTCCAACTCCTTGACTATCTTTTTGATCATCTCAGGCGACTCACTGCCTCTAATCGGCGGCCCCAGATATGGCTCAGTGATAATCGCATCAATACTATTAATATTAACCTTACTGGATAAATTAGAAACATCACATAAATAAATTTCCGATTTCAGATTTTCAATTTCAAATTTATCAATCAGCCAAATCAAATTTTCCTTGGTATCGCCCACTGCCTTGGCTGAATTATCACAACCAATCAAACCGCCATATCCCATGACGACAGCTTCGGACAAGATCGTCCCTGACCCGCAAAACGGATCCAAAATTGTGCCACTTTTAGCCACGCCGGATAAATTGATCATCATCTTGGCCAGCTTGGGCGGAATCATACCGGAGTGAGAATCACTCTTGGGTCGGCCATAATCACGCCGGCTATAGTCCTCAAAATCTTGAACCGCCAAAGTCAGCCCCAGATATTCCGGCAAAACCAAAAAATCAATCACCTTTTCCTTTTTGACAATCACCGAAGATAGGTCATTATCACGACTGGTGACCAAACGACTGACAGTCCCCTGTTCTTTGAGCTCTCGCTTTATCGCCATGCCAATCTGCCGGTCTGACTTGACGCCATAAAAACTTAAGCCAAATTTTACTTTGCCTTCACTCTGGCGGGACACAATCTCTCGCATTATCACTTCTTTATCAATGCCAGAAGATATCACCCGACCAATTTTAATCGTACCGCCAAGCTGATCTAAAACTGCTTGAGAATCAAATTCTGAATTTTCAGCGACAAGAAATTTGCCTTCTCTTTTTATAATTTTTGATTTCGGCAACACCGCCGCGATTTCCGCGACTGACAGCTCGGGATTATTGCCTAGAATAAATATGTATTTTATCATAATTCTAATTTATATCTTTTGACTTTTATTAGGCAAATTAGAAATTAGGTGAATTAAAAACTTGTTATTATTATACCTCCTCTTGACTATTTATTCCACCCGTGATAAGATAAAAATACTAAATACAATCCTTTTCCAGCCGTCAAACGGCATCAATCTCCACGCAACAGCAGTGGAGAAAAGGCAAAACCTTCCCCCCGTCTCAAAGGTCTGCCTTTGGGATATTTTTTATTCAACAAGGTGAACCAAATTTAATAAAATAAACCAAATACCAATTATGGAAAACCAAATAACTGCCAAAGACGCTACGCCTGTCTCTGGCATAGAATCCACACCAGTCAGACAAAACTATGAATTACTCTATATTGTCTCTGGCCAATTCTCTGAAATTGAGCTAGAATCAATCAAAAGTGATGTCAACAGTATGATTGGCAAATATAATGGTCAAATCGGCCACAATGAATCTTTGGGCAAGAAAAGATTAGCTTATCCAATCAATAAAGTCAGCAGTGGCTATTATATCCTGCTTGAATTTGAAATGGAAAATGGCGAACTATTGGAAACAATAAATCGTGACCTAAAGCTCAACCACAAAATTTTGAGAGCGCAAATCTTGACCAAAAACAAGAAGACCACCGCTGAAGATGTTGCCAAGAAAAATAGAAAGAAGGAACGGTCAATCTCAAAACCAATCGCGGTAGCCGAAAAACCCAAAGTCGAAGGAGTTGCAAAACCAGCTGATGATAAAAGGGTCAGCATGAAAGAATTGGATGAGAAGTTAGATGAACTACTAGACACTGACAATCTATTATAAAAAATTAAGAAATTAAAAAAAATAAAAAAATATAAAAGCACTACCTGAAGCGTCTGTCCATTATTGTTATTGCGAGCGACCGGAGGGAGCGTAGCAATCCCGTCTTTAAATCCACGGGATCCCCACGGTCACTCCCTCCGGTCGTTCCCTCGGGATGACAGCTTGTTTTCGACGGGATCCCGTTTATCCTTTCTGTCATTGCGAGCGACCAGAGGGAGCGTAGCAATCCCGTGGTAATACAACGGGATCCCTCGCTTCACTCGGGATGACAATAGTATTTGTAGATTCGTACTTTATTCGTAAATTCGTGGGAGGTTAATAAATAACTAAAACCATATGAATCTCAACAAAGCCATCGTTATCGGCCGTTTAACTCAAGATCCAGAAGTGAAAAACACACCGACTGGACAATCTGTCACCTCATTTACCATCGCAACCAATCGAGTCTGGAATGACAAACAAGGCCAAAAGCAAGAGCAAACTGAATTTCATAATATTGTTGCTTGGGCGCGACTGGCAGAAATCGTCGGTCAATATTTGACCAAAGGCAGTATGTGCCTGGTGGAAGGACGACTCCAAACTAGAAATTGGGATGACCAAGCCGGCAATCGTCATTGGAAAACAGAAATCATCGCCGAGAATATCCAGCTCGGGCCACGAAATGCCAACCAAGGCCAAAATCAGCCAAACGCTAGCTACCAGAATACACCCAAGCCAGAGCAAACACAGCCAGAAGCAACTGACAGTCTAAAGGATAACAGCGCAAAAGAAGATAATGACGACATTAAAGTTGAGGACATACCATTTTAAGCGCAAAACATAAAACAAAAAAATGCCAAGAAATAAAAACAATATAATCCAAAAAGAAAGATATTGCCACTTCTGTGTCAATGGTATTGATAATATTGATTATAAAGATATTACAATCCTAAGACGATTTATCTCATCTTATTCAAAAATCGTGCCACGCAAAAGAAGCGGAGTCTGTGCTCGTCACCAGAAAAAGCTTTCAACTGCGATCAAACGCGCTCGCATCATGGCGCTTCTGCCTTTTGTCACTAAATAAATTATCAAGTTTATAAAGTTAAAAGTTGAAAGTTTTATCTTTAACTTGTACTTTATAAACTTTTTAACTTTACAACTTTTAACTGTCTCCTATGCTGTCTACCTTAAACGACATCAAAAAAGGACTCAACATCATCTACAAAAATGATCCGTATTTAGTCGTGGAAGCAAATTTTGTCCGGATGCAGGCTTGTAAGCCAACCATGCAAACCAAGCTGAAAAACATTTTGACCGGCAAGATGATTGAAAACAATTTTCATCCCGGTGACAAGGTGGAAGAAGCCAATCTGGAAAGGAAGAAAGTAGATTACTTGTATAATGACGGCGACAATTTCTATTTTATGACTCAAAATGACTTTGAACAATTTCAGCTGAAGGAGGAGACACTGGGGAATCAAGCCAAATATATGAAAGATGGCGATAAGGTTGATGTTTTGTATTTCAATGGTATTCCAGTGTCAATCTCACTACCGCCAAAGGTGGAGCTCAAAGTCATTTCCGCTCCCGAAGGTGTGCGAGGCAACACGGCTCAAGGCCGAGCCACCAAACCAGCCGAGCTGGAAACTGGCATTACCATCCAAGTCCCACTATTTGTCAAAGATGGCGATGTCATCAGAATCAACACTGAAACTGGGGATTATATGGAACGGGCGTGAGCGAGTAACGCATAACGCAAAACGTGGAACACTATTTTGAAAACATTTATTTGATATAAAAAGACGAAACATAATGTTTCGTCTTTTTTTAATTTGGAATTTTATTAGAAATTAGGTGAATTAGGCGAATTAAAAATTTATTTCTGCTCTTCTTCCCGCTTCAATTTCACCGCGACCCAAATTTCCTTTTTAATTCTATCTAATAATTTAGGATTGGCACGCAAGAAACTTTTGGCGTTTTCCCGACCGACGCCCAATCGCTCTTCACCAAATGAATAAGAATTACCTGACTTAGTCAGCACCCCATAGCCCACGCCCTGATCAATGGCATCGCCAGAGATGGAAATTCCCTCGTTATACATAATATCAAATTCACAAGTTTGAAATGGCGGCGCTACTTTATTCTTCACAATCTTAACTTTGACTCGGTTGCCGATATTTCGCTCACCTTGCTTAATCTGGGCGCTCCGTCTGACTTCAATTCTAATTGATGAATAAAACTTTAACGCCATACCACCGGTTGTAGTCTCGGGATTACCAAAGAATACACCAATCTTCTGCCTGGTCTGATTGATAAATACCAACACTGTCCGGCTTTTGGATATTGCCGCGGTCAACTTTCGCAAAGCTTGGCTCATCAGCCGAGCTTGAAGTCCCATATGCGACGCGCCCATATCACCTTCAATCTCTGCCTTTGGCACCAGAGCCGCCACACTATCAACCACCACCACATCCACGGCGTTTGAACGAATTAAAGTTTCTACTATCTCCAGCGCCTGTTCACCAGTGTCCGGCTGGGAAATAAACAAATCATCCACTTTGACCCCGATCTTCTTGGCATAATCCGGATCAAGCGCGTGCTCGGCGTCCACAAACGCCGCCACCCCGCCCATTTTCTGAAGCTCGGCAATTATATGTTGAGCTAAAGTGGTCTTACCTGATGCTTCGGGTCCGAAGATCTCCACTATCCGACCGCGTGGCACACCGCCAACACCAAGCGCAATATCAAGCGACAGACAGCCGGTCGGCACGGCATCCACTTGCATTGTCCGAGCTTCGCCGAATTTCATAATTGACCCTTCGCCAAAACGCTCCTTAATCTGGCTAATCGCGCTGTCAACCGCTCTTTGTCGCTCGCTTGTCCCCCCTTGATCTTCCTGATCTTTTTTGGACATAAGTATAAAAAATTAATAAATTAATGTATTAAAGAAACAAGATACAAGGATGCAAGATACAAACAAATTCCAAACATCAAAATTCAATAATCAAATGTTTGTAATTTGATTTTTTGGTTATTGTTTATTGTTTGCTTTCTTGTTTCTGGTATCTTATTTCTTCAATGTCGCGTTATTCTTCCAAAAGTAATACTCTCACTTCAACCTCCCTAATCCGACTATATCTCTTCTTCGCTGTTATCTTAATCAAATTCAAACCTTTTTGCAAGCCCACCTCGGCGACAAACACCCCCTCACTGTCAGCAAAAACATTCTGGTTGTTGATAATAATCTCTGCTTCCGGCTCGCTTTGTCCGACCACTTCCAGTTGTTTGGCGGTGGTACTCATACCATTGGTTGGACTGGAAATCTCCAGTGGCGGAGCGATAAATATATCTTGGACCTTCAGCCCCAGAAAAACCAAAATTGCCAAAATCACTAGGATTACAACACCACGACGGACCAAATGAGGCCAAGACAAAAAATGCTTTTTATTAATACCCATAATATTCTTGGGGTCAGAAATCTTCAAATCTTTGGCTGATCGCCAACACTCTTTAAAATCCAAATTCAAATAATTGCAGTATAGCTTCAAAAATTTTTCGATGTACGCCCGACCCGGCAAATCAGACAATTTGTTATGCTCCAGCGCATCCAAATATTTATATGCAATATTTAAGTCCTTGGCGGCTTTTGCTAGATTAATACTTTGCTCGACTCTAGCCTCAATCAGCTTATCGCCCAAGCTCTTGGCGTTGACTATTCTTTTTTTTGAAAAACCTGACATATTTTTTAATAAATTAAGAAAATAAGAAAGCAAGAAATTAATTTTTTATTTTTTTTAATTTCTTAATTTCTTATTCTACGACCATTCATCCTCGTCAAATGCCACTCGTTTTTTCGCTTTTAATTTTTTGTCTTTTTCTTCATCTTCTTCTACCTCCGCCTTATCTTCGACCGACGACTCTTCCTCTTTAATCAGCTCATCTTCAAGCTCATCCTTTTTCTGGTCGTCATCTTTTTCCTCCAATTCCTTCTCATCAGCAGACTCGTCTTCTGGAATCTCTTCTTCATCCGCCATATCGTCAAAGATATTAGATTCTTCTTCTATTACATCACTTGCCGTATCAGATTTTTCTCCCGCCTCAAGCCCATCACCTGCCGGCGTTTCATCCGCTTCAATTATATCTTCTGTTATTTCTCCAGCTTCTTCCAGCGCTTCATCCTCTTCCTGAAATTCAGCCAGCTCGCCTTCCAAATCATACTCTCTGGCGGCAAATTCTACTAGGTCAACATCACTACCAATTTTATCCAAGAACACTTCTCGTGGCTTGGCGCCATCGGCCGGACCGATAATACCTTGATCTTCCAACAAATCCAAAATTCTGGCAGCTCGAGCATAGCCAACTTTCAGTCGGCGCTGGAGCAAAGAGGCTGACGCTTTGCCTGACTGGATAATCACCTCTTTGGCGTCGCCTAGAAGTGCGTCACC
>CAYLUK010000049.1:0-6270 GCA_964386875.1 uncultured Gammaproteobacteria bacterium
ATTCTTAGACTGGTGAATCCTCCCGGGCCACTGACCACGCCGATCTGCTTCAAATCTTGGCGGTCAATTTTATTCTTTCTTAATATATTATTAATGCTGACCAACAATTTTTCTGACTGCTTATACTCCCCGGCTATTTCTTGCACCACAAAATCACCTACACCTTGGGCGAGGATTAATTTAATAATCTTACTGTCGGTGGTGTCAATGATTAATATCATATAACATGGAGTAAGGTACAAGATACAAGACGCAAGAAACAAACAAATTTCAATTATTCAAATTATTTTTTTGAATTTTTGTTTATTTGATTTCTTGTTTCTTGTTTGTCACTTGTGTCTTGCTTTCTTGTTTCTTTTACTTAATATTAGGCGTCAATTTATCAATCAAAATCAAATTCTTGCCTTCTAAAAGATCATAGATAAATTTGTCTGTGACATCCCGACGATACTGAAAATCTCCACGAGTAAGGACTGAATAACGAATCGGCTGACCCAAATCTCTTTCAAAACTCTTGATCAAGCTTATTAGTCGCCGACGATTGATCTGACCGACGATCAAAAGATCGGCCGGCGCATCTTCACGACCAACAAAAACGCCGGACATCAAGAAGAAACTCACACTACCGACCTTATCTATCTTGCTGGATAATGACTTTTCTAAAACCAGTTGAGCTTTAATCAGAAGAGATTTAAGCTCATCAATAAAAATAAAATTACTGTCAAGTTTATAATATTTCTTATTATCCTTCAATTTTTTCTCGACTTCTTTTTCTAAATCCTCTTTAGTATGAGATCTGATAATGCCGACACTCTCCAAATTATTAAGCTCTCGTCTGACTGAGTTGAGATGCAATTGCAGATCACGAGTCAACTCACGAACAAAATAATACTTCTCTGGATTATTCAGAAAAAGCCGTAATAATTGGACTCTGGATTTTGAACCAAATAGTTGTTCAAGCATAAGTTAATAAATTAATGACTGGATCCTCGCCTCCGCGGGGATGACAATATTAAGAAATTAAATACCTAATTGGGCTTCATTAATTTGTGATAATATTGTATAATATTATGAGTTATTAAGCAAACCAATAATTGTTTAGATATTTAAATATGGCTGGTATTAACACTAAAATTAGCAAACTACTATTAGAAGCGGACACCGACGCTGTGGCTGGAGATGTTTTCTTGTCCAGGTCAACGCCAGAGCTAGCAAAAAAACTAGGAACAATTGTGGGAATTATTGAACTTTTTGAATTATCTGATGAAACGATTGAGAAACTATTTGACATTATTAGTGATTTAAAAACAGAATATTATCTCCCCCCACACGAGATAGACAATGGTATTGAAAAAAGATTTGAAGAATGCCTCCAACGAGCCAACCGTCGAATATACCGACTGCTTCAAGAGTCAACCGAGAAAATTAATATCAAAAATATTAATATTTTTGTGGCACTTATCTTTGGTAGTCGAATTTTTATGAGCCAAATCGGCCAGTCAAACGCTTTTTTATTTCATCGCAAGAAAAAGCATGACTACATTATTATTGATATTTTCAATCAGGCCGGAGAGAGAAGATCCAAGCTAAATCTGGAAAAAATGTTTTCCAACATTATCAACGGTGCCATTACCACCAAAGATAACTTAATGATCTGTAATGACGCAGTTTTGGAATACCTATCACAAAGCGAGCTATCAGAAATTGTGAGTGGCAATAATTCACAGACCGCTGTCCAAGAAATTAAAGAAATTTTGGAATCAGAAGCAAAAAACGATAATTTCTATTCTATTATCATTCAGCCGGAAGCGGACGAAGAAGCGATGATTGAAAAATCTTCCAGTATAGTCGCCGCTAGCAGTCAAAGCGGAGTTCCGACTCAAACTTCAATTAAAAACTTAATTACCACCCAAGAAAAAACCGAACAATATTTGACGCCATCACTGATGCCAAACTGGAAGAAAGTCTTAGTCCTTGCTTGGTCAGGCATTAAAATTATTATTGTTGTTATCTTTAAATACAGCCGAATAATTTCATTATTTTTATATCAGTCGCTTAAACAACTTATAATCAATTTTAAAAATCGCGCCCCCGAAGCTGTCAAATCAACCAAGCAGGTTGGCCATGACATAATATCCGAACCAAGAGCTTTTGCCAAAAAAACTTGGGAGAATATAAATCGGCCGAGTGAAGGAAAAACCATCAAACTAGAGTACCGAGCTGAATTTTCAAGTAAACCAGGAGATAGTGTGTCAAGGAAAATCAGCAACTGGCTTAATCGCCAAACCGCAAAACTTGTGGCATTAAATAGATTTTATCAAATTCTAATTGTTGTCGCCTTCATTACCGCCTTCCTTTTTTGTCAGAATATTGTCTGGCAGGGCATCGCCGGCAATGCAGTCAAGACTAGCGATGCTCAAGAACTCCAGCAACAGATAGAAGAGTACATCAATACCGCTGAAGCTCAAAATATTTTCAATGATGAGGCTGGCGCCAAAAACTCGATCGCTCGCGCCCAAGAGCTTCTAGGACAAATCCCAGACAAAAAGAAAAACCAAGGGTTAAGAGATGAGCTACAACAGAAAATTGACAATCTTAATTTGACACTTCAGAAAATATCTTATTTGGATAATCCAACCATCATTGCCGACTTAAGGAACAAAAACGCCACGGCTCAAACAAACGGAATTATAAAGATCAAAGGCAATATTTTTACTTATGACAATCAAAACCAAACGCTTTATACCGTAGATTTAGAACAGAAGCAAACTTTGTCAGCTCAATTAAACAACGACATTAATAATGTCAAAAAACTTTCTGCTATTGATGAAAACAGTCTTATTATCCTTAATAATAATGACTTTTATCGCTACAACCTAGTAGATAATTCAGTCGAACAGGTTCTCGTTGCCGGCAGCGAAATAAAAGATTTTGACACTTATGAAAATAAAATCTACTCACTCCAGAGAGAGAAAAATCAAATTATCAGACACACCGCCACGTCAGTCGGCTTTAATACCGGCAGTTCTTGGATCAGTGACGGCACAGATATGTCTGGTGCTACTTCCTTAGCAATTGACGGCGGGATTTATGTCGTCGGCGCCGGCAAGATTGATTATCTTGTAAAAGGCGCGCGACAAGAGACTAATTTCTCTGACATTAATCCTAGTCTTGGCTCCCCTACCCAAATATACAGTGAGATTGATTCTAATTACCTATATATATTGGATCCTCAAAATCAACGGGTGGTTGTGTTTGAAAAAAACGGCAATTTAAAAATCCAATATACTAGCAAAGAAATCGGCCAGTTTAAATCTATGATTGTAGATGAAGCAGACAAAAAAATATACCTCTTGGCGGATAATAAAATTTATTTGATTGAGATTGGGTTTTAATCGTAAAACACATAGCACATAACAAGAAATAAAAATCCCACTATTCGGTGGGATTTTTATTTCTTGTTTTTTGAACTATTTTTATTTCAAAGTGACGGTTGCGCCAGCTTCTTCAAGTTGTTTCTTGATTTTTTCTGCTTCTTCTTTCTTAACATTCTCTCTGACAATTTGTGGCGCGCCATCAACTAAATCCTTAGCCTCTTTAAGACCAAGCTCGGTGATAGCTCTTACTGCTTTAATTGAAGCAATTTTATTCTCACCTGCAGCAGTCAACTCAATATTAAAGCTATCTTTTTCTTCGACCGCAGCTTCATCGCCACCAGCGGTGACAGCAACAGCAACTGGAGCAACAGCTGATACACCAAACTTTTCCTCCAAAACTTTGACTAGCTCTGCCAAGTCAATAACGCTTAGCTGTTCAATTTGTTCAACTAAAGCTTTGAACTTGGCTGGCACTTCAACTTTTTTATCATCAGTTGAAGCATCAGCAGTTGGAGTAGCAACTTCTACTACTTTTTCCTCTACTGGTTTGTTGTTTTCTTCTGACATATTATTTTAGATTAATTAATTAGTTGTTAGTTTATTAGTTACTTAGTTTATTTTTTTAACAAATTTAAGTTATTCGCATCGTTTCCAATATATTCGTATGATTCACATATATTAATATATTGGCATCATATTATAATTTTTTATCTCTAATCGCGCTTAAAACGTAAACAAAATTTCTAATATTGCCCTGCAATACATTGACCATGCCGGAAAGTGGCGCCGCAATTGATCCGACCACCTTGGCAATAAGCTCATCACGTGATGGTAATTTTGAAAGCGCGACAACTTTTGTTGCATCAATAAACACACCTTCCAATATCCCACTGACAATCTTCATATTTTCGTTACTCTTAGAAAATTTTTTAATCAATCTGGCTGGAGCAACCTCGTCAGTAAATCCAAAGATTGTGGCCACCTCGCCATCAAAACCATAATTATTAGCATCTTTAAAGCCATTATCAACTAATGCTTTCTTAAGTAAAGTCTTCTTGCTAACAATATATTCTACTCCCTCTTCTTTACACTTGTTTCTTAAGTCATCAATCTCCTTAACTGGAATACCAGAAAAATTAACAAAAACCGCTGATTTCATCTGTCGCAGTTTTTCCTCTAAATTTGCTAATATTTCTTTTTTTTGTGATTTTGATTTTGGCATTGAATAAAACGTTATTCTTTATTAAAAATTACTAATCAAATTATATTTCTCTGCATTTGAAATACTCTCGCATACAAAAAAAACTGTGGTTTTTCCACAGAATGAATAACTTTTAGCAAGTGACTAAAAGTTTATTTCCTAAGTAGGTTTGTTTAAATTAAGCTATTTTAGCTATACCATAGGCCATAAGCCATACGCTATAAGCTAATAAGCGCCTACTGTCTGTGGAAGATATTTGATTACAAAAGTAATTATAGCAAATCAGCCAAAAATGTCAACACACTGTATTAGTAACAATATGCCATTAAATTTTTCCCTCTTTAAAAATAATCGTTTGGTACCGATAAAAATCTACCGCTTGGTCTTGATAGCACAATTTATTTAAGCCGGCCTTCTGACATAAACTGCCCAAGAACTCTTCCGGATCTGACAGGTCGCCCCAAACTTGAGGTAAATAGGTCGCTTTATTTGCACCTTTGGCAATAATCACGCCATCGCCATGCTTTAGCTCGTGCATCTCAACTTTTTCCGGTTCGGTCAAAATTGATATCTCAATTTTTATATCTTCTAGCTCTGGCTCCTCAAGCGACGAAAATCTCGGATCATTGGCAGACGCAATAGCATCATCTCTAACTGATATTATAAGTGATTCAATCGGCTCGACATTACCAATACAACCACGCAGGTCACCATTTTTATAAAGCGAAACAAAAACACCTCGCTTTTCCCAAAGCTTTTGATTGACTGTCTGGGGTTCATATTTGTCATCTCGACGCAACAAATTCTCCAAAGTCGTTCTGGCAATCTTGAGTAAAAACTCCTTCTCTCCCCTGGTGTAATAATCATCTTGCATAGAGATATCTAAAAAATGATAAATAAAATATAAAAAATAATTTTAATTTATAATTTTTGACTTTTATTAAGTGAACTAGAAATTATCTAGATATTTTCTAACATTCTCCTGATGGCCGGAAAATGTTGAAGCATAATGCGTCTGACCGTATTGATCCATTAAAAAAAATAAATAATCATTTGACTTGGGATAAATTGCCGCCTCAATCGCCATAAGTCCCGGATTAGATATCGGGCCAAGAGGCAAGCCGGCATATTTATAAGTGTTATATGGCGAATCAACTTCCAAATCATAATTGGTCGGACGAAGCAAGCTTTTGCCGGTCGCATAGTTAACTGTGGCGTCAGACTGGAGTGGCATACCTAGAACAATTCTTTTCCAGAAAACATCGGCGACCATCTTTTTATCTTCGTCGGTTCTGGCTTCACGCTCAATAATAGACGCCATAATAATTATCTCATAGATAGATTTACCCTGACTAACAATATCACTTCTCATTTGACTGGTCAATTTCTGATCAAAGGTGCCAAGCATCTTGTCTACTATATCACCAGCCGTTGCGTCAGTAAAAATTCGATAAGTATCTGGAAATAAAAAGCCCTCCACCGTACTAATTGACAAATCGACCAAAAAGTCATACTTATCCTGCCAGTTACTAATCTTGGTTGCATCAATAAACTCCTGTTTTTTTACTAATCGCTGACTTTCCAAATACTGTCCCATCTCACTGGCTCGCCAACCCTCAATAATTATGATCGTCTGCTCATTGTCAATACTGCCTCCGGTAGTCAACGTCTCGACCACCTCACGAACTGTCA
>CAYLUK010000050.1:0-5928 GCA_964386875.1 uncultured Gammaproteobacteria bacterium
GAGCCAAATTGTTCGGAGCCAACATATTCCAACATATTGACTAAAGATTAAATAGATGCTAATTTATTGGTGATTAGGTCCGAAAGCATCTTTCGTGCAATTTTGCTCTTTGACACAAGAAATTTGAGACAAAACGACCTTTTTGATCATAGAAAGGATGTTGGTCATGAAAAACAAGATTGTGGATGATGCCCTAGTGTTTATTGAGGATCGAGTCCTGCCGATTCTTAAACGAGAGCCGAGCATTGGAAGTCAAATTCTTGATTATGATTTCCTGCTCGAATTCTCAGAAAGAAGAAGTGCGAATCCCTTTTCTCTTTTGAGGCGAACATTAGATGATGGTCTTAAAAAGATCCGCTTGTTCGGGCACATATCACAATGTGCCTACCATTGCTTATATTGCTCATTCCCAACGTTACTTGATGGTCTTCAAGAAGAAGACGCCGTTCGCTTGGTGCGAGAAGCATCTACCTTCAAACGAGCAATGGGTGATTTGCCCGAGGTTGAATCTTTGTCAATTGGAGGGGGAACGCCAACCACTCTAAGTGCTAAGGGCATTGGTAGGCTTGTGAAGGGTATTCGAGAGCATTACCAAATACCCAGAGGCGTTTATGCGAACATGGAGTGTTCGCCAGACACAATTACTCCAGAAAAGGTTGCAGCGGCGCACGAGGCAGGAATAACGCGCCTGAGTATGGGCGTACAAACATTCAATAATGAAATACTTGAGAGATGTGAGCGTGGTCACACTGGAGAGCTTGCGGAAAAGGCTTGTAAGACGCTTCTTCAACAAAATTTTCAGGATCTCAATGTTGATCTCATGAGAGGATTGCCGGGGCAAACACCTGAAATCTTCGCCGATGACATCGAGAAGTTCATTGAGACGAAGATTCCCTCTCTACATCTGTACAGACTCCGGCTTCCACCCAAACACCCCTTACTAAGGTCTGAACCCTACACTAGAAACTATGTGAGGGATGTACTTGCGATGCAGATAATCGCCGACCGGTCTTTGTCCGCTGCCGGTTACGGCCGTCACCACAGCGCTCATTGGACCAGCAATAGGAACGCTAGTACAGTAACGAGTAAACCGTGGGACTTCGGAAAAGCAGAAATCGGCTTCGGCATAAGCTCATACTCATACGTTCCCATGGGAGAAGTGCGCAACGTCAAATCGGCGAAGAAGTGGAGAGATCTTGTCGACCATGGGAGACTTACTTTCCATGAAGGTGCTCTCTACTTGCCACAGGAACAAGAGGTTCGATGGATCAAGTTCGCTTTGAAATCTCTCTCCCTAGATCTTAAGGAATACGAGCGATGCTTCGGGGTGACGATTGACAACAGTGTCACTTGGCCGAAGATTAAGCGACTTATTGATCTCGGCATTCTTTCAAGAAGTGAGCGGGAGTTGTCATTTACTCCTGCCGGCTATGCCATTGCCGAAGAAGCGCTACGGTTTCTGATTTAGTTCCCGATTCATTACAGACGTCACGTTCCTTGCGAGCGCGACGTCTTTTTTCCAAACAAATTTCAACATCGTTAATTATCGCACTGCTTTTACATAATCATGAACGAAAAAAAGGGGAAAAAATGGATCAGCCCCCTTTTATACTCTCTATACTAAACGACTTGTCATTCCGACGCCACTCTCTCAAGTGGCGTTTTGCGTTTCAGCCAATAAATTTCAGCTTTCTTTTCCCAGACATAAAACTTTTTGAAAATAATTGATATAATTGAAACATAATTAATTAATAAATAATACTCTTTCTTAGCTCACCCATTTGTCACGTGGCGGAGGATTTTTTTATTGAATTGACCAATTATATATTCTTTGCTAAAATGCCAGCAGTTCTTAAGACAGAAAAAACAACCCAAGGAGGCAAGAAAATGCAAACCGTTTTTTTCTAGAAATTATTTGCCGACGCTACGCCACCGGAGCGGGCCAGCAACGGCGCGGTCGGCTATGATGCCTATGCTTATCATATTCAAAACAGGATAACCAAGGAACACGCCGACAACTTGCCATTCACCTTGAAGCCGGACGAGCATGTGCTGATCGGCATCGGCGTTATTATGGCTCTGCCCTGGCCGATTGAATGCCAAGTCAGACCAAGAAGCGGACTGGCCAATCGCTTATCAGTGGAACTGCGCAATTCACCCGGCACAGTTGATCCGGATTTCCGCGGGGAAGTCGGAGTGCTACTGTGCAACAAAGGCAAGAAGCCGTTTACGATTGAAAAAGGTATGCGAATCGCCCAGCTCATCTTTGCCCGAGTGAAACTGCCGATTTTTGAAGAAACGAACGAACTGCCGAAAACTTTGCGTGGCAGTGGCGGATTCGGATCCACCGGACTAGGAGCAATCAGTGAAGGCACTGCGCAGTATCTGGCTCGGATAGCTGAACTGGATGTTTTCTATATGAACATGGCTATTGCCGCTTCTGGCAGGTCCAATTGCGCCCGAGGCTGCGCCAAAGACGAACACGGCAAATACCTTCGGGACAAGAGAGGTCGACTGATCGGCCAGACCCGAAAATTCGGCTGTGTCATTGTCAAAGACGACAATGTCGTGGCAATTGGATTTAACGCTCAAGCCCCCGGTCAGCTACTGTGCGCTGAACACGGCTGTTTGCGGGAAGAATTAGGAATCCAATCCGGCACCAGAATTGAGGTCTGCCGGGCGGTTCATGCCGAACAGCATGCATTCCTGCGGATGCTCTCTTCCGGAGTCGGCGCGTCCACTCAAGGGGCGACTATGTATGTGACGGCCGAGCCCTGCGGGGTTTGCGCCAAAGAAATCGCCGGCTCCGGCATTGAGTCATTGGTCGTCTTGGGTAATATCTATCCAAACAACGCGATTGACATTGTCCGAGCGGGTGGCGTCAATGTCCGATACATCAAGCAAGAAAATTTATAATCAACAATCAAACCCAAGCCAAGCCGCTTGGGTTTTTTATTTTTAATAATTACCGGGCCTTTGATTGACATTTGCATTTGAATGTGTTATTATTAATAAGTTATATATCCGCTCCCACGGGAGTGGTTTTAATTTATATTATGACTATTAGAAATATCGCAATTATCGCCCATGTTGATCACGGCAAGACAGCGCTAACTGACGCGCTGATGCAACAGACTGGCATGTCTACCGGTGAAATTAGCATGGATAATGACGCTCTGGAACAAGAGCGTGGTATTACTATTTATTCCAAAAATACTTCTGTCTATTACAAGGACACCAAGATAAATATCGTGGACACCCCCGGTCATGCTGACTTTGGCTCCGAAGTTGAGCGCGTGCTCCGCTCCATTGATAGCGTGATTTTAGTCGTTGACGCGCAAGAAGGGCCAATGCCCCAGACCAAATTTGTGCTGAAAAAATCGCTTGAGTTGGGCTTAAAACCAATTGTCGTAATCAACAAGATTGATAAGCCGGCGGCTCGACCTGACACGGTGCAAGAGTTAGTGTATGAACTTTTTTTGGATTTAGGCGCCACTGATGAACAGCTGGACTTCACCACACTTTACGCGATTGCTCGCGAAGGCGTAGCCATGACCAGTTATGACGGCAAAAGAAAAGACCTGACCCCGCTCCTGGACGCTATCTTGGAGCTGGTCCCGGTGGCCTCAAGCCAAGAAGCAGTTAATAGACCGTTACGCCTCCAGCCGTTTAACCTTGGCTATGATAATTTCATGGGTCGGCTGGCGATTGGCCGGATTTATGATGGTAGAGTTAAGACAGCGGATAATGTATATATAAAAAATGTTGACGGCACCACGCGGACCGGAAAAATTACCAAACTATTTACTTTCAGAGGCGTGGAACGAGAAGAGGCCAAAGAAGCTTCGGCGGGTGATATTGTGATGATCGCCGGTCTGCCTGATATTTTTATCGGTGAGACCATTTGTGAAGATGAAGGGCAAGAAGTCTTGCCCGCTATTAGCATTGACGAGCCGACCATCTCGCTAAACTTTTATGTCAACAGCTCCCCTTTTGCCGGACGCGACGGCAAATTTGTCACCAACACCCAACTCAAAAAAAGATTGGAAAAAGAATTGGAAATGAATGTAGGACTAAAAATTGATTTTTCTACCACTGAATACTACAAAGTTTATGGCCGAGGTGAAATGCATATTGCAATTCTGCTGGAAAATATGAGACGCGAGGGTTATGAGCTACAAATCTCCCAGCCCCATGTCATTATTAAAGACATTGACGGCGTCAAATCCGAGCCGTTTGAAGAAGTGACCATTAATGTGCCGGATGAAATGTCGGGCGTGGTCATTAAAAAACTTTCCAAGCGGAAAGGCAACCTCTTGGAAATGGGTCCGGAGCATGGCAACACCAGAATTATCTTTGAAATACCGACGCGCGGACTGCTCGGCTACAAAAATGAATTTGTGGTGGACACCAGAGGCGAAGGTATTTTATATACCCGAGTAATCGGCTTTAAACCATACGCCGGAGCAATCAACAAGACCGAGCTGGGATCAATGATTTCCGGCGAGACTGGCAAAGCTCTGGGCTTTTCCCTTTTTAATCTGCAAAATCGCGGTCAGCTGTATATCGGCGCTACGACTGAAGTATATGAAGGCATGGTCATTGGCAACGCCGCCAAAGGCAATGATATGACGGTCAACCCGATCAAAGGCAAACAGCTCACCAACATGCGAGCCTCCGGATCTGATGATGCCATTCGCCTGACACCGCCGATTGATGTGACACTTGAACGGGGCATGAGCATTATGAGTGCTGATGAATTTCTGGAAATTACTCCCAAAAACATTCGCCTACGCAAAAGATTCTTGACCGAAAACGACCGGATCAAACAAAAACGACTCAAATAATAAAAAAGATTCCTGAATTGGGATGACACACAACAAAACATCCCGACTTCGTGTCGGGATGTTTTTTATCAAAGTTATCTATCAGCTCAAATACTGCCCAAATCAAGATAATCATCAATTTTTATTTGGTCAACAAAATCAGGCATATGACTAATGAGAATTATGGCACCCTGATATTGATTGATGGCTTCGGTGATTATCGGAATATGTCTAAAATTAATATGATTGGTCGGCTCATCCAATACTAATAGCCCCGGCTCCATCAAAACCAACCGGGCAAAAGACAATAATCCCTTTTGCCCTTCGGACAAGTGAGACACTTTATGATCCATCAGTTCACCGGTAATCAAAAAACCGGCGGCCACTGATCTTAGATATTGTTCATCTCCATCATTAATAATAACATTCTTGAGCGAATCAAAAACCGTGTCTTCATAGTTTAAAGCGGCAAAGTCCTGACTGTAATAGCCCACTCGCACTTTGTCCATTATTTTGGCGCCGGCGCTTTCACCGCTCACCAAACTTCTTAATAATGTGCTTTTGCCGATGCCATTTGGCCCGGATATCAGCAGCCTGGTCCTTCGGCTTAATACTTTTTCAACCGGCACCTCTTTGGCCTTGTGGTCGCGAATCACTTTGACGGATTTGATCGTCACTAAGTCACCGAAAATTTCCTCTTGGCTGGGAATATCAAATTTTCTAATTGTTTTGTCATCACGCCTCACTTCAACCTTGTTATCTTCCATCTCGGCTGTTTCATCCCGCAATTTCTGGGCTAACTTTCTCATTTTACCACCCTTGTTGGCAAAAAAATTGACCTTTTCTTTGCGGTCTCTAATCTGTTTTTCCAGTTGAGCGTTTTTCTTTCTTTCTCGTTCAACTTGACTTTCAATTTCTTCGACAACCGAATAGTAATCCCCAACATATAGCTCTAATTTTTTGGTATAGACATTCAAATACAAAACCCCCTCGGTAAAACAATTCAAAAAATCAGCATCATGAGAAATAACGATAACTGTCTTCTGATACATAATCAAAAATTCCAACAAATGATCAATCCCCGCTTTGTCCAAATTATTGG
>CAYLUK010000051.1:0-5649 GCA_964386875.1 uncultured Gammaproteobacteria bacterium
AATTGAAGCCAAAAAAAACAAAACAAAAATAATCAAGACAATAATTGTCTTGAAAATTTTTCCCTTAAATAATTTTTTTTGCCAACGCAACATAATAATTTACTTAATGAGTCCGACAGGGGCTTGCTGTAAATCAATGTCCAGCTTTTGCTTTAAAATCTTGGTATTACCGCCAGTCATTAACTTATCATCATTTTGATTAGTCAAATAAAAAGTCGGACTGAAAATTGGACTAATACTAAAATTATTATCACTTCCCCCGGCCAAATCTGAATTATAAATTAAAATTTCTGACTGATCATCAGTCTGGACATCAATCTCATTGTCCCAAATAATGGAATTATAAACTTTTGCCCGTCCCCCGCCGAAAATCTCTTTTTTCTGATAGGCATTTATACCCAAACGGTTGCCAATAATGATATTGTTGATAATCCAAATATCGGACAAATCCTTTATCTCCACACCAATATCGCAACCGTTTAAAATATTGTTATAAATAACGGAGTTGAGCGACTTCTCGCCGACGCTGATGCATTTGTCGCCGGACTTTTCAATATAATTGTCGCGTATAACAATGGTAGACCCACTGATGTCAATACCGTCATTGCCATTGTAAAAAAACCTATTGTTTGTCACAGCGCCCGACTTAATAAAATCAAAATCAATCGCATCGGCGCTGTTATTTCTAAACTCGCTGTTGGTCACCCGAGCGTCTGATTTTTTGACATTTAGAGCGTCATCAGCCCTGGCGCCGGAAAATACACAATTGTCAATTTCAACATCCGCATGATAAACCGACAACATTCCGGACAAATAGGCACCATTAATATAATCGTCGCGTCCGCCGGAAAAATTACAGTGACTAAAATGATTTTTCTGATCGCCGTCAATGACTGCAATGACGCCCCAAGGCGAATTGCTTTGGGCGACAAAATTAATCGACGCCGACGCAGTGCCTTGAGCCATAATATTGCCGTAAGAGACAACTGACACACCGGAGGCCAACCGCAAAGTCGTCCCGGGCAGAATCTTCAAAGTAAAATCCTTCGGCACAATAATCGTCTGATTAATATTGTAAACCCCGCTCGGTAAAATTATTTCTTTGAGCTGACGGTCAACCCTAAAATTAGGATTCTCACGCTGAAATTTATCAATGTCGGAAATATTGGAAAAATATTTGAAAACTTCGCTGTTTGTTATCTTAACCTCGAAATTATTGCTTTTTATTTTCTTGCCGGTAATGGCGTTTTTGGCGTTAATAGTCACACTCACCAAATTGTCGGAAAAATCAGCATAGCTTTCATTGTCAGCGACGACGAAAAAATGATGGGATGTCAATTCCGGTTGATAATTCTTGTCGCTGGACTCAATCAGATTGGAATAAATCAAAAAATCATCATAATTATCCACTAATTGGTCGCCGGCATCCAGCTGGCCGTTGAAATTTGAGTCATAATACATCTTATAAGCTGTAAAATCCAAACCATCCACCATTTTGAAATTAACCTTATCCAGAAAGACGCCACTGAAGCTTTGGATTTTGACATTAATATCGGCGATAATATTATGACCGAAAAATCGGCCATGATCACCGACATCAACATTGGCAAAAATCAGTCCGTCGCCGAAAATATCTTTGACTTTATCAATATTGTCTACTATATTTTGCCTGACTTCGTCAATTACCCTTTTGGCCCAGCGGATTGAATATATCCTCATCTGATCTTTATGCAGAGCCAGCCAGATATTATCTGTCATTTTATCATAAAAATCCAAATCATCCGTCAATTTTTTTTTATCCGCAACATAATCATACAGCATCTTATTTTTCCGATATAAATAATACGGATTAGACAAAATCCTGGCCGACAATATATTGCCCATATAAATAGTCGGGCTGGAATTATAACCACCTTCCACATCCCAAGGAATAAAATAAAACTTACCAACCGAATTGTCAAAATAAAGCCGGATGTTGGCCAAATTCTGATGACCGGAGCCAATCAAATCCTGATGGATTTGCCAAGCAAAAAAATTGTCTTCATCCACCAAATCAAAAATTGAGCTGAAAAATTTGTCATCATCTTTGGTGAGCAGCTCCAACAGCTGATTTAAGCCGGAAAAATGCTCATAACCGAATTGATTGTCGCTGACTATCTTTCGCCAAAAATCCAAGCTGGTCCAAAGATTGTCGTCCCGACTGATGCCGGCGATTTCCCGCGAATTATCCTCGCCATAAAAATTGCTTTGATCCGACACTTCCAATTTGGCCAACATTTCCTCGCTCCAACCCTCCACAATAAAATACAAACCATTGTTTCGGCCGTTGATTTTCAAACTGCCAAAACTGCTGGCCGGATGAAGCAATCCCAGTTTGTCAGCCCGATAATTATTGAAATACTCCAGAATAAATCTCCGGTCAACTGTAATGATAAAGCTCAATTTACTAACACCATTGAATAGATTGTCTTTTTTAAATTTGATTGAATATGACTTTTTGGGCGCGTTCCAATGAATCGCATTGTCGCCTCGATAGCTCACTTCCACATCATAAGTTTTACCGTCATATGTGAATTTGGCCGGCACATAAACCTTATCAGTATAAATCACATTCATAAATTGTTTGGGCAAACTGTCATCCATTTTTTGCCTCGCCTGATCATCAATATACAACTCATAAACTGACAGTTCATCTTTCTGAAAATACGAAGCTAAATACAGCCAATCACTTAATTTTCTAATCTGCCAATAAACCGGCAATAATTTCACCACTGCCGGATTGTTGCGCAAAATACTAGCTCTGGCTTCCTCGCTTAAAATTGTGGGAGGAATTAATTTTACCAATATCAAAAGCGCGACCAACACCGATAGACCAATAATCAGATATTTATTTAAAATTATTTTCTGATAGCGATTAAAATAGCGTTTGATTATGAACATATAAATTCTGTTATTTTTTTTGCTCTGTTTTCCCAAGTATAATTTTTGACATCCATCAGCGTGTGACTGGATATCTTCTCCGCCAACTCTTTATCCTTTAATACTCTAATAATTCCATCAGCCAAGCTACTGGGATTGTCAGGCGTCACCAGCACCGCATTATTATCATTTAATATTTCAGTAATTGACGGCAAATTAGTGGCAACAATCGGCCGGCCGGCCGCCATATATTCAAACAGCTTCATCGGCGAAGTGTAGTATTTGGAAATTTTGCTCTTGGCTGAATTAGGCAATACTAGCACATCGGCTGACTTCAAATATTGGGGAATAAATTTTCTGGGCTGGAGACCCAAAATCATAATTTTTGAATTTGTCCCATATTCATCTCTAAAAGATTTTAAATCACTATCAGTGCCACCGACAAACACGGCCAAAGTATCATTATCTAAGTCATTGACCGCTTGAGCCAAACTGTCAGCACCTTTCCAACTGTAAAGATGGCCGGTGTATAACACAATTTTTTTATCTTTTGGTAGATTAAGCTCATTTCTCAACTCGTCCCGATTTGCAGAAATGTTTTGAAAATCAGTCAAATCAACCGCATCAGACGCGACCACAATCTTTTCACTATTGATACCTAAGTCAACTAATTCTTGCTTAATATGACTCGTAATGACAACTATCTTATGACATTGATTAAAACATTTCAAGTAGCGTTGTTTATTTTGGGGCAAAAAATGCGCCTCCCACACCACTTGTTTTGAAAATTTAACTAGCAGGGGCAATAAATATTCATCCCGAGTGTAAATTGTATATTCTTTTCTGTGTTTTAGTTCCAATAAATAAAAAAACAAACTCCACAAAAACAGAAATCCCTGAAATTTAATATATAATCCTTTAGGAAACTTAAATAAAAATACCGGATCAAAACATTCAATCTTTTTGACTGCAAAATTATCCTTGACTTGATAGTGGTTAAATAAGCTAACTCCGGCAAATTCTGGATTTGCCCTAGTCGGCAAAACCAGCTCTAGTTCATGCCCAGCCAAAGCCAAGGACTCGCACATTTTGGCTATCTGATAGCCGTGAACTTTCTCGGTCGGAATTCTGGCATTGGCAATATATAAAATTTTCATTTTTATTTTCTTAATTCAAAAAAGTAACCTAAAGGGTAACGTTCATTCATCTTCGGTCTTAACTTTAATAAAATTTTATCAACGATAAAATAAAACGGCAAAATAATTATTCTCATTATCCGAGGCAAGAAAATCATCACATTATTATAATTGACCGACATTGGGCCACGGCCAATCGCTTTGATATTAATATCCTTAAACCCGACTTGGATAAAAATCTTTTTGAGCGCTTCCTGACTAAACCGGAAATAATCATGCGGATCAGGATGATAATTAATCATAAATGGCACAAAACCAATCACTTTGCCTCCGCCCTTTAGCACTCGATATATCTCCATCAATAAAAAATCATAATTATAAATATGCTCCATAATATTGACAAGCAAAATATTATCAATCGCGCTGTCATTATATGGCAAACGGTCTGTCTCTAGATCAATTTTCGTACCGCCTTCAAGATCAAGCGTGACAACTTTGGTATTCGGCTCTTTGGTCAAAAACCGATAATAGCTTGGGCCCACTCCCCCGCCGACATCCAACACCTTGCCGGAGATGGAATGATTTTTGAGCTCCAAATTCATCAATGTTCGGAGCAAACTTTTGCCTCGATAAATTTCCTTAAATAATCCGTTCATATTTTAAATTGATTAACAATTCTGATTACCAATTTATCCAGGTTGTGATTAGCTATCACTTGTAGGCGCAAATCACTTTTAATTTTCTGCTTATCTTGCTCTGGCACACTCATCAGCCATTTTATCTTATCAGCCAACATTCGTGGCTGGTTAGCTGAAGTAATCAACCGACTCGGCAATATGTCCCGATAGGCTTCATTGGCAGTTAGTGGAATGCACTCGCACGCCATCGCCTCTAAAATCGCTTTGTCTAAACTACCGGTCTGACTCATATTGAGAAATATATCTGACTGCTGTAAATACTTAGGAATATCAGTATTTTTCACTTCACCCAAAAATTCAATCTTATCTACTATCTTCATAGCACCAGCCATCTGTTTTAAATTCTCAAAATATATTCGCTGATCACCTAGTCCGGCACCGCCGATAATTAATAGCTTGATATTGGTCATACCCCCATCAACTAAAATATCAACGGCTTTAATCATTGAATCATAATCTTTGGTCGGTGAAATCCGACCAACCGTAATCAGGCGGGTAACGCCATCATTTAGTTTATCTGCCACCGGTGAGAATAAATCTGTATCAATCCCCTGTTGCAAAATCACTTTTTTCTGGCTGTTCATCCGAAAGCCTTTGTCTGATGAAGTAATCACTTCATTGGTTGATTTCTCCATTAGTTTAACGCCCAAGTTGACTGCACCATGCGCATACCAAGAAATAATTTTTTTGCCCCACAGCCTGGCAATCGGCGCGGCCAAAATTGTATAAATCGGCATCTGATGACAAAACACGCCATCAACTTTAGAAATATTTGCCAAAACTAATTTTTTAAACTTTAAGACTTTAAATATTTTATTCGCTTTGGTCGGCAAGTGATGGACCTTGATATTGTCCGGTAAACCGGACGAATCACCTTCTTGCCAGCTAATGACTAT
>CAYLUK010000052.1:0-5577 GCA_964386875.1 uncultured Gammaproteobacteria bacterium
ACTCCTTAAGGATTTAATTAACGCCAATTTTCCGTAGCCAGATACACGCTGTTATACGCTGTTTTGAAAAGCCCCCTCCTTAATGTATTTAATTTTGGCAATTCATTTTTCTGCTTCCAATTCTTCAATTTTAGGGTCAGATCCTGATTCATAAACTCTTCCGTCGGCAGATACATATCCTTCGGGGTCGATTCCTAATTCAGCGGTATTGCGTTGAATATATTCATCTGCTAATTCGTCCAGCACCTTGTTTCTGTCCTCACCAGCTTCAGTTCTTCGGTCTATCTCCTCTTGATTTCTTACCTCCAAATTAATTGGTTGAATATGATAGTCAAAACCGCCATCATCATAAACCGTGCCAACCCAATGAGATTCTCCCTTAATAACTGGTATAGCAATTTTTTGTCCTTGGTTTTTTAATACTTCTTTTTTACTCTCTTGTGGTGGAGTAGTACCTTCAAATTTTTCTGGCATAGTTTTTATCCTTAATTAATAATGATTAAATTATATCACTAGTTATATCGACCCGCCACAAAATGAATTGCCAAAATTATTAAAAAAATAATAGGGGTTTTTCAAAATGGCGTATAACTCCTTTCTATCTGAATTGTTTAGCAGATAAGTGTGATAATTTGTATATTATACGAATTGTTGGTATAATTGTTGTCAACAATCATTATTATCTAATTTTATCAAGCTCAACCGTTTTATGCAAGGCCACGAGACAACAAGACAACGATTTAAGAGGTAAAAAATCTCGGCCACCGGCCGAGACTTCAACGCCAAAAAAAATATCTTTAATTAAAATTAAAAATCACGCAACTTTTCAATCCCCTTAATCTTCTCAATCTTCTCTAGCGCTTTGGCTTCAATCTGCCGGATACGCTCACGTGTGACGTCAAACTCCTGACCCACCTCCTCGAGCGTATGACTCACACCATCGTCTAAGCCAAATCTCATCTCCAGCACCTTTTGCTCACGCGGAGTCAACTCGGAGATAACCTCTTTGACATAATCACGCAGAATTTGCAAAGCGGCAATCCGGTCGGGAGTAATAGTCTTGCGATCCTCAATAAAATCTTCCAACACACTATCATCACTATCATCACCGACTGGCGTACCGAGTGATATAGTCTCTTGAGAAATCTTAATAATATGTCTGACCTTTTCCAGCTCTTGTCCCATCTCGGCGGCAATTTCCTCCGGCATTGGCTCACGACCCAAGTCCTGCACCAATCGTCTTTCCACCTGCTGAAACTTATTGATATTTTCTACCATGTGAACCGGAATCCTGATTGTCCGCGACTGATCAGCCAACGACCGAGTAATTGCCTGACGAATCCACCAAGTTGCATAAGTGGAAAATTTATAACCCTTACGATAATCAAATTTATCAACGGCTCGGAACAAGCCAATATTGCCCTCTTGAATCAAATCCAACAACGACAAACTCTTGCCGGTAAATCGCTTAGCAATTGAAACCACAAGTCGCAAATTGGATTGAATCAGCTGTTGTCTGGCTTCCACATCCCCACCTTCAATCCGCTTGGCCAGAGATACCTCCTCATCTGATTTAAGGAGTGGCACTCGGCCAATTTCGCGCAGATACATTTGGATGGAATCAGTTGAGATATCACCCAAGTTAATCTCCGCCATATTATTCATATCAAGCGAGCCTTTGATTTTAGGAACATTCTTCTTGGTGGTCTTTTTCTTGGTCGTCTTTTTCTCCGGCTTTTTATCAATTTTATTTCCGGCGTTTGGACGCGCAAAAAAACTGCCGGCGTCAACCATATTTATATTTTGCACCTCAAATTCTTCCAGCAATTCCAAATACCGATCCAAATACTCCTCCACTTCCGGTAAAGAAATTAGGATTTCTTGTTCAGTAATAAAACCACGCGATCGCCCTTTTCTAATTAGGGTATCAATCGCTTCTTCATCTGGTCGAATTATGACTCTAGGAGTTTTCTTGGCTCTAGTTCTTTGATTGTTAGCCGCCCGATTGCCAGCTCCGTCACTTAGTCGTGAGGAACGATATTTTTTATTGGCACGCTTTTGGGCGGTCTGAGTTTTTTTGTTGCTAGAACTAGTTTTTCTGCCTGTTGTCTTTTGGGTCGATGCTTTCTTCCGCGCAGTGCTTTTTTTATTTTTGGCTGCAACGGATTTTTTCTTTGTCGTTTTTAACGGCATCAGTATTTTAATTTTTGAAAAATATTTATGTTTGGTGTGAAAACAAAATAAATGCTTAATTTTTCTGTAAAATCAAATCGTTGAGTTGGCTATATATTTTTTCTACCAGCTTATTATCACCACTCTTCTCGGCCTGCTCTAATTCTGTTTTTAAATTATTGATTGTACTGGTCAAATAATTTTCTTTCAGTGTTCGAACGATGTCGTCTATTTCGGATCTAATCTCACGACTAGTCAAATCACCAAAATCATTTTGACCCAAAAGATATGACTGGTTTAGAAAATCTATTTCAGCGACCAGCTCCTTCCGGTCAAACCAAGACTTTAATAAGTCCAGCAAGTCAAAATCAGAATCAGAGCTTGATTCCTTTGACTTATCCACATCTATTTTAGAGATTAAATCAGTATTTTTAGTATAAAATAATATGAGCTCTTTGTAAAGGGCAAAAATAAAAGAATTATGCAGATATTCAAGACGCAAAGTATCAATCAATTTGCCCAAATTTTCAGGATAATTGTAAAGCGCCGCCAATAATCGACTAAATAGCACCTTTTCCTTATCATAATCATCTTTATAATGGCTAACTTGGGAGTCTACCTTAGTAATTGTAGTGTTTTCTCGACTATATTTAACATCTTGTTTGTTAATTATTTTAGCAATCAACTCACGTAACACCGTCTCTGAAACTGACAATTTATTGGATAGTTCCTTAAGCCAATAATCCTGCTCAACCGGACTGCCAAGCAAATGTATCTTCTCCAATAAATACTTGGCAATTACCTTTTTGTCTTCCGGATTATTAATATCATGTTTTTCTTGAACTCGCTCAAAATAATATTTCATAATCGGTCGGCCGGCGCCAATCGCCTGTCGCCACTGGTCTGGATTATTGGCGATACATTCACCCGGATCTTTGCCAGAAGGCAAATCAATCATGCGAACATTCATCTCCTGTCCCAGAGCAATCTCAATACTACGTTCGGCCGCCTGCCTGCCGGCCGAATCCATATCAAGCGCTAAGGCAATGTTGCTAGTGTATCGTTTTAAAATTTTTATCTGCCCAATAGTCAGAGCGGTGCCTGATATTGCCACCACATTTTTGACGCCAGCTTGATGAGACGGAATCACATCCATATAACCTTCCACTAAGATACACAAATCATTTTCTTTGATCGCTTCTTTGGCTTGATAAAGACCATACAGTACCACACTTTTGTTGTAGATCGGCGTCTGAGGACTATTGATATACTTGGCTGTGTCATCACTCTTCATCGTCCGACCACCAAAGCCAACCACCCGACCAGACAAATCAATAATTGGAAACATTATCCGACCACGGAACCTGTCATAAAAACCAAAACCCTTATCTTTTTTGACGGTCATCCCAGCCAGAAATATCAGCTGATCATTAAACTTCTTCTTGGTCAAAAATTTACTACTGTCGTCCCAAGAATCAATGGAATAGCCAATTCTGAAATCTTCAATTATTTCAGGTGATAATCCCCTGTCCGCTAAATATTTTCTGACTGACTCGGCTTGAGATGAGCTTAAGTAAACTTGGTGCCAATAGCGACTGACCAAATCACACACATCATACAGACGGGTGTCCTTTTTCTCTTGAGTTTGACTGCTATGTTTAAGTGTCACGCCGGCTTTACCGGCTAAAATTTTGAGCGCCTCGGGAAATTCCACATTTTCTATCTTCATCACAAAATCAAAAATATCCCCGCCTTCACCGCAACCAAAGCATTTCCAAATCTGCTTGCTTTGGCTGATCATCATGGACGGGGTTTTCTCATTATGAAAAGGACAAAGAGCCCGATGATTGGCTCCTGCTGGTATTAATTTAATATATCCCCCGATTAGCTCGATGATATCACTTTTTGCTTTTATTTCATCAGTTTCTTGGGACATACTCTTTGATCTTAGCTTTTATAATCACAAATTTATTAAGGATTAAACGAATAATAAATAATAGCAAAATTCCAAAAATAACAAAATAGCGAGCATAAGAATTATATTTTTCCAAGTAATTCCAAGAGTAACCCATTAAGTAGCCCAAAATCACCACAATAAAAATCCAAATTGTGATACTGATCAAATTGAAAAACAAAAACTTCCGATATGCCACCCGCTTATAGCCGGATGCAACCAAGGTAGCAATCCTCGTGCCATATAAAAACTTGCTCATGATTAAAAACTTGCCATAATGATCATAAAAATATTGATCAAAAAGGCTTTGTTTGAGCCAGTTGGAGAGGAAAAACTTTCTAAACCTTATGAGCAATCTTCTGAATTTAAACCCGACAAAATACCAAATTGAATCTGAAATAACGATACCGGCGGCACTGATGACAATGACTAAATAAATGTTGAAATATCCCAGCGATGCCAAAAATGCCGATGCTAAGATGAAAATTTCACCACCAACAATCGCGCCCAAAAATACAATTATATAACCATACTCTTGCAGGATACTCAATATGAAAGGAATAAATTCTTGCATATATTAGTTTGTACCCGCTCGCATCGTCTAAACGACTCAGCTTTGGCAGGCAGGATATTCAGGTGGTAGAGGGTAGGATTTATTAGAAATTAATAATTTTTCCAGAGGCCGTGGAGGTTGCAATAGGCGCGGGCGATAATATTATCGCCAGTGGCCTTGAATTCCGTTTCTGGTGCGTCACCCGGCTTTAAAAAATGCTTACATATTTTGCCGTCGATAATTATCTCTATCCACTCAATGAAATGATCTCGGTCCATCGGATGTGGCACCGCGCCGACTTTGACCTTAATGCCACTGTCAGTCTTTTTAATCACCGGCACGTGCTTTTCTCGGGCGGCGTCTTGAGTATTCTCTTCCATTAGTTGCATCGCTTGATTGCAACAGGTCAACTCGCCGGTACCGGCATGGACTACTTCAACGATATTACCGCAGATGTTGCATTTATAAATTTGGTTTAGTTTTGTCATTTGTTTGTTAAAATTCCAATTTTCAAATCACAATTTTCAAATATCTTTTTGTAATTTGTTAATTGATTATTAATAATTAATATTGTTCGCATTTAATCTGATAAAAGCTCATCGTATGATCACAAGACGGACATTTCTGTGGCGATTGATTACCAATATGAACATAACCACACTCACGGCACACCCAAGCCACTTCCTTCTCTTTTTTGTGGACTGTGCCAGTTTCTACCACTGTAAGCAACTTCTTATATCGCTCTTCGTGGTGCTCTTCGGCCTTGGCAATTGCCCGCAGTCGGAAAGCAATCTTTGCTAACCCCTCTTTCTCGGCGGTGTCGGCAAAACTCGGATACATCTGGGTATGCTCATAATTCTCACCGGCAATAGCGGCTTTGAGGTTTTCGGCGGTTGTG
>CAYLUK010000053.1:0-5363 GCA_964386875.1 uncultured Gammaproteobacteria bacterium
CAAAACCGGAAATATTATAAATCAACATCCGACGAGGCCACAACCACACTCTTATCCCCCAGCCGTAATTCCAATGATTTTTCACGATTTTGACCGTGCCAATTTCAGCCAGAGCAAACCGTTTTTGAAAGATGCCATAACCAAATTTGATTTTTAAATAACTCTCGTCAATTGTCACTTTAAGCGTCGCAAACGAAAGAAACAAAATCAAAATCAAAATCATTATAATCACAATATCATAATCCATATTCATCTGATAGACCTGCCTCAAAATAAATCCAAAATACAACGCCGTCACAAAGGTGACGACTATTATTAAATATCCTGTTTGGGTGTGATTGTAGGTCAGATAATTTTATTATAAACAAACTTATATTATTCTGCTATTCGCCCCAGTAGTAGAACTTCGTTCATTACGGGGTAAAAGTCTTTCCTTACCGGGTGAAATTTTCTCAACTTGTGGTGATTTTTCAAAATCCATGATTTTATTATTTTACTAAAAATAGTTAAATAGAAACAATTCTTTCTGGATTAAATTCCCAGGTACTATCTCCTGGCTCTTTTATATACATTTTTCCATAATGTTTATCCCACTCTTCATATGGGGGCTTGACCGGACTTTTAGTAAACTCGTCGCCTTTTCCCCAAGCATCTTCGGGAATACCTAATTTTTTGGTCACAATTTCACCTGCTATTTTCCTAACAAACGACGGATTGTCTTTCATCTCTGCTGTCACTCTTTCAGCCACACTATTAGGTAGTATTAATTCCATCGCCAATAAATTACCGTGTCGATTAGAATAATCTTTATATGCGCCTTTATCAGGATCAGCATTAAAATCGTATACATAATACATTAATTTTACCGCCGGTTCATTTTCTCCGCCCTTAACAACCTCATTATGAGAAACTTCTTTGGTTCCAACCACTTTTTTTTCCTTACCAACAACTCTTTTTGACCCAAGTAAGCCACCCAGTCGTTTTACTGTCATTTCTGTGTCAACATTCTCATAAACATCTTCTACCATCGGCTTCACGCCCACCAACTCGCATACCTTTGCCTGGGCAAGATTGCTTCCCATATTTCTATCATTCAAACCAAAATAATCTTTAACATCTCCACCAAATGACAAGCTATGATGAGCCTTATCTCCCTGTACTTTTTGATCAACCAAATCAGTAAATCCTGCGCTACCTTTGGGATGATATTTGGCGGGTAAAGAAGTATGTATGGCTGAACCACCAGTCGCCATAATATCCATCATTAATCTTATCTCATTGAGTTCTTGTTCATTGCTTTCGCTGGTCGCTTGCGCCTCAATTAATTGTTCTTGTCTCTGCTCCTCTCTTTTCTCCTCCTGCCATTGTTCAAATGGTTTGGACTTAAACACACTACGGCTTAATTTTAACCATTCAATTTGCTCCAGTGTTTCTGTAATCGCATCCGTCATATCTTGATTATCTACTGATGCATTTAAATCTCTTCTCCTTTTTTCCAATTCACTCACCAGATCATCAAGGTTTGATGCTTTCTCCGATGCTCCAGTAATAATCAAAGCCATCTTTTCAAATTTTTTTCTTGTCTTTTCTGGAGATTTTTTCTGGAAATCAGTTTTTGCTTCTGCAATATTATCAGTTGCCACATCGATTTTGAAATTAAGATATGTAGATATCTCACCTATGGTAGGAGCCCATTCTTTTTCCTCCGCCGACTCATTACGATTAAATTGTTGAGTTTCAGGGTTCATATTTTATTATTTTTTATTTAATTCTTCTCTCAACCGCTTTACTTCTTGCACATCTTTTACCCGTTGTCTGATATCTGCAATTTCTTGACGTTTTTTATCATTCTTTGCCTCTTCTCCAAAAAGTTTAATTACGATATCTATTATTCCATCAGCAAATTTATCTTCTGGCTCTTTAATTTGTTGCGCCGGTTTTTTTAAGGCCTCTCCGATAGATTCAACACATTTTTTAATTTCTGGCTGACATTAAACCATTAAGATAAATAAAGCCGACTATCACTACAAATAGAATTAGCAAAATCAAAGTTATTTTTTTCATAATGCTATAAATTATAAGTTAAAAACTAAATTCTTCCGAGTGAATATATTTTCTGGCTACGCCATTTAATGTCAGTGTCTTTTTAAGCGATTGGATCATTGCGGGCGGAGCGCAAATTAAAATCTCCTTTTCAAGGATACTACCTGCCAGGTTTTTGATTGAATCAATTGTGATGCGCCCGCTACTATTTGAACAAAACAGAATTACTCTGAAACATCCGTTGGACATCGCTGATATATTTTCCAGCAAATCAAATTTGACTGTTTCATTCTCATTTCTCACACAATACAACAAATCGATTTTATAGCCTTGATCCAACGGTAAATCTTTTGCCATACTAATAAACGGCGTTATACCAATGCCTCCAGCTATCCAAATTTGCGATTTGCGAATCGTTTTTTTAAAAGAAAAATTGCCAAATGGACCTTCTACTTCAGCGATCGTTCCGAGGGTTAAGTCATTTAATGTTTTGGTGTAGTCGCCCAAATTTTTTATCAAAAAAGTTATCTCATTGTCTGTGGGAGCTGAAGTAAGCGAAAATGGATGTGATTCAAGCCCGATCCGGCTATCTTTGAAATTAAGAAAGACAAATTGTCCCGGACTAAATGTTATTTTTTCAGTTTGCGGTCTCAATATAATCTCAATCACCAAATTATTGGCCAGTTTAACATCAGTAACAACATATTTATATTTTTTTATCAAAAATCTACCTAAAATTGATTTATATAAAAAAGCCGCCAACCCCAATCCGGCCAAGCTAATGATATATATCCTTAAGGGCAAATAAATCGACACATCGCTGGGTATCAGCCAGACATGCAAAGCCGCCAAAAAAAACGCCAACCCCAAAAATTTATGAGTCCACTTCCAAATATTGTACTTGGGCATCAGATATAAAGTGATAACAATCAAAAAAATCATTATTCCCAAAGCCAATATTCCCCAATTTATCGCCCAATCATCGCTTAGCCATAAAAATAATGCCGCTTCATGAATATTGACAGAATATTTTGAGATCAAAAGAAGCGGGTGGAATAATAATAAAATCAAAGCAATTTGACCGATTTGATTGTGTTTCAAATAGACATTATTAAGCCCGTTTAAATATCGGTCAAACAAACGCAACCTAGCGCTTAGTATCAAATTTATGCTAAACAAAACCACACCGACCAATCCAAATAATTGTCCAAGACTAGCCAAAATTGTTGAAAAGCCGGCCAAGCGAGATTGCGACGATGGAACATTAAGCCACAGCAATATTGGGATAAACGCCAATATTGTCACAATCACAACTAAGTTGTATTTATTGTTTTTCGTAGGTTTGGTCTTTTTATTCACCCTTATTCTTTTTTCGCATACTGCTTGCCAGCTTCCGCTTCTCTCTTTTGTAATTCATAAATATCTTTCAATCTCTGTTGTTCTTGTTCGCTATCCTCTGACAGCAGAGCATCCCTGATGGCAAATAATTCTCCTTGATCGGTCACATATTTATCAGGATCGCCTTGAGCCAATTTGTCCGCCAAAAACATCAGGAGCACTTCTCTTTTGGAAACTGGGGTTCTCTCTTCTGTAGTTTCAATGTCTATTAATACTTTTTTTAATCCTTCATATTGCTGCAAAAAGTCATCCCAGTTGGCTGTTTTTCGTGTTTCCTTAATCCCCTTCATTGGCAGATAATGACAATACACCAAGGATGCAATCTTTTCTTGATCTAGTCCCAATGCCTCAAATATTTGTGGGTCCATCCTTCTAACCATTTCTTCGCCTTCAATTTCATGATTAGTAAATCCATGATACAGCTTGCCTGGCTCACGCTCTGCCTGCACGCCGTCTTTCATCTTCGGTGTAGCGACCACCGGCTTGCCGATGTCATGGAGCCAGCCGGCAACGACCAAATGCGGATCAATTTCATTATCTTCATCATCTAAAATTTCCTTCATGTGCTTGACAAACTTTGCCGTATGTTCATACACATCAAATTCGTGAAAATCATTTTGCCAAAAATCTTTGCCTGCTTGGACTTCAGGCAATGCTTCCATCACTCTATCGATTTGTGCAATATCAATTTTCTCTGGTGATTTTTCTTTTTCTGGGTTTGTCATACTTTTTCAATTATTATTAAACTATTTTCCCATTTATTATACCACACCCCGTCATGAGCTGGTTGGGGGTATTTTTGACAAAAAAGGGGCTGACCCATTTTTCTATGACCCCTTTTTAAAACCCCACACTTTTTCTACCACTCTGTCCGCCATGGTCTTGACATCATCTCTAGTCAAGCTTATATTTCTATTGATTTCTTTGATTTCATCGTCAGATAACTTCCTTTCTCTTTCCATATCATAAACTGCAGTTCTTTGAGGATCTTTCATTTTCTCACCCATAACCTTAACGCTATCATCTTCTGTAATTCCATACAATCTGTTAAACTCCTCATCAGTGAATCGCCTACCCTGTTCATTATACACATCTATTATCCGACGAGGATGCAATCTATCGCCATTGGATCCTTTCGTTATTCCGGCAAGTCTTTTCATTGATTCATTACCACTATGTAAACTTCCTTTTTATCCTCCGCCGGGAGCTTTTCCGTAATCAGTTTCACCGACTATTAGCTGACCACCGGCATGATCGGCCAGCTGACGCAGAGAATCCATAGAATGTTGGTCATATTGATATAAAGTAGCGGCATCAAAACCAATATTATTAACAATTAACTCGTTAAAAAAATTACCCATTGTCTTGCCATGAAAAATAAATTCTGTGACCAACAAAGCTCTCTTTATTTTTGAAGCAATTTTTTTAAAAAAATCTTCTAATTTTTTATGATAATCATTTATTGATTCAAATCCGCCAGAAACAAAAAGGGTATTTAATTTTAAGTCAGGACTAACTCTTTTAATAATAGCTCTTAAAATTAAAGTGAGAATTCTCCCCGATGCTTCGTCGCTAATTAAAGTGTTGTATTCTCCTGCTTCTATTTTTTCTTTCAATTGTTCAACTATTTCAATAATCGCCGGCTATAATTCAGCAATAATTTCAAAATTATATTCCTGCACTTCTCGCTCTGGTGTTGCAGGTCCCAGGTCTGGTGATGTTGGCATATTTTAAAATTAATTTATGTTTTTTTGTCTTTTGCTTTTAAAATTAATTTGAGGAGTATTTTTGACAAAAATGGGTCAGCCCCTTTATAGCCAGTCTTTCTCTAATGACTTTTGTTTTAAACTCTTCCTGGTCCAGATAATTAATATTTCAAATATTTCAAGAAACAAGAAGTCAACCATCAAACCGCAGTGTAT
>CAYLUK010000054.1:0-5234 GCA_964386875.1 uncultured Gammaproteobacteria bacterium
ATTAAAGCTACAAATGGCAATGAGCTGGACCGACAGTATCTGAATTATGGCGTTAGCGCTGGTGAAGAGTGCGAGCCGAATATTTATCCGTGGAGTAGTAGTGTTTGCACTAATAGTTGCTTGCTTACCGGTAGTTTATGTGGCACTGATTTTCAGGAGTGTAGCAAACAATCGCTGGTTGCTTATTATCCTTATAATAACAGTGTGACAGATGATTCTGGTAATGATCATCCAAGCACCAACAACGGCGCCACCTATATTGACGGCGGGATTTCCGGCGGAGCATTTTACTTTAATGGGACAGATAATTATATCCAAATTAATAACAGTAATGATATTAACAATTTCAAAACAAAGTTTAGATCTGTAAGCTTGTGGTTTAAGGCCAATAATACTTCTGGTCGCCAGATTTTATACGAAGAAGGTGGCTATCTGGGTTTTAACATTTATCTTTATAACAATCAGCTTTACGCCGGATTTTTTAGTATGGATGATTGCCAAACCAAAGAATCCGCCACCACTAATGTCTGGCTGGTAACTCCATTTAGCAATTTGAGCGCTTGGCATAATGTCATTTCGGTTTTTGATGGGCAGGCAGAGAAAGTTTATTTGTATTTGGATGGTCGCCTTGTTGCCAGTAAATCAACCAAGGATTATAGTAATGGCGCTTGTGTTTATTCTCATGACCGAAATATTGGCGTTGGTGCCATGGTTGAAGTGACTAAGTTTGAAGATTTGGGTGTAGTTGATGATGTTAGTTCAGACCCTGATTATTTCTTTAATGGCGCGATTGACGAATTAAGGATTTATAACCAGTCACTTTCTAGTGGTTTTGCATCCAAGTTGTACGCTGAAATATTGGTTCCAAATCTTAGTTCATATTGTCGTGATACTTGTCATAATCAAGGCAATAGTAATGTCGCATCCTGCGGTGATGGTATTGTCAGTGAGAATGAGCAGTGCGATGATGGAAATATTTTGGATAATGACGGTTGTAATTATCAGTGTCTATGGGAAGGCGCTAATAGCGTTTGGGGGTCGCTTTGCGGTAATGCCAGAGTAGAATATGGCGAGGCCTGTGATGATGGAAATATTCGGGATAATGACGGTTGTTCGACAATTTGTCTGTTAGAGTCCGGCACCCCCGTCGGTAGTAGTCCAGACGCGCCGATTTGTGGCAACGGTATAATTGAAATCGGTGAAGATTGTGATGATGGCGGTAAAGCTAATGGTGATGGTTGCAGCAGCACTTGCGTTAATGAGGGGTCAACTGTCACCTGTAACAATGGCATTGTGGAAGACGGCCGAGCGACCGGATTTAGCTGGCAGTTTGCGATTGATGAGAGTGCCGAGAGTTGCGCCGATGTCAACATTTATATTAATGATTGTCCCAATGGTATTTGGCGGTTTAAGGCTAATAAATTCGTCCAGTCGGCAGATGTTAAATTGCAAAAAGAAGCGGATAATCCAATTAGTGGCTATCAGTGTGTTGAAAAAGAAGCAAATTTAAGTTTTTGGCGTCAAGCTGTCAACAAGATTAAAACAGTTGTTCAAAAAATGCTAGGTAGTGAGGCGATTGCCGGTGACTGGTGGTGTACTATTTATTCGGCCACTTATGGTTTATCAGGTAATGACTATTCTGATAATTTTTCAGCGGATAATGCTGATTATGAAGTGATTGGCTACTCCGACCAGAATGATTCTTATATTTTGAATTTTATCAGAGACACGGCATGGCAGAGTAATGTGGAGTATCAATTAGTGGTTGATTATGATTTTTTTGGCACCCACAGGCGGGTTTCTCAGTCAACCAAAATTAGAGATAATGTCTGTCAAATTAACGATATTGAAGTAAATATCTGGCCGGCCGGTGAGACCACTTATCATGATAATTTTTTCTGCGGTGGCGATGAGTGTGGTCGAGGGTCAGATGATCCATATCTCCAAGATTTAAGTCCTGATGCCGGCAACCAGCATCTGTATCGAGCGTGGGGATTAAGCAACGAAGGGTATTTGGTCAATGTTGATTATGACGATGGCTCATTTGCTTGGAATATGGTGGAATTTTTTCCATTGGCATTAATGGTATCTTTACAGTCGCCAGCCGATTATGGCAGTACTGCTTATTCCGGTGACCAGTGGATTGCGCTTGATGATGTAAAACCGGAAATTAAGGATTTGGGCGGGGAAGCTACTTTAAGAGTAAGCGCAGCCAACAGCGCAAATATTGTCCAGGCTGAAAAGAATGTAGAAATAATGGTTTTCTTATGTGATAATCCTTGGCCCAAACCGGCTAGCTTCCCATTTTATGATATTGGTGATAATTACCTTAATAATGGAGATCGTAACTGTGATAATAATAGCGGCAGTTGTTATAATACGAATTTTCAACTCTATTATTGTCGTGATCGAGGTGCAGTGGGCGACGCGGATGATTTGCCATCCTTAGCATATGACAATACCGGTTTTGCCTCGTCTGATTTAGTTACTATTCTCCCTGAAGATTCGGTCAGAAATATTTCCAAAGAATTTTTGTTTAATTTTGAAGGCAAGAGTGAAGCAATTGGCATTAGAGTCGTGCCTAATGAGCGTCATATTTCGCCAATAGAATGGTATTGGCAAAACTTTACTTCTGCCCAGCAGGGTAATCCGCAAAGTTACAATGTGGACGGATATAGCGCAGTTAAAGAGGGCAGGACTGTTTATGTCGGTGCCGCTGACCTAAATGAAGCTTATAATTATATATTTACTAATATTTATTTAATCTCATATACTGAAGACGCTAGCAGTGATGCCAGGATTGTTTATACTGAACTACTTGATAATATTAATTTTAATGTCCAAGAAGGTATTACTGACGCTGGTGGTTTGCCCGCATTCGGCGTTTGTAGTGTTAAATCACAGCCGGAAGTGGCTTGTGGCGCTCATTCAGATTGTTTTGATCAGCCGTTTTTTAAGTCGTGTGTAAATAAAGGCGACAGCACTAAGGTCTGTGGTGCCAACTGTTTGACTGACGCCGATTGCCAGCTTGATAATCTCGGCTATTGTGATTCCGATAAAGCAAAATTAACTCGCGATACCAAGCGACTGGCCGATGTTCAAGCGATTAATTTACGCTTGGAAGATTATTATAATCAATTAAGATGCGCTAATGATCATAGTCGATATTGTACTGACAGTTCTAATTGCGAGTGTGGTCATTTTTATCCCAATCTATCTGCCGGTACCTATATCACCGGCCGTAGCTTTAGCGTCTGGCCGTCATGGCAGGCGACACTGGGCAACGCACTTGGCTCGGCTTTGCCGACAGATCCATTCAACCGGTTGGCTGATTGTGTGTCGCCGTATGATTCAATCACTTGTTGGGATGAAATTGCTAAACTGATGCAAAAACCCGGTGATGATTCATTTGTTTATACCTACTATCTGGGCGCAGATAGTAAGGGTGTGTATGCTCATGGTGAATATAATGAGAACGGCGATAAGTGGCACACCGACTGGGATGGCATTGCCTATGGAAAAAATATCAATCCAAATATATTTGCTGGCTTTGATGTAGCTGCCATGGCTCGTCCCGCGCAAGTATCTCTCGGTGTTTTAGGTCGGGTGGCTGGCGCGTTTGAGACCCAAATTATTTCACAAACCTTTGGATTTTTTGCGCCGGTGAAGATTATCGGCGGATTATTTATTCAAGGATTCAAATTTATGATTGACATGTTTTGATTTTTACAGGATAATAAAAGTTAGAATAAGAAATAAAAAATAAGATATAGGAAAACAAACAAAAAATAAAATACGAGAAATAAACAATTAAGTAAATTTCTAATTTACCCAATTCATCTAATTTCTAATAAAATATCTAAGGTCTAAGGCAAAAAGTAAAAAGGACACGAGATATAGAAGAGTGATAATATATTTAAAAAAAGAGCAAACAAATCTCAATATAATAATTTTTAATTTCTATTTTTTGACTTTTATTAGGTGAATTGGAAATTTTAAAACCTACCTTCTAATTTTTACTTTCTAATCTAATATTTATGTTTGACAATCAAACTTCCAATCCAACTAACAGTCTAAATCCTGGCGACACCCAACCGGAAACTTTTTCGTCGCAGTTTGGTCCGCGACCACCGCAACTCCGGCCGGTCGGGTCAGGTGGTCCAGTAGCAACCACGCCGACAGCGTCAAGATTAGACACGCCACAATCACCGCAAGTGGACGATATTTTTTCTAAGACCGATAATAAGATAGCGCCAGCGCCACTTAGACCGACTCAGCCGGGACAGGCAAGTCAAATGCCGATTTCGGCTCCGCCGACTCCAAGCGGTAGGATGCGAGGCAACAGATCAATGTGGAGTAACAAATTACTAATTATTGCTTTAGTTATTATTATTGTGGCAGTTGTTATTGGTGGTGGCTGGCTGGTATATGGGCTGGTCAAATCATTGACTGGTGATAATGGAACAAATAGCAATACCAATATTAACACCAACACAAATACCAATACTAACACTCAAGCAAATATTAATACTAATACCAATATTAATATCAACACTAATACTAACTTCAATGACAACTCTAATGTTCCATCAATAATAGATACTGACAGCGATGGCTTGACTGACGATGAGGAAAAACAATTGGGGACCGATAAGCAAAAATACGACACTGACGGCGATGGTCTCAATGATTATGCCGAAGTTAGATTATATTTGACTGATCCGAATAATAGTGACACTGACGGCGATGGTTATGGCGATGGCAAAGAAGTGGTCAATGGTTATGATCCAAAAATACCGGGATCAGCGCGACTCTTTGATATTCCATAAGTATTTCAATAATTTTTGATTTATTTCATAAAATAACAAAATATATGTTTGGTAAAAAAGATAACCAAAACAAAAAAATTCCTTCTGCTTCATTGGTCGCCACACAGACACAAGACGATATTTATGTTATGCCGGAAAAATTTCATCCTCAGCAGAATTCTTCAATTGGTAAATCTTTGATCGTCGCGACGATTATTTTGATTATTATTGTTGTATTCGGCGGGTCATACTTTCTATATGATATGTGGCAACAGAACCAAGCTGAAGACTCAAATGCCAATTTAGCCGTTGGTAATACTAATACTAACATCAACCTCAACACCAATTTAAATCAAAATATCAACACAAATATTAACACTAATGATGATTCCAATACTAACAATAATTCCAACTCAAATTTAAACA
>CAYLUK010000055.1:0-1960 GCA_964386875.1 uncultured Gammaproteobacteria bacterium
AGTGAACGAAGCCACAGAGGTTAGAACCACCACTAAACTCGGAGAGGAAGCACCTCGTCCCGCGACCGCAGGGAGCGGACGAGGTGCGCAGATTAGTCGTTAGTCGGATTGTTTTGGTAAAAAGTTCGGATTTTGTTCAGGAGACACAGTAAATAAAAAGAAGTGGGCAAAAGCCCGCTTTTTTTATTTACTGGGCAAAGACCAGGATTTGAACGGGTGGCTGGTTGAGTAAGAAGTGAGCCGGAAGGCGAGCGACGTAGCGAAACCAAAAGTCAACCCCATTATTTTATTTTAATGGAATTATTATAAAGTGTGGATAACTTTTATTATCTGAATTGTGGTGTAGTGTGGTATAATGTATTCAATATAACAAGAAGATATTTTTTTAATTAAAATAACAACAAATCTATGAAGGTTAGTTTATTTTCTGCACTACGAGTTTTTGCAGTTATAATTGGCGCAACACTTATTGTCGTGGTTGGTGTGAGTGCGATTACTACCATTGGCACAAATGTCACCACCGGTGGCACTTTGACTGTCTCTGGCCAAGCCACAACTTCTGTTTCTCTGTGGGTTGGAGCAGCTGGTACAGTCAATAACCCCGACATGCTTGGCGGTGATCTTTATGTTCAAAATGATGTTGAAATTGACGGTACATTGTATGGCGCAGCCGCAACTTTAAGTAGCACCTTGGGTGTTACTGGACTATCTACTTTTACAACTTTAACTGCTACCGGACTTGCTACTTTTGGAAATGTTACATCTACATCAGCCACGACAACAAATTATCTCTATATTGGTCCTGATATTACCGAGCCGACTGCCGGTTGGGATTTTTCCGGTGGAGATTTAATTGTTGCTGATGATGCTTTTATTAACAGTCAAGCCACAACCTCGGTTTCGCTGTGGGTTGGGTCAGGCGGTACAGTTGATAGTATAAATATGGCTGGTGGTGATTTGTATGTCCAAAATGATGTCGAAATTGACGGTACTCTGTATGTGACAGCTTTAAGTGGTAATTTAGCAGTCACTGGAACTTTTACCGCTTCAGGTAACGCAACATCAACGGGAAATTTTGTTGTTGGTAGTGATACGGGCAGTGCTACTACAACACTGAAGATTAAAACTGTTGGTGCTTCTGGCGTGGGCGCTTGTATTGAAATGGAAGGCGTCGACGGCAATATTTATGCAATTTATGTTAATGAAGGTGGTACGGCCTTAGTAGTTGAGCAGGGTAATTGTAATTAATCCATCAGTTAATTAATATAAAAGATAAAAATATGTTGAAGGTAAAATTAATTACTGTTTTGGGCTGTTGTATTTTACTACTATTATCCACAACCACTACTAGAGCCGGTACGACGGATTTTACGGCTGATGGAAACATTACAATTTCTGCAATTACGCTTGATTCCAGTACGGCTGATATAATAATTGTGTCTGCTTCTACGGCTGAAAGTATCAGCTATGGTAGCGGAGTATTGACTGTCACAAACCCGGGATCTGCTTTCCAAATTAGATCTTCTGACTCTAATGTTGTATCTATAAGGACATATAAGCTTGGTGAAGAAGTTGTCTGCACAGATAACACCACTCCGGGAACGACGACAATGGATGTGCCAACGGCAACCGGCGTTTATACGGTTGGAGTTTTAAGCTCTCTTTGTGGAAGTGGCGCAAGTGGAAATTCTGGCGGTGGTGGTGGCGGCGGAGGTGGTGGTGGTGGTACGACCGGAGATATAGGTAGTACAAGTAGCGATACAACAGTCGGCCGTAGTGGCAAAAACTACTCTGTCGCAAGCGGCAGTGTCACTGGTTTTGACACAGTAGTTGGTGGTAGTGGATTGTCTTCCAGTCACACTATGACAATTAGCAGTATTGATGCTGACAATCAGCAAGCAACCATTGTGTTTACATCTGATCCGGTGACTATTACAATTGATGTCGGCGGTCTGGAATC
>CAYLUK010000055.1:1970-5128 GCA_964386875.1 uncultured Gammaproteobacteria bacterium
GTTGACTTAGATGGTGATGGCGGTGCTGATATTGAAGTTGAGTTAAATAGTATTTCCGGCGATAATTTGGATTTGACAATCACCAATCTAATCAATGTCGCAGCAGTCAGTTTACAGAATGATGCCGGAAATTTATCCGGCAATTTAGTCAAACTCACTGATAGCACTGCTATTTATTTAGTTGATTCTGATAGTCAAAGACATCTTTTCCCCAATTCTGTCACCTTCTGGACTTGGCATTCTGGTAGTTGGGCTGATCAATCCTTAGAGATAATCACTCGGGCAGAATTTGATGATCTGACGGTCGGTGATAATATCACTGTCAAACAAAACGCCAAATTGATCAAATTCAAGAATAGTAACAAGGTTTATCAAGTCTCAAAAGGTGCAGTCTTAAGCGTTGTCACCACAGCCGATGATGCAGTGTCTTTGTTTGGCGCAGATTGGCAGAATGATCTGATTACTATCCAACCAGGCTTTGAAAATAATTATAGCAAGGATTCCACCCGAAAAATTGTTCACGACAATATTCTCAATTAACTCTTATAGCGATAAACACCCCAAGCATTGCTTGGGGTGTTTGTTATTTATTTGGCAAAGACCAAGATTCGAACAGCCTGTCCGCCTATTTGTCCGTCTCTGGCGGTTGGCGGAGATTGTTGGTTGAGCAAGGAAAGGAGTGAGCCGGAAGACAAAATTATGGTTTATTGGGATAAAGTATAATATTTTACGGATAGTCCCAAAACTTTATTAATTTAGGTATAATAGTAGATTTGTAAGGATTATTTGGCTAGAATTTCAGTAATCATTTTGATCTTTCTCTTAGCTTTTAGCCCCCGATGTATTCTTAGTATATCCTTAATGTGAGCAAAACTTCCCTCTAAGGAATTGGTTGTATTGGGTATATTCAATTCAGGATATTTTTGATAAGTAAATAATATTTCTTTGTTCCTTGTTAAACTTCGATAAGCGGATCATAATCGTTTATGGGTGAAAAATTTTCTGCCGGTTTCCGAATTGTAAGATTTTTCATTCATGAAAGATTGCCACTTTTCAAGCCAAGCGCTTAATTCGAAATCAAAAATGTCTTCTTCTGTCTGAGGCAAAGTTAAAACCAGTTTTCTTAATTCTCTTCCTGCTTCTAATTTTGGCTTAGCGGTCAGATATCTGGTGACAATGGCAATTTGATGAAATTGACACATTTGTATCGGCACATCCCAAAAAGCATTGTAAACGCCAGGTTTTCCATCAATTACAGCTGCTGTGTTTTAAAAACCTTTCTGTTCCAAGCGCCAGCGACATTCATGGTAGGCGTCAACTCTTAAATTGGCTGAAACTAATCGTTTGGGGTATGGGTGTCATATTGGAGTGGGTAGAGGATTAAGCGTCGATATTGACGGGAGCGTTATACCGTGTAATTCGTTTTCGCATTGTCCAATCACAAGCTTATTTCAAGATGGTGAATTAAAGTATTCACCAGAACAATTCCTTGCTTTGTGGCAACAGAATGAAACAGTCTTATCTCTAAGAAGAGAAGCGAATGTCAGGCGGTCTAATATATGTACTGATTGTGATTTGTGGGAATTGTGTAATTGTGGTTGTCCTTTGACTTGGGGTGTTTTTCATCCGGAAGACTATATTAATGATGGATTACTTGGCATATCCGCAGAGACTATTTACAAATGGACTGTGAATAAGTATAATCCTTAGTAGAGAGGAGGTGATTTAAATGAAGAAGAGTCCAGTCGCTCTTTTCCAGAGTCTGAAGGGGATCAAGATCAAAACGACTCGGTCGGATAATCCTGATTGTGGTCCCAAAAATCTATCGCCACTTTGTCAGTGTCAGTGTAGACGATAACCTGACGATAGGATTAATTTCGGCCATTTCCATTAGGGTGTGGCCATTTTTTTTAAAAAAGTATGTTAATTTTCAAACACAATTTTTTTATAGATATCAGAGCTATCAGCGCAACCATTTTGAGAAAATCGTGGCTGGATAGAAAGGGTTATATTTATTATTTATTAACAATTGACAAAGATAAATATGGCAAAATTGATTATAATAAACTGGCTAATGAATTGTCACAAGAATTGAAAAGATATGGGGATTTATTTAATGACGATGACTACATTATATTATTGACTAAGTACGGCGTATATGGCAGTTATTATTTACCCAACAAAATATTTATTAATATTCAAAGAGACATTAAAGATATTGTCGCGACGATTATACATGAGATAATCCATTTGCGGGTGGAGGATATTGTTAAACAAAAGCGTTTAAATCATGAAGAGAAGGAGGAGTTAGTCGAAGACATGTTGAAGGAGTTTACAGCAAAGGATAGACAAAAAAAGGAGATGTGAAAAGCCAAAATAACTATAGATATAATGGAGCTTCCTAAGTCAGTTGAAGAAATGTGTTTTGGGTTGTTGTCTCGGCTCGGCCTACGATATGGTTGTATTGACATAATTGTTTCACCTGATGGTGAATACCACTTCTTAGAGATTAACCCCAATGGACAATGGGGTTTTGTCGAGCAAAAGGCAGGACTGCCTATAGGAAAGGCAATCACTCATCTATTTATGGGGAGATAGTCCACTCCCCTTTATTTTAAAATAACATGCAAAACAAACAAATAGCTCAACAGATAATAAAAATGCATAATAATGATCAATGGATTCGTGATGTTGCTGTTAGGGATCCCAAAAATAAAAAAAAGATTAGAAATGTATATAAAACTGATAAAAAACATTATCAAACATATAAGGCATTTTTGAAATAATTTTATTGTTATTGTATTTTTTCGTTGTATTTTTTCATTCGTTTTTTCATTCGTTTGACAAAAGCCGGGGATTGTGATAAGGTGGGGTGTTATCCGAGTTATGCCATTTGTGGTATAATTCAGGTGGTTCTTTGAAAAAACTGAAAATAATAAGGAGATCAATGATGCATCCGGTAGTATGTGCAAGGTTTATGGATTCTTATATTGCGATAAATAGAATCCAAAGAATCGGAGTAAAATTGAAAGAAGATCAGTTCCTGTTTGTTGGTAAGGCGCTTAATGGTGATAAAAATTTATCTTCATGGGTTTGGGGACTTCTGGCTAAGCTGGGTTGCAAGCCAGATAGAAAAACTGTTAAACTGAAAGATATAG
>CAYLUK010000056.1:0-5030 GCA_964386875.1 uncultured Gammaproteobacteria bacterium
GAGAGGATTTTTACTTGCCAATTATTTTTCTCTGCAAATTTGGAGTACATTCGAAATAGTTCGGCGGCAAATAGCGATGACTCGTCACCACCAGCGCCGGCCCTAATTTCTACAATCACATTTTTACTATCATTAGGGTCTTTGGGGATTAATAGAGTTTGGATTAATTTCTCTGTATCAGCTTTGGTTTGAAACAGAAGACTCTTGTTTTCTTCTGACAATTGCCGTAATTCTTCATCATTTTTACTTTCTTGAATCAACTGCATCGTTTCCTTAATCTCGTGGTTTATCTTTTCTAGTTCTTTTTTGGCGGCCACAACCTCTTTAATGTCATCATATTCTTGAGCGACTGATTTCATTTTTAAGGCATCAGAAATTACCGCCTCATCTTGGAGAAGCCGTTCAAGCTCGTCAAATCTGGTTTGGATTTCTTTTAGTCTGTCTTCCATATCTTATTTAAAATAGTTTTGCAACCATCTCCTTTATATTATATAAAAAAATAACTCATAAAGCTATATTATGAGTCATTTTTTAGCTTGGTTATTTTTTGACTTTTTCAACTGTGTCTGTTTCAGCTTTTACTTTCTTGGTTGATTGGATTTTCTTTTGTTTGGCTTTTTTTACTTTTTTACCTTTCCTGGCGGCTGCAATATCCTTTTTGGCTTCAGCGCGTTTTTGGAATTTATCTACGCGACGGGCTGTATCAACCAATTTTTGTTTGCCAGTATAGAATGGATGACAGGCAGAACAGATTTCAATGTTGATGCTTTCCAAAGTTGAGCCAACAGTAAAGCTATTACCGCAGGCGCAAGTGACTTTGGCTTTGTTATAATATTTCGGGTGTGTGTCTTTTTTCATTATGTTGGTTTGTTATTTACTTCATTATTGTAATGGTTTTATTATTAAAAGTCAATAGTTAAGAAAAATTATTAAAAACATACATATTATTGGTCATTTTTTATTGAGTTTGACAAATATGGTGGAATTTGTTAAATTAGATATTGTAAATTTAAATAAATCCTGTGCTAAAAGCAGGAATAATCACTCATACTTCTTCGCCTTGGCGTTTGCTTCTGGCGGAAAATTCCTTGTCCCTTCACCGACTGGCGGATGGATGATTAAGAAGTAGAGGTAGAAAGGAAAAATTATGCAATTACCAACAATATTAGAATTGCTTCAGGCCGGTGTCCATTTTGGTCACCAAAAAAGTCGTTGGCACCCACGGATGAAAGAATATATTTTCATCGAGCGTGGTGGCGTGCATATTATTGATTTGGAGAAGACTTTACAGAAGCTTGAAATTGCTACTGACTATGTGCAAAAAGTTGTACAAAATGGTGGCGTGGTTTTGTTCGTGGGCACAAAAAAGCAGGGTCAGGCGATCATTGATAAATATGCTACCAAGTCTGGTATGCCATACATTAAAGAAAGATGGATCGGCGGTATGTTTACTAATTTTGTTAATGTCAGTAAATTAATCAAGAAGTACATTGATCTGACACAGCGTCGAGAATCTGGCGCTTTGAAAAAGTATACCAAGAAAGAACAAGTTGACTTCAATAAAGAAATTGAAAAATTAGAAAAATTAGTCGGCGGACTAGTGACCTTGAAAAAGATTCCGGAAGCAATATTTGTCCTTGATGTGAAGCGAGAAAAAACTGCTGTTTTGGAAGCCCGAGCCAAAGGCGTCAAAGTAATTGGATTTTGTGACACCAATATTAATCCGGAACTTATAGACTTTCCAATTCCAGCCAATGATGACGCCGTTAAATCTATTGAGATGATCACAAGTTTGATCGCTAAAGCGGTTATTGAAGGTAAAAACAAGGCAGAAAAATAAAGAAAATTTCTAATTCACCTAATAAAATTAAAAATTAAAAATTTCTAATTTATAATTCTTTTAAAATATGCAAGTTGACATAAAAACTATTTCACAATTAAGAGATCGAACCGGCGCCGGTATTGGCGATTGTAAAAGTGCCTTGATTGAAGCCGGTGACGATATTGAGAAGGCCATTGAAATCTTGCGTAAAAAAGGCGAAGCCAAGTCGGCTAAAAAAGCTACGCGAGCTACTAATGAAGGGCTAGCGTCAATTGCCCGCGAGGGTAATAAGGTGGCAGTGGTAGTTCTAAATTGTGAAACCGATTTTGTCGCTCTTAATGAAGATTTTGTTTTGGCAGTGGCCGAATTTGCCAAGAAGCTTTTGGCTGACGGCGAGGCGGGATTTAAAGAGTGGGCGGAAGCTAAAATTAAGAATGAACTGGTCATCAAAATTGGCGAAAATATTCAACTTGGTGAATGTGGAATTATGAGCGGGGAGATTATTGGTAGTTATATGCACTCAAATAATAAGGTGGTGGCTGTAGTGTCGCTATCAGGTGGTACAGAAGAATTAGCTCGTGAACTGGCAATGCAAGTCGTGGCGATGAGTCCCAAATATATTAAACCCGATGACATCTCTCAAGCCGAAATTAATAAGGAAAAAGAAATTTATCGGGAGCAACTCTTGGGCGAAGGTAAACCGGAAAATATTTTGGACAAAATACTTGAAGGCAAGCTGAACAAATATTATGAAGAGGTGTGTTTGATGCATCAAGATTTTATTAAAGATGAAGACAAAAATATTTCTGATTTACTCAAAGAGGCGGGTGAGGATGTTCAAATAAAAGAATTTAAAAAATTTAGCGTCTAATATATGAAAGTCGCTTTGGTACAATTTACACCTTGGGATAAGATGTATGCTTTTGACCCGAAAGATTTTGATTTGAAAGCAGGGGATTATGTGGTTGTCAGCACTGAATATGGCACTGAAGTGACCAAAGTGGTAGTAATGGAAGAATACACAGACGAGCAAATCAAAGAGCTTGGTGGCATCAAACCAATTGACAGATTAGCCAATCGTCAAGATTTGACTGCCTTAGAAAATTTCAATAGCACCAAGGAAAAAAACAAGGCAATTAATTATTGTAAAAAATTAGTCAAACGGCATGAGCTTGATATGAAGCTGGTGGATTGTCATTGTTCTTTTGACGGTCAGAGGTTAATCTTTGCGTTTATCGCCGAAGGTCGGGTGGATTTCCGCGGGTTGGTCAAGGAACTGACTCGCCACTTTCAAAAATCAATTCGTCTTCATCAGCTGGGTGTCAGAGATGAGGCTAAGGTGATGGGTGATATTGGGACATGCGGTGAAGATTTATGTTGTCGTGGTCATTTGAAAAAACTAGGCAATGTCTCGTCAGATCTGGCTGAACAGCAACAAGTAGCGCACCGAGGGTCAGAGCGGTTGTCAGGAATTTGTGGCCGGCTCAAATGTTGTCTGGCATATGAGCAAGATCTTTATGAGGAGCTGGGCAAGAAATTGCCACCGATTGGCACACGTGTTCGGACTAAGCATGGCCGAGGAGAAATCATCGGCTGGCACACACTTCGGGGTAGTGTGGATGTGCGACTAGATCCAGAAAAGGGTGGCGACACAAAACAGATGGTGGTGGAGGTGCCGATTAAGTAGCATATAACGCAAAAGACAAAACGCATAGCGTCGAACGCGCACAAAGAGGAGAGAAGAGAAATGAAAAGGTCATGGCAATTAAAGAGAGCCGATGATGTTAATGCAGGATTAAGGATTTTAATAATGGCAATTAGGGCTGATACTGATAGTAGGCGACAAAAGGCCTTTGATTTTTGGAAGGAGTTAATTGATGGGACTGATTTAGAAACAGAGAATTTTTTACTGTCTTTAAGTAGGTTTCTAAAAGTATAGTGTTGAACCGCACTAGCAATTATCTAGGCGGTTTTTTTTTATTCATATATTTGCTATAATTATTAATAAGAAAATAATAATCTTAATTCCTAATTTTATGAAAAAGATAGCCATCAATGGATTTGGCCGGATTGGCCGAGCCGCTTTTAAAATTGCTTTGACTAAGAGGGATATTGATGTGGTCGTCATTAATGATTTGACTGACACCAAGACTCTAGCTCACTTACTTCAATATGACACGGTGTATGGCGAATTTGACCAGAAAGTGTTGGCAACTAAAGACGGGATCAAAGTTGGAGGAGTATTATTTCCAGTTTATCAGGAAAAGGATCCAACCAAATTGCCTTGGAAAAAATTGGATGTTGATGTGGTGCTTGAATGCACTGGCTTTTTCACTGACAAAAAAGGCGCTTCCGGTCATTTGACTGCCGGTGCCAAGAGGGTGGTAATTTCTGCTCCAGCCAAAGATGGCACTGTTCAAACGATAGTTTTTGGTACTAAATATACAGATACTTGTATTAAAAATAATAAGTGCGATGAGGTAGTATCAATGGCATCATGCACGACCAATTGCATTTCACCAATAATTCAAGCATTGGAGTCAAAATTTGGGGTGGAGAAAGCGATGATGACCACGGTTCATTCCTATACTTCTTCGCAAAAAATAGTTGACAGTCCGGACAAAGATTTGCGACGAGCTAGAGCTGGCGCTCAAAATATAATTCCAACTTCTACTGGCGCGGCGATGACGACCACCAAGACAATCCCGAGTTTAAAAGATTTGTTTGACGGCATTGCTCTACGGGTGCCGACTATTTGTGGATCAATCGCTGACATCACCGCCGTTTTAAAGCGGAAAAATGTGACGGTCAAACAAATTAACGATGAATTTAAAAATTTGGCCAAAAATCCATTATATAAAAAAGTGCTGACTGTCACTACCAAGCCACTGGTATCGTCCGATTATATTGGTAATCCTTATTCAGCGATTGTTGATTTGGAGTTTACGCGAGTGGTCGGTGGCAATTTGGTCAAGGTCTTGGCTTGGTATGATAATGAATGGGGCTATTCCAATCGGCTGGTGGAAATGGCGCAGAGCTTAGCGATGTAATAACGATTGAAAAACAATAATTTTTCGGGGGCGGATATATTCCGCCTTTTTTGTTTCTATATTTTTTGAAAAAATCATTTATACGTTATTTATACGTTATTATTATACGTTATTATTGACATATTTTATTTAAGTTGATATTATTAATTAAGAGTGTT
>CAYLUK010000057.1:0-4593 GCA_964386875.1 uncultured Gammaproteobacteria bacterium
GCGTGGTAGTGGCCAACACTTTGGCTTATGCTTTGTCTGTGTCAGTTGTTGGGATAAATAAAACAGATTATAAAAATGATGAGGAATTAGTTAAACAAGTTTTAAATTACAAGTCAAATAAAAAGAAATTAAATATTGTGATGCCAAAATATGGCAGTGAGCCGAACATCGGGTAGTTATTTGGATTGCATGGCGTAAGATTGTTTGTGTTGTGTGTTTTTTATCCACCACTTATCCACCAAACTTGTAATATACTCAAAAAAATGCCATAAAATATGGCATTTTTTATTTATTTTAATTCATTGACAAGGTGTTGAAACAAACCATAAAGTGGTGTAAAATAAGTAATGTAAGGTGAACAGTGGGGAAAAGTGGTGGTATCCCAATTCTCGCTGTGGACAAATACATCAATTAGATATTAATCTAATTCAACGTTAATGGCAGACAAACTTCAATGTTTATTGGTCAGTATTCACACAATCTTGACACTAAGGGGCGTTTGGCTGTACCAGCCAAGTTTCGCAGTGATTTGAAAAAAGCAGTCGTCACCCGCGGATTAGACAACTGCCTTTTTTTGTACCCCAAAAAGGAGTGGGATCAATTGGCGCAAAAACTTGCCGTTTTGCCAATAAGTAAGGCCAACACTCGAGCATTTGCCAGATTAATGTTAGCCGGCGCCATGGACGTGGATGTTGATAAACAGGGTAGGATTATTTTGCCGGAATATTTACGAGAGTTTGCCGGACTTAATAAAAAGACAATTATCGCCGGACTTTATAACCGTTTGGAAATTTGGGATGAAGCTAGGTGGAATAAATATAAGGGCGAGACCGAGAAGAATTCAAGCCAGATTGCCGAAGCCCTCGATGATCTAGGAGTATAACATGATACATACCGTTCATAAGCCAGTGATGTTGGAAGAAGCACTTGATTATTTACAGCCAACCAAGAATCAAAACTTTGTTGATTGCACTTTTGGCGGTGGTGGTCACGCCTTGGCAATTTTAAACCAGATTAAGCCCAAGGGAAAGTTGATTGGCATTGACTGGGATCCAGAAGTAGTAGAGTCGAGCTCAAATGACAATCTTATTTTGGTTAATGACAATTATAAGAATTTAAAAAAAATAATTAATGTCGCAGGAGTTAATAAAATTCATGGCATCCTATTGGATCTTGGGCTATCATCAGATCAGCTCAATTCAGAAGGTCGGGGATTTAGCTTCCAAGATCAAGGATCTCTTGACTTAAGATATAATTCTTTGTCAGACGGATCGACTGCAAAAGAAATATTGCAGAAATATGGTTATCAAGAATTAGTTGAAATATTTAAAAAATATGGAGAAGAGCCCTTAGCCGGACCGATCGCCAAAAAAATAATTAAGAATCGCGAACAAGACCAGATTATTGAGACGGCTGATATGCTTGTCCAGCTAGTCTCAAGTGTCTACTTTAGGCACTTCAAATCAAAATCAAGAAGGAATCCAGCCACTCGTATCTTTCAGGCGCTTCGGATTGCAGTCAATGATGAATTTGGCAATATCATGGCAGTCTTGCCGGAAGCGATTGAAGTATTGGAACCCGGTGGACGATTAGTGGTAATTTCCTTTCATAGTGGCGAAGATAGGATTGTGAAGCATTTTTTCCGTCAAGAAGCAAAGGCAGACAATTCTAAAATAAAATTATTGACCAAGAAGCCAATTTATCCCAGTGAAGATGAGGTCAAATCCAATCCTCGGAGTCATAGCGCTAAAATGCGCGTCGTCGAAAAGAAACGGCTTTAATGTTAAATTAATTTTTTATTTTCTTAATTTTATGTGTAAAACTTGGAAAAAAGAAAAATGTAATCACCACTTTCCGGAATTAAACAAGAAAGTAAAACTTTTTAACACTATAAAATCAGTTTTTAGTTGGCGACTGGCTTCAGTTTTGCTAGTGATTGTCACCGTCGTGTTTGGCTTGTCATATCTAATGCAGACTAATTTTGTGGCCACCAAAGGATATCAAATTAAAGACTTGGAACAACGAGTAGAAGAGCTGAAAAACAATAGTGATCAATTAAATCTTCAATATATTGAGCTACAATCAATGGCCAGCATTACCAAAAATGTTAAAAATATGGATTTGATTGCTACTAATGATGTAGAAATAATTACCCCATTGGGATCAGCTATGGCATTAAGATAAAAGAATATGGGCTGGAAGAGCAACAGACACTATCACAGAAAATCAGTCAACGGGCAGGGCAGAATTAAGGTTCTGGCCGCTTTTTTTGTCATCGTGGCGGCGATTACCATTATTAAGTTATTTGACCTTCAGATTTTAAAAGGTCATTTCTATACTGCTTTGGCGTCCGGTCAACACGAGCTTTACCAAAAATTATTTCCGGAGCGGGGCTCAATTTATGTGGTGGAAAATAATGGCGGTCAGCAGACACTTTTTCCGCTGGTGACCAATAAAAAAATGCCAATGCTTTATGCCGTGCCCAGTATTATTGTTAGTCCGGAAGAAACCGCCAAAGTTCTGTTTGAAATTCTCGGTTTGCCGGAAGATATTGATATTATTAAAGTCGAGGCAGAGCTGTTTGTTGATATATCAGCCGATTTGGATCCCAAAATGGCTGAAGAGATCAAGCAGGCTCGGCGAGAAACTTGGTATGAAGAGCAGAATAAATTGGAAGTTGAGCGACTGACAAATATTTTGTCTAAAGCTGATGATCCTTATGAGCCGATTCGTCGTCGCTTAATAGATCAGCAGGTAGAGCAAATCGAAGCCTTAAACATTAGTGGCTTAGCTTTCAAGGACGAGGTCTGGCGTTTTTATCCTGATAAGGGCATGGGTGGTCATGTGTTTGGTTTTTGGGGCTATAATTATGAAGATGACACTCGAAGTGGCAAATATGGCTTAGAAGGCTATTTTGACCAATTGTTGGCTGGTGAGTTTGGTGAGATTCGTTCGGAACGAGATGCTTGGGGTAATATCATCCCAGTTGCCAGCCATAATTTTAAGGAGAAGGAAGATGGCGCTGATTTAGTATTGACAATTGACCGAGCGATTCAGTATAAGGCGTGCCAATCTTTATATCAGGCAGTGGATTATTTTAAAGCCAAAGGCGGAGCAGTGGTAGTGATGGAGCCAAAGACCGGAGCAATATTGGCAATGTGTGGTGCGCCTGATTTTGATCCTGATGAATATAGTAAAGTCGAGAATATTGATGTTTATAATAACCCAGTAATTTTCAACGCTTATGAACCGGGATCGATTTTTAAGCCAATTACTATGGCGGCCGCGCTTGATGTTGGCAAAGTCGATCCAAATTCAACTTTTACCGATACCGGCAGTGAAACTATTGGCAAATACACCATTAATAATTTTGATGACAAGGTATATGGCGTTCAGACCATGACCGAAGTGTTGGAAAAGTCAATTAATACTGGAGTAATATATGCGATGAGGCAAATTACGCCCAAGGTGTTTGCTGATTATATTAAAGATTTTGATTTTGGCCAGCCGACCGGTATTCAATTAAATAATGAGTCAGCCGGCAATATTTCCAATCTTGACCAGCCCGGAGAAATTTGGGCAGCGACAGCATCTTATGGCCAAGGTATCCAAGTGACGCCACTTCAGATGGTCAAGGCGATGGGTGCGATTGCTAATGGTGGTAAAATGATGAAACCATATATTGTGTCTCAAATTTTATATAGTAAAAATGAAGTTGAAAATATTTTGCCCGAGGAAGTTCGTCAAGTGATATCTGCCAAAGCGGCGCTGATGCTGTCAGGGATGATGGTTAGTGTGGTGGAAAACGGACATGCCAAGACCGCTGCCGTGTCTGGATATCGGGTGGCTGGCAAGACTGGTACGGCTCAAGTCGCCAGTACAGTCGGTCGTGGTTATACTAGTGATGTGATCACATCCTTTGTCGGCTTTGCTCCGTTTTCTGATCCAAAATTTGTAATCTTGGTGAGATTGGACAAGCCCCAGTGGGCCAAGACCGGAGTAGAGTCGGCCGCGCCGGTTTTCAAAGACATTGCAAAATTTATCTTGCAGTACTATAATGTGCCATATGATGGAATTAAGGACCAAGAAGAAAAAGTGAATTAATAAAATAAAAAATAAGATATAAAACATTAAATACGAGAAATAAATAATTAAGTAAATTTCTAATTCACCTAATTTATCTAATTTCTAATAAAATATCTAATGTCTAAGGTAAAAAGTAAAAATGACACGGGATACAGAAGAGTGATAATATATTAAAAAATATTTGTAAATTTGTATTAATATTTGTAAATAAGTAGGTTATGTTAAAGAAAATTGTTCAAAAGATATTAGCTAAACTGGCCAAAGCGATTTTAGCCAAATATAAGCCGGAAATAATCGGTGTGACCGGCAGTATTGGTAAAACATCCACTAAAGAGGCGATTTATACAATCTTGTCGCACAGGTTTAGCGTCAGGAAAAATATTAAGAATTATAATAATGAAATCGGCTTGCCACTCACTATTATCGGCGCCGGCACTGGTGGCCGGTCAGTTTGGCATTGGATTGGCGTATTTATCAAAGCGTTAGTGCTTTTGATCTGGAAGGATA
>CAYLUK010000058.1:0-3078 GCA_964386875.1 uncultured Gammaproteobacteria bacterium
TCTGACTTTTTGCCTTTTTTCCTAGTTTTTACTCCAAGCGCTGGTTTGCCCCATGGTGTTTTCGGACGTTTCATACCGATTGGATGCTTACCTTCACCACCACCATGAGGATGGTCAACCGGATTCATCGCCTTACCACGGACTGTTGGTCTAATACCTCTATGTCTCATCCGTCCAGCTTTACCCCATCGGATATTCTTAAACTCTGAATTGCCAACTGAACCAATGGTAGCCAAACAATTTTCTGAAACTAGACGTATCTCACCTGAAGGCATCTTGAGCTGCGCTTTGCCAGAATCTATCGCCATCAAATAAATACCACCCCCGGCACTACGCGCCAGCTGTCCACCTTTACCGGGTGAAAGCTCAACATTATACACTGTCATACCTGGCGGGATCATTTTCAGTGGCATCGCATTACCAACTTTAAATTCTACTGCCTTCAATGAGCTGATAATCTTATCGCCAACTTTCAACTTATCAGAAGCCACCATATATCTCTTCTCACCATCAATATAAAATAATAGAGCAATCCTGGCATTCCGATTTGGATCATACTCAATATCTTTCACTGTAGCGCTAATATCAAATTTATCCCGTCGGTAATCAATAATCCGAATTTTCTTTTTACTGCCACCGCCCTGATGTCTGACTGTTATCTTGCCCCGATTATTTCTGCCAGCCATATTCTTGCCTGAAAGAATTAATCTTTTTTCTGGCTTTTTTTTGGTAATATCATCACTCGTCAACACTGATGTTTGACGTCTGGCTGGTGTGGTTGGTTTGTAAATTCTAATTGCCATTTTTATAAGAAAATAATAAATTAAGAAAGTAAGAAATTAATTTTTTAGTTTTTTATTTTTTAGTTTTTTATTCTAGACTCCCTCATGTATTTGAATACTCTGCCCTTCAGGTAATGTAATAACTGCTTTTTTCCAGTTTTTAGTCTTACCCATTATTCTACCATATCTGACTTGCCGACCCATATTATTGATCACATTTATCTTCTGGGGCTTAACACCATAACGCGATTCAATCGCTTGTGAAATCTGAATTTTGTTGGCACTTTCTGCTACTTCAAATATATATTTATTATATTGGCCAATATTAGTTGCTTTCTCTGTAATAAGTGGCCTGATCAATACTCCAAGCACATTAGATTTTGCAGTTTTACTTCGACGGTCTTCTACTTTAACCTTTTTGACCACCTTTTTTTCATTTTGGTCACTCACCGCCTTGACATGATCAGGTTTTTCCTGCATCGGTTTTGTCGCGTCCACCTTAAGCTCCGGCTTCTGCTGGTCATTTGGCTGGTCTGACTTTTTTTTAAATCTATCTAAAATACCCATAGTTTTTATTTAAGTTTCTAATTTTGGAATTATTTTATTGCTTCGTTTATCTTCTTGTAATGTTTGTCAATCACCTTAATTGACTTTTCTGATACTAACAATGAATTATATTTCAATATATCAATACAATTTAAACTATCAGCTAAAATAATTTTAATGTCATCCAAATTCACAGCTGCTCTGACAATCTTTGCATCTTTTTTATCCAAAACTATCAATACTTTTTTACTTTCCTTCAAATCACTAATTTTGTTTTTGATATTGATAACCAAATTACGCAAATAATTAGTCTTGCCGGATTCCAATTTAATCTCATCAATCACGACCAATTTCTTTTCTACCACTCTATCTGATAAACACATTGCTAGTGCTAGCTGTTTTTGCTTTTTATTTACCTGTTTTGTAAAATTGCGATCTTTAGTCGGCCCAAAAGTGACACCGCCACCAACCCAAAGTGGAGAACGAGAGGAGCCATGTCGAGCCCGACCAGTACCTTTTTGACGCCACGGCTTTTTGCCACCACCACTGACTTCACCTTTATCTTTAGTATCAGCCAAGACAAACCGAGCGTTAGCCTGTTGAGCTACAACTACTTGGTGTACCACGTCTGGACGAACAACACGATCAAAAATTCGTGAGCTGATCTCAATATCTTTTGTTTTTTCACCATTTAAATTGTAAACTGGTACTTTCAACATACATTCATCCTACAAATCTACAAATTTATTTACAAATATACAAATATTTTTTGAATTTTGATTATTGTTATTTGAAATTTGTTTGTATCGTTGTATCTTGTTACTTGTATCTTATTTTAATTAATTATTAATTATTCTTCTCTTCTTGTTTTAGTGTTTCCTTCTTTTCATTTTTCTTTGTCTCTATATTTTCTTCCTTTACTTCTTTATCAGTGTTATTCGCAATATTCGCATCTTTTTTATTTGCGTCATTCGCATTTGTTAATTCCATCTCACCTGGTCCACCAACTAGTAGTAATCCGTTTCTTGCTCCTGGTACTGCGCCCTTGATATACAAAATATTTTTTACGCTATCAACTTCGATGATTTCCAAACCACTGACTGTTGACCTAGCATTTCCCATCTGACCAGGCATCTTTTTCCCTTTAAAAACCCTAGCCGCATCAGTCGCGCCGATCGATCCGGGCATTCTCTCTTGATCTTTGTGACCATGACTTGCAGGAGCGCCATGAAAACCATGTCGTCTGACGACACCCTGAAAGCCCTTGCCCTTTGAGGTGCCAACCACCTTAATCTTATCACCAACTTCAAAAACATTAACTGTAATCTCATCGCCTCGTTTCAAATCCTTGATTTCTTCCGGTCGTACTTTAAACTCACGCATGGTCTTAATCTGACCAATCCCTTTAAGGTGCCCCGCTTTAGCCTTCTTAATTTTTTGAGCTGGGCCAAATCCCACTTGAACGGCACTATAGTTGTCATCATCACCCTTGATTTGGGTGACAACATTTGGAGTCGCTAAAACTGCAGTCACCGGAATTGCCCTGCCGTCTTCTCTAAAGATTTGAGTCATTTCTAACTTTTTTCCAATGATAAACTTCATAAATCGATACTAATATACTAATTAATGCTAATAATACGAATTTTTAACACATTAGAACAGAATTTATAAACTTGTCAGATAAAAAAAATCTGGTCATATCTTAACGAGCCAGATTTCAACCTTCAAAACTCTCAATAATTGAGAGCTG
>CAYLUK010000058.1:3088-4433 GCA_964386875.1 uncultured Gammaproteobacteria bacterium
AATTTTAAGATATATATTATTTCCTTTTATAATCTATACCAACAATGGAGGTTTTCCCCAAAAATCTACTCTTAACCCGGGATCTTTCTCCATTTTTGTTATGGACCTTTGTGATTACATTTTAATCTCTACATTGACGCCAGCTGGAAGATTCAAGCTCATTAAGGCATCAACCGTCTTTGGGTCTGGATCAATAATATCTAATAATCGTTTGTGAACTCTCATCTCAAACTGATCCCGACTATCTTTATGAACAAAAGTAGACTTGTTGACTGTGTATTTCTTGGTTTCAGTCGGCAGTGGAATTGGGCCAGCAATTTTGGCGCCAAACCTTTGACAGGTTTCAATAATTTTATGAAGTGAGCTGTCAATCACTTTGTGATCATAAGCTTTAATCTTGATTCTAATCCGCTGGTGAGTCTTTTCACCTTCAATGTTGTCTATTTTGCTTGCCATCTTTAATTTAATAAATTAAGAAAGTAGTAAACTAAAAAATTAATTTCTTATTTTCTTATTTTTTTATTTTCTTATTTAAAGACACGGATTGGAGACGAGGAAAATCCCCGTCTCCAACCAATCTATATTTATTTAATGATTTTTAATACTACACCAGCACCAACAGTATGACCGCCTTCACGAATAGCAAATTTCATTTTTTCTTCCATCGCCACTGTCTTACCAAGCTTAATCTTCAGCTTTCTAGTATCACCTGGCATCACCATCTCTATGCCTTCTGGTAATTCAACTTCTCCAGTCACATCAGTGGTCCGGATATAAAACTGTGGTTTGTAACCTTTGAAAAATGGTTTATGTCGACCACCTTCTTCTTTGGACAGGACATATACTTCAGCTTCAAACTCGGTATGAGGAGTAATACTTCCTGGCTTAGCCAACACTTGACCTCGCTCAACTTCATCTTTCTTGGTACCACGAAGAAGTATGCCAGCGTTATCACCAGCTCTACCTTCGTCAAGATTCTTATTGAACATCTCAATTCCGGTAACAATGGTCTTGACCGTATCATTAAGACCAACAATTTCAACTTCACTGTTAAGCTTAATAATGCCACGTTCAATTCTACCAGTCACAACAGTACCGCGACCTTCAATTGAAAAGATATCCTCAATTGGCATTAAAAAATCATGATCAACATCACGCGTCGGTTCTGGGATATAAGTATCTAGCGCTTCAATTAATTTCATAATTGGCTCGGCATCACTACCACTTGGATTTTCCAACGCTTTTAAAGCTGAACCTCTAATAACTGGAGCATTATCGCCGTCAAAGTTATATTTTTTGAGCAAATCTCTAATTTCCTCTTCAACCAAGTCAATCAATGATGGAT
>CAYLUK010000059.1:0-4120 GCA_964386875.1 uncultured Gammaproteobacteria bacterium
GATTCTTTTTAAGAGCTGGGGCGATAGCCCCAAAAGGAAAACATGTATTTCATATAACGTTTGCGTATATCTGATGTCTCCCGTAGGGAGATATGGGTGGAGGCTCTGGAGAGCCGTAACCAGATATACGCTGTTAGCTGATCGTATTCCTTTTCTATTCTTCTCTGAAAGAGAACGCGTGTAAAAAAATCTTTCAAATTTCTTTTGCCGTTTTGGGAGACGGGCAGAGGGGAATAAGGGGTGCCTGCCCTGTTGAATAACAGGGAATGCCACGTAGCCCAAACACTTTATTCTGTTTCGTTCATGTGAATAATGCTATCTCCGATTTTTTCCGCAACATGATTGTGGTGTGTAATAAAAAATATTCCAATGTTTTTTCTTTTTAGATCATCAATAATTTTGATTATATTATTCACTTGCTTTTCGTCAAGCGCAGAAGTTATTTCATCAAAAAATATATACTTTGGATTCAAAATTAAAGCTCTGGCAATGGCCACTCTTTGTTTTTGACCGACAGATGACTGGTTTGGATAATTATCAATAAACTTACCCATGCCAAGATAATCAATCAATTCATCAAGTTGTGTTGCGTAGTCTGTATTTTCTACCGCAAGTGTAATATTTTCTCTGTTGGTTAAATGGGGCCACAAAAATAATTGCTGATATACAACCGTTACCTTTGGGTAAGGTTTTTTAAAATCGCTGTCATTAGGAAAAACAAATTCCTTGTCATCAACCACTACTTTTCCGCTATCAGGCTTATCTAGTAAAGCGAGACTTCTTAATAGAGTTGTTTTTCCACTGCCACTTGGACCCATAACGACAACCGCCTCGCCTTGTTTTATCTTAATATTGACTTTATTTAAGACTTTTTTGTTGCCGAATGACTTCGATATGTTAATTCCTTTTATCATGTTGTCACGGTTATTTCTCGGAAAAATCACGGGCGTATTTATGTTTAAACCATAATGCCAACCCATTTAATGGTAGGGAAATCATGAGAAAAAATATACCTAGTGCCGTGTATATTTCCACAGGTTTGTAAATTATTGAATTGACACGTTGCGCAACTCTAAAAATTTCATCTACGGAAATAAGGCTTGCAAAAAGAGTCATGTGCAGCATATTTACTTGCACAATAATAAAAGGTGATATGGCGTGGCGAAAAATAAGTGGTAGCTCAATTTTCCAAAACCTTTTTTTATGAGATATGCCGCAAACATCAGCCGTCTCAATAAATTGTTTTGGTATATCTTTTATGCCATTACGAACAATATCTGACACACTGAAAATATTGATTATGGAAAGAGTCAATGTGGCAGTAATGAAAGGGTTGATTTGAATTTGCAGCAATGATTGTAAGGGGTAATGCAACCAAAACAAAAATACTAAAACAGGAATACCCGACAGGGTAAAAGCAATCAATCTTATAGGAGCGTCAAAATATAGCTTGTAACGCGAACTAAGCCAGCCAAGTAAACCGCCTATCACCAAACCACTGAGCCAAATAATCAAACATAATTCCAATGTAACCAAAAGGCCTTGAGCAAAGCCTTCTCTGTACTGAATGATTATTTCGAGTATGGACATGGTTTAATACTCCCTAAAAGGAAAAGCTAATCTTTGGAAAGAATCAGGATATTTTTCGTATTTTTCAATAACCCTATCGACAAACCCATTATTAACTAATTCCTCAATAGCAATGTCTAGAGTCGATAAAAATTCCGCTTCACCTTTACCTACAATCATGGTGTTTGGGAATACCCTAACAGGTTTTACATTTTCGACTTCTTTGATTTGCCCTGGATTTTTAGCCATGTATTCCAAAGCTATTGCCGGTTCAGCGAAGGTAACGTCTGCCTTGCCTGTGGCAACATCTAACAAAACTTGCGACACATCATTTACTTGGGTTAAGCTAACTTGTTTTGCATTTGGATAATCAATTTGAGCAATTATTGAGGTCATTTCCCCGTCAATCGATGAAATTTTAATATCATTGTTGTTGATTTTGCTTAAATCTCCATCAAATCTGTTATCGCCTGCTCTAACATAAGTCCTAACAGTGCTGTAGTATAGAGGATTAGTAAAATCAACGTGTTTGCCTCTTTCAGTTGTCGGCCAAACACCTGTCGCGATTAAATCCACTCTTCCAGAGTTAATTGCTTCGATCATTGTTCCCCAACCAACTTCTTCTGTATATTCAATTTTCACATCTAATTTTTTACCGATTTCTAGGAGAACCTCGTGGAATATTCCAGAATACTCTCCCGTATTCGGATCTTTAATAAAACTTGGAGGATACGAAATATAACCAACTTTGATTTTTCCGTCTTCAACGATTTTGTCGTAAGCGGTTTGTTGTGTTATTTGTGGATTTTGATCTGATGAATTTTTGAGAAACAAAAATCCAAGAGCGACGATAATTACGGCTGCGACAATAGCGATTTTGGTTGCTTTGTTCATAATATAATTAGTTAAGTATTAAGTCTTTATAAATAAATCGTTTTCGGAGCGAAGCGGAGAAAACACCATAATTTTCCCTCTCCTTAATGAAAAAGAAATTTGAAAGATATTTTACACGCTTCGGGCAATAGCCCAGAAAAGGAATATGTCAGCTAATTCCTTTCTATCTGAATTGTTTAGTAGATAAGTGTGATAATTTGTATATTATACGAATTGTTGGTATAATTGTTGTCAACAATCATTATTATCTAATTTTATCAAGCTCAACCGTTTTATGCAAGGCCATTTGGAAGATGTTAAAAACGAATTAAAATTAAGAAATTACAGCTCCAAGACCATTAAAAGTTATCTGGGCTGTTTGCGTGATTATTTTGATTTTATTGGTTTAAATTGTGAAATATTAGATGTGGATAAAATTAAAAAATTTTTACTCAAAAAGCAGGAAAGTAACTATGCTCCACAAACAGTCAACCTGTATCTCAATGCCATTAAATTCTTCTATCGCGAAGTTTTGAAAGATTATGCAAAAATAGACATAAAATTCGCCAAAAGAAACAAAAAATTGCCGGTGGTTTTGAGCCGAGATGAAATTAATAAAATTATTAATGCCACAGCCAACAACAAACATCGACTAATGGTCGCCTTATCTTATGGCGCCGGGTTGCGGGTTAGTGAGACAGTGACGCTTAAAATCCGTGATATTTTAATAGACGAGTTGATGATTCATGTCAAAGACGCCAAGGGCAAAAAGGACCGAATGACGATAATTCCCGATAAATTGGTGGCTGAATTGCGTCTATTGATCACTGGACGTGATGGCAACACCTATTTGTTTGAAAGCGAACGGGGCGGTCCTTTGACTACGCGATCAGCGCAGGCGGTCTTTTATCGGATGCTTCAAAAAACTAACATCAAAAAAGACGCCACTTTTCACAGTTTGCGTCATAGTTTTGCCACTCATTTATTGGAAAACGGGGTTGATATCCGTTATGTGCAGGAATTATTGGGGCATAATAATATTCGCACCACCCAGATTTACACCCATGTCACCAATCCGAATATAAAAAATATCAAGAGTCCGTTTTAGATAAAAGGGGGCTGACTGTAAAAAAGTTATGATAATGTCCTAAAAGGGGCTGACCCCTTTTATGGCCCCTTTTATTTGACATCCAGACCATCTTTACCGTCCACGGTCTTAGGATTGGGTGAAAAGAGGGTGTTTTTGATTTTCCACTTATCCACATACTGACCAAGGCCTTCGCGGTCAAATTTATTCTTAGTTTTAATGCTTTTTTGTGACCATTTAAGTAAGCTTTCAAAGTTGATCTTATACACCCCTCTGACCACGACATATAGAATTTCTTGATTTTTGAGCGCTCGTCGGACGGTTTTTTCGCTAATACCAAAAAGATTGGCGGCTTGAGACGGAGTCACTCTTATTGGTTGTTTTTTTTCTGCCATGTTTTTTGGTGTTGTATAATGACCCTCTCCCTAATCTCCTCCTTGGTAAGGAAGGGGAAAAGAGAGTAAAGTCTCCTAAGGTAAAGAGGGGGATTTTTAGGAGATTTGTCTAGACATGTCTAGACAAATCTTATCATTTTTGGCAAAATAGTGTCAATGGACAGGGGTATTTTTCTCCCCCTTCATCCTATCCCTT
>CAYLUK010000060.1:0-3958 GCA_964386875.1 uncultured Gammaproteobacteria bacterium
TAAGAATTCTTTATCGAAGCCCTCGTTTTTCCGAAGATCTTGATTTTGATACTACGGTACATAAGCAACAGGTTTGGGAACGAGCCATAGAAGATACTTTACTAGATGTGTCGAGAGAAGGGATTGGGGTAGAAATTGAAGAAAGTAAAGTTACCAGCGGCGGGTATTTGGGAATTGTGTCTTTGAGCAATATTGGTGATCCGATCAAGATTCATTTTGAGATATCTTTCCGAAAAGATTTAATTGAGGGTGAGGCGTTTACGGTTGAAAATGATCTGGTGGTGCCGTATTTTGTGAAGAGTTTGACAACAACGCAATTGGTAGATGGTAAAGTGGAAGCGTTGCTTCAAAGACAGAAAGCCCGTGATTTTTATGATTTGTATTTTATGCTTCGGGCAAACCTATTATCCCCTATTCAAAAGAAACAATTGTTGAAAGTCAGGCAATTGTTGAGTAAAAAGGGAATTAATTTTGAGACAGAATTGGCTTTGTTTTTGCCGAGAAGCCAGGCGATGATAATTCATGATTTCAATAAAAGCTTATTGGGAGAGATTAATAGAAATATATAGCGAAAATAATAAGTATCGAGTATGTATCTTTTTATATAGGATTTTAGGGGCTTGATTTTTGGCATGTTATGGGATAAGCTTCTGTTGTTAGAAAGTAAAGTGGTTTATGCTGAGACAAACTATAGACAGAAGGGATTTTCTTAAGTTGGCGACGGCCGGAGTGGCTGGCATGGGTGTTGATAGGCTTTTAAAATTTCTTGAAGGGGTAGGAGTGCGAGGGGTCGAAGCAAAGACGAATCAGGAAACAGTGGGCGCTGTGATTGGAGCGACACCTCTTGAGGGTGGAGGGTGGAGTTTACAAATGTCAGCAGGGAATGATCTGTTACGAAATCGAAAAGTAAAGATATTTGAGGTACCGGTAACAATTGTAGAGCAAAGTTCATCTTATGCTGGTGGGAGGTTGGGGATGGTTAGCAAGAGAGTAAATTTTGATGGGTCTTATGTAGAGGTGAGAGACGTGTCCACGGAAAGAGTGCATTCGACGACTGCTTTCGTGCCTGATTGGAATCATAAGCGGGTGGTAGCCGAAGGCAGCGGGACAAGAACTGTGCCAGATTTGGGAACGGACAAGATGTATGTTATGGCGTTTTGTGGTGATAATTTTGAACCTAGTTTAGATAGATGGTTACCATTTTCGGCGACTTGGGTCCCGGATTTGCGTTTCCCAACAAATGTCGTGCTTTAATTTAATATGAATAATTTACTTTCTTTAGAACGAGCTAGAGAATTGTGGGCCAATGGGGAAAACATGGCACTGGATGATTTGATGTTAAGAAGAGGAAGTCAGAGAAAAAGTGATTATTTAACAGATGATGGAATATCGCTGGGAAGATTGATAGAAGGTTTGGGACGAGGTTGGGGTTGGGTTAGACCACCTTCTTCCCGCGTTCATGTTATAGAAATTTCCATTAGTAAAAACGGAAATGTGGTCGGGACTGAGGCTAAGTAAGAACTGGTTTTTACACTGAAAATTGTTAAAGCTGGAAAATGATTGTTATAATAGATTGTGATATTTGTGAAAAAATATTGGGGTTTTGGATTGTTTTTTTGCTTGGTTGTTTTGGCATTTTTTGCAGGTATTTATTTGACAAAGAACAATAAGTGCGGTGTATTTACTTTGAATGGAAAAAAAATAGGATGTGATTTTTCGTTGGTTTCAAAAGATGGTTTGATTACACAATATGTGGTGAGAATAAAGTCGTTAGAAAATATAAATAATCAAACATATTTAGTAGTTAGACGACAAAAGAATGATCGTTGGATGGTGGAAAAGTATCCACTACCACCATCCGGATACAAATTTAGTTTGGATAAACAATACGATAGTAATGTTAATTTAATCCAGGATCAAAAAGTGGAATACAAACCGATTACGTCAGATGAATTTGGAAAAGTGTTTAAACAATTTATCGACAGAGAGGTGATATTACTGGTTTTGAGCGATGGGGTTATTACCAATATAAAATATGTGGAAGTTGATTCAAATTAGTCTGATTCTTGTCTTTTTTCTTGCTGGTAGTGATGGTGTCAAAGCGTGGTATTGCTGTAGCGGAGGAGAAACAGTGACTTGGAACAATTACTATTGTGCATACAGTTATATAAATGGTACATATTCATGTGAGATATCGTCGGTCAGTAGTGAGTATTATGGTTGTTGGGGTTGGGCGAATCTTGGTTGTTTTCATGGAGGTACGGTCACTTCATGTGATGCGACTGCTACCGGTTGTAATATGTCTAGTTCGACCAGTGGTGATGGTGGAGGTAGTGGTGGTTGTAATACGTTATATAGTGACGTTTGCAGTGGCACTCCTTCTTGCTCAGGTCCTTCTTGTGGAGGGTCGATAAGAAGTTGTTCCTGTACAGCAGAATGTGGTAATACTTATGACTATACTGAGGATGTTGGATGTAATGAATGTGGGCCTTATGGGAGTCAAACTTGCGGCAATTGGACACAGACCTATGATTGTAGTTCGCCAGTAAGCGGATGTTTGGAATGTGTGACATGCTCTCCTCAGTGTGGACAGGCGACGAATTGTAGCGGAATTTGTAGTAATGCTGATGCTGGGGCACCACCGTCACCGGTTTTGGTATCACCTATAGGAAGTTTGGCAAATCCGGTGGTGGTGGCGCCAGGGACGACCGCAACACTATTGTGCAATAGTGCGGGAACAAGTGATTATTATGATGTTCAGGTATTAGACATGGCTGATGTTGTGGTATGGTCGACAACTACTGTTTCGACTTCAGTGGTAACCGGTTCGTTAATTTTAGGGAATGCCTATTCTTGGCAGGTGAGAGGGGTAAATACTACCTGTGGAACGGAGATTGGTAATTGGTCGAGTCGGGGGTATTTTAGACTGGACGATATTCCTCACCTGAAAAATATTGTTTTAAAAAATTCGACCGGAAATGCGGTGGCTGCCTCTCCGGTTAATTATCATCATATCTGTCAGAGCGGGTTTTATGACGATCCCCAGCCTAGGTTAGTAACTTTTGAAATTACGATTGAAGATTTGGACGGTTGGGATCAGATAACTAGTGCCAGTATGCGCTGGAACGGACTAGTGGATGCATTGACGTTAACCACCGGAGCCGGAACAACAATGGTGGTAACTCTGACGAAAAATTATGCGGGTTACAACGATGTGGATACGTTGCCCTTAGAGTTTGATATGGCTGATATATATACCAGTTCGGGGTGGGTGGCGTCGAATCAATATTGGAAAGTGTGGGATTGTAAGGTGAATGTGGCGGGAATAGTTTATGATGGGTCGGCGGGACAAGCCTGCAACACCATTGGATTTTCCCAAATAGCTGACATTAATTTAGGTTTTGATCAGTTGATTTATAAAAACATGAGTGGCGGAGCGGATGTGGTGATGGGGGTAGCACCACCGGCTAGTTACAGCGGGACTGATTTGATTTGGAACCAGAGTTATTTACCCATTTTTAACGGTGGAGATGTAGGAAATCCCGAAGGTGATATTGCCGGTTCAGCCCGGTTTACTCGGGGAATTGATCTGGGGGTGGGAACGACTCATTGTGCTGATTATCTTGGGGGTACAAGTCAATTTGCAGTTAGCAATATAATTTGGCCATATTCGACCAATACCCAAGCCCAAATTGATTTTTCTTATATCCTCGATCAAGAGTCTTGGTTTCAGGTTTGGGGTGGTGGAGTTAAAGGAAGAAACGAGATAAGTAGCGGAGTGCCGGTGACTGCTCCGGTAGCGTCGAGATTTTTAACAATTGATAATGCCGGAATCGGAGTGTCTAATAACGGGATAGTGGCCTCGATGACTTTCAGAAACAGTAATGGCTACAATGATTCGAGCCAATACGGTTCTCCCAATAACTGGCGAATAGTTGATGATGTAGTGGGATCTAAT
>CAYLUK010000061.1:0-1682 GCA_964386875.1 uncultured Gammaproteobacteria bacterium
TCTTAAATGGCGTAGTAAATACGAATTGAATGTATTTATTCACCTGCTTGGCAGTTCCTAAAATTGTGCCGTCTGAAGAATCTTCAATTGTCCACTCGGAAATATCACCGTCGGCAACAGTGCCGGCCTGCTTGAAGGTAATCTTTTCAACTTGAATTTCTTCAGTTGAAGAATCATTGGTAATTTTGATTTCAGCGGCCGCAATATTAGTATCGCCCACCTTTGGCGCTGCGTCAGTGGTTGGGTTGGAGGAGCCGTTAGCCACAGTAGCGCCAGCGATTGCCACATTAGTATTAAGATTCATCACATTGCCCCAAATTGGCAAACTGGCATTTAAGGTGCCATCACCTTTCAAATCCATTGAGTATAGACCCAATTTTGGCAAATCGCCGGCAGCCACCGCTGCTGCCATATTGCCGACAATGACCAATTTCTTAGTGGTGCCGGCGGCAACAGTCACATCATCGCCAAAAGTGGCCAAATGATCGGAATTCAAAGTTTTATTCAAGCTGATCTGGGTGCCAAGAACATTGTCCTCATAAGCACCAATGGTTGAAAAGCTGGAATCACCCGCGATACCGCCTCGTTCAACTTTGAAAGAATCAATTGTCACATCATCACTGCTGTTGTTGATTAAATCAACAATCAAGAACACTGCCCGAGCTTGGCTGTCCAAGTAAGTGGCGGTAGCCGGAGTCGTGCTTGAAATCTGAACCGTCAAAGTACCGTTGCCTGCTGGAGGAGTAGTCGCTCCGCCCGGACCGGCCACAGTAGTTAAAGCCGCTTCTTCACCGGTAATTGATGAACCGGTGTCATAAGTCATTGAAGCTGGCGCAGTCATAACATTGCTGTCCATAAAGTTGTTGGCAACAAAAGCATCGCCTTCAACCAATCTCTTTTCGCCGTCTTCAATGTAATAAACATCATCATTGCCTTCCCATTTGACAAGTGAGCCATCTGGTAGGTTTGAATCAGCGGTCAAAGCATCGCCAGTAGAATAATTGCTTTCAAAACTGTCTTGAATGACTGTTACTTTGCTCGCATAGCCGGCGCCATAAAGAGCGACTGCGACTGCATCATCAGAGCTGGAAGCCACTTTATGAAGCACACCACCTGGAGCGACAGCATAAACATTCTTGTTAGTCTTGAATGTGACTAATTTTGTACCAGGTCGGACAGTGACGTTTGCGCCGGATGTTAGACTGTCAAAATCGTCCTGGGTGATTGTTTCGACGCCAGACCAGTCAGCATACCAAGTGAAATATGTCCTGGCATTGACCATCAGATACCGTTTGGCATCAGAACCGATGTAATAAACCGCAGAGCTAGTATCAGTCTTAATTAGGTCGCCGGCAGTAGCAGTATAGGCAGCAGACGCTACCGGTACCACAGCGGCCAGACCCAAAGACCAGACAATAGTCGCGATCACTACACTGTAAGTTAAAAATTTTTTCATAGTAACCTTTGTTTTTATTTATTATTAAAGGACACCGGATATTTTGGATAAAGTCGGAGATTATAACCTTTCTGATTACAGAAAGGCGTACTTACCTACCAGCTTACAGGCATCGCAAATGCGATTCAACCTTTGCATGAAAGCTTAAAAAAAAGTAGGAATCTTCGCTCTATTTCTCCCAAAAATCCAATGTACCCTCAATTAGCTATGTTAATAACTAACTTTT
>CAYLUK010000061.1:1782-3880 GCA_964386875.1 uncultured Gammaproteobacteria bacterium
ATTACAAAATGTTTCTAGTACTCTCACTGGTTTCCTCGGTGGTGCTGGTAGTCTTGATCACATTAGTATTATTTAAAATCACTGCCGTGCTGGTACCCATTATCTGTCCTTTGGTCCCGGACATATCAACATCTTTGGTGGTTGTGATTACTTTGACTGATCCGGCTAGGGGCGCAATTTCATTCTTAATTTGGCTGATAATATCTTGGCTGACCTTAATTTTGTCCAACACTAAATTGAATTTTCCTTGGCTCAATAAATCTTTGGCTTCGGCAATGGCTTTCCGGGCATCTTGCAAATTGGCTGACCAGCCGGAAATGACTTCACTGCTCGGCTGGATGATTGTCGCGGTGCTGGTGGCCGAATTAGCAATGGCTTCGGCTGTCTTGGCCAAATCAATTTCCACCAACTTAATCCGCTCGGCTAATCTGCCAGCTGTATCTTCATTAGATACAATCCCCTCACCTTGGTCAATAATCACGCCAATAGCGACAACTCCAGTCGCTTCAGTGTTGCCAATCGCCTCTTTAATGTCACTGGCGACTTCTCCTTTTACTTGATCTGATAATTGATTTTGGATCTGAGTGATGTCCTGTTTGACTTCAATGGTCTTGTCATCAACCTGTTTGGCCAATTCCAATGCTCCGATTGAAGCCGCCATTGTGATTCGATTGAGATTATCTTTCACTACTATTACATCCTGTGATATCTGCTTGGCAGACTGGCTAAGCTTTTGCGCTTTGGTAGTGTCATCATCATCTTTCCAAGCCAATTTTTGAAACTCATCCACTCGTCGGATGACAAAATCCAGTTGCAACATTATTTTGTCCTCTTCATTAAAAGTCAATGCCAATTGCAGTCTCTCCTTGGTGGTTTTGACCGGATAAAGCATATCACCGGGTAAGCTGGCGCTCGCCACGCTCACTGTCGCCGAATAAGTCAGAAGCATAGCAACTACCATTAAGCTCACCGTCACGGGCTTCAAAACCTTCTGCGAAAATAATTCATTAAAATATTTGAAATAATAAACCGACTCACCAATTCTTTCTTGAGGTTCGGCTTGGACGGTTTGAGGCTTGATTTGGCTCATCAAAATCTCTTTATTGGACAATACCCAACTCTCTTGGGGTTGACCGGCATCCTCAAACTTTTTGATGTCTTTTAATTTGTTGAGTAATTCTTTCTCGTTCATGTTTGTCTATTGAGATGATTACAAAATTATTTCACAGAGATGATTACAAAACTATTTTATGATGTAATTTAGATATTTTTAGACAAGACGAGGAAAACCAAAAAAATGATTTGAAGCGTAGTGGAATTACGGTGATAATCATTTTTTGCAGTTTGACGAAGTATTGGCTAAAAATAGCAAATTACAACGAAAATAGTTTTATAATTATCTCAGATTGTTTTGAAGTGTTTTGGTGGCTCGATGAAGCAGGACCCTGACTGCGCCTTTTGATTTGCCGAGGACATCGGCAATCTCGGTAATGGACAGCTCATCCAAAAACCTTAGCACCAATACTTCTTTATATTCATCTTTGAGATTGCTTAGCCCGGTCAAAATGCTTTCAAGGTCGGAATTTTTCATTTGTTGAGCTAATATATCCCGTTGTTCATCCGGAATTTCCGGCATTTGATCACTTTCAAGCGATAGCTCCCGATCTCTAGTCCGCTCGCGATAAAAGTCAATCACGCAGTTTCTCGCCATCATATACACATAAGCATTCATATTCTTGATTTCTCGGCTTTCTTTGATGTGTTGCCACAACCGCAAAAAGACCTCTGAAGTAAGGTCTTGGGCGTCATTTACGGAATTTACTTTAAAATAAATAAATCGGTAAATACGAGTAATATACAGGTCGTAGAATTGACTATAAGCATCTGGATCCTGATTTTTAATTTTCAGAAAAAGAATCTTTTTAGATAGCGGATTCTTCATTAGTTATCACTTACATTAAATAAGACGAAACTTTATCTTTTTTGTTACAGTTTGTAAACTAAACAATCTTTATTATGGCATAAAAAAAATATTTTGGCAATACCTGTTTCCCGCCTCTTTTTCTTAAGGGATAGGATGGAGGGGGAGAAAAATACC
>CAYLUK010000062.1:0-3711 GCA_964386875.1 uncultured Gammaproteobacteria bacterium
AGAGCTTCATATGAGATAACAGAGGCTTGTAATTATTGTTGTGCGCATTGTTATTTGGGAAATAAAGTGCCTAGTAGTTTGTCTCTGGGGGATAAACTAAGCATAATAGAATCTATTGTCGCATCTGGATGTGTCTGGCTGCAAATCACAGGTGGTGAACCATTAGTAGATCCTGATTTTGAGGCGGTTTATCGTAGCGCATATCGGTCGGGTTGTTTGATAACAATTTCTACCAACGGATCTCACATAGAAAGATTTAGTGAATTATTCTCTCAACTTCCTCCATACAGAATGACTATTAGTTTGTATGGAATAACTGCTTTATCTTATGAATCATTGACTGGTATCAGTGGCTCATATGATGAATTTATCAAGGGAGTAGAATCGGCTTTTCGCTTAGGTTTAAGAATTCGGTTTAACATCATTGTCACAAAATATAACGAGCATGAAATAGAATACATGGTAGAATTGGCAAAAAAGTATGGCGCTGAATATTTTATCTATTACAATCTTTCTCCAACAATAAAAGGATATAATTCTCATAGAGAGATACAAGCTCGGGACTGCTCTATTGCGACGATAAGTGATAGCAGAGGAGTTGAAAATAAGAATTGTTTTGCAGGTCAAACTTTTTTTCATGTTGACTGCCGAGGCGAGGCAAGTATTTGCAAGATTGCAAGAGATATTAGGATTAATTTTCTAAGGGATGGAACTGGTGGCTTAGTTAAATTGAGGAAAATAAGTGAATCTTTATTAAAGCGTCCCATAATATGTGGATTATGTCCAAGAGAAGGTAACTGCAATACATGCACCCCTAGGATTATTTTGTATAGTCAAAGTGTCTGTGTGCCTGAATCAGTCTGTCAGCTTATGAAAGGAGGTGATTTTAATGGATAATGAACGCGAGTTTATTGATCTTGAGGTCATTGACCTAGATGAGCTCGAATTGTCCGTCGGCTGTGCTTGTAGCGCAGGTGACGACAACCCCTACTGACGTAGGAAGTGTACTTAGCACAACCCACCACGGCTTAAGGTCCTAAACCTTAAGCCTATTTATTTACATGAAAGATTTTCAAAGTATACACCAAATAGCTAATTATTGGGCCGGAGTCATAACCGGTCAAGTTTTTTATTTGCCTATTTTGGGCCCTACTTATTCCATGGGATCAGTGGATGGTTTGCTATTTGATATATTGAATAACTCAGCTGAAGAAAAATTTTTGGCTTATGATAAAAATAGGCGTTGGCTCAAGTCAAAGGCGGAAAAGATAATTTTGGCAGAAATTGTCGTCAATGATGATTTATTATTTGTCCCTGTTATTAATACTATTAGTAAAAACATTTTAAAAATATTTTGTTATGGGCACAAGCCATTAAATGATGGCTCGATTGAATTTATCAATCAAATAGTTGATAAAATAAAACCAATAGAAAATTTTGGTCAGTGTATTGTATATTCTTTTGTTAAACCATGGGATATAAATCAATATAGATGCCATAATATTTATGTAAAAAAAATTGCGGGCAATGATAAGCTCACGCATGATTTGGACGATGTTAAATATTATCAAGATCTTCCTCAAACAATTCAACAAACTTTTTCTAATTTAAAAGCTGATTCAGATCTGGATGGGTTTGATTTTTTGTGGGATCGGTATTTATTTCATCAAAGGGTCGTTTCACCGATACTGTGTGCTGTCAAAGATAAAATGGTGGTCGGAGCCATTGGCCCGCTTGATGTCTTTAATGATTTTTATAATATTCAGTTTTTACTCCCTCCTTACTTCGGGGTGAGTAATAATTTCCGAGGTCTGGGCTATGGACAAAAGCTTTGGCAACAGGCAATGTCTTGGGCTTATACAAGTGGTGCTCAATATCTTTTGGTTCAAAATGAATCAAATTCACCGGCAGCAAAATTTTATGAAAAACAAGACTTAATAGTGGGTGGCAGAGTTTATTCTTTTTCATTCGTTCTTTTTCATTCGTTGTAAAACCAAAATTTGACAAAAATGAGGAACTTTGATAAGGTGGGGTGTTATCCGAGTTATGCTGGATGTGTGGTATAATTCAGGTGGTTCTTTGAAAAAACTGAAAACAACTTGAATGGAGGTGGTGATAGTGAATGAGTCATTGTTGGGTGTTGAGAAAGTTCCGCTCTTTGACGCCCAAGTCAAAGAAGTGGCCACTCGTCAGCTTTCTGATGGTGTGGAAATTATTAAACTTGGCTCAAGCGGGTTTGAGAAAGTGTGGCCTGGATTTTGGTTTATGTTTGATTGGAGTGTTGGTTGGCTGTTAGCTGAATGGATTAGGATTAAGTCTCTGCGTGTCGTGCTTCAAAACTTAAGTCTGCCGGAAGACTTTGTCCAAGTCGGTCAAAATAATGGGGAAGCTCTTCATCAAGCTAGACAAAGTTTCGGATCCAATCGAGTAGAAGAGCTTTTTGAAATGAGGACAAGGGGATTTAATGCCGGTTCTCGTTTGATGCAACATTTTTGCAAGCACGTTGCCGAGGCAGGATCACTTGATGATGTCTACAATGCATTAGGATCTTTTTGTTGGAATGGCAAGAGGGTACTGCCTCTGGGCGCATCTCCTGATTGTTGGTCAAATTTTTATTTGAATTGTCCAAATGGACAGGCAGTGAGAAATCGCTATCGCCAAGTCGCCAGACTTTATTATGGATTAGGTGGTGGCAGGACACTGTCAATCGCCTGTGGTTCTGCTCAACCCTTAATCCACGCTTTGCAGGCTTTGAAGCTGGATGGCAGAAATCAGGACACTGAATTAGTTCTGACTGACGCTAGCCCAAATTCATTAGCAATTGCCGAGAGTAGGGCCGAAGAAGCTGGAGTAAGGGATCAAGTTTTCTGTCGTCGAATTTTCTTTACTAAATTAGGTAAAGAACTCGGCAATGAAAAGTTTGATATTGTTGAGGCCTGTGGCATCTTTGATTATCTATCTGACGATCAAGTTATCACTCTATTGAATTTTGCCTTTGGTTCTTTGAATCCAAACGGCAAGATTATTGTGTCCAACATGAATCGGACGCGAGGAGCCAATGTGCTCTTGAAAATGTACAACTGGCCGATTAATTATCGGTCTCCCGAGGAGCTGGGTTGTTTGATTAAACGAGCCGGAGGACAAAATATTAAGATTTATGTCGAGCCATGGAATATCCATCCCGTGGCTACGGCAGAGCCGTGTTAGGACGATGCTTTCAGTAAAGTGTCGTCCTTTTTATTTTGCTTTTGTTGTGATATTATAGAGTATACAAGGATATTTTTTGTATGACTTATTATTCTATTTCAGCTTTGGTTAATTTTTCCATTGGTTTATTGTTGGGATTTTTTGTGTTGTATAAAAATTACAAAAACAAATTAAATATTGGTTTTTTTATTTTTTAAAACATTAAAAATATAGATAAAATTATATTATTATTTATAGAATGAGTTTATTTGCTATAGAAAAACATCATAATAAGCGAGTAATAATTGATAATAAAGTTTTCGTTTTAAAAACACTGAATAATAAAAATATTTTAAATAAAGAATATTTAATAGAAAATTTTCTTTATAATTTTAATATAAGTCCATTAGCAAAAAGAAATAATAGTAAATCTTTTTATGAAGAAGTTGTGCCTAGTGACAACAAAAAAAAGATTAGCGATGAATCAATACATAATTTAGCTAAAATAATTTCTAAACTCCACAC
>CAYLUK010000063.1:0-3544 GCA_964386875.1 uncultured Gammaproteobacteria bacterium
ACAGCACCAGAAAGGAATAGTCAAATTTTTCCGCTCCCTGTCGCCGATTTCGGCGACCAAATCATACGGAATTTCATAATCAAAAAACAATTGGCGGTTTTGTCTGAATAATAATTCAGGTAAAAGAAAATTTTTATGTTTATTTGAAATTATTAAAATTAAATTATCATTAATAAATATCTATATGAGATATTTCATTTATGCTCGCAAGAGTACCGAAGACGAAGATCGTCAGATATTATCAATTGAGGCTCAATTAGTTGAATTAAAAGAATTTGCCGCCAAAGAAAAACTGGAAATTGCCGATTCATTTTTTGAATCAAAAACCGCCAAAGAACCGGGCCGAAAGATTTTCGACGAAATGCTGGCCAGAATAGAGCAAGGTCAAGCTGACGGCATCCTATCGTGGCATCCTGACCGTCTGGCGCGTAATTCTGTCGATGGTGGCAAGATTATCCATTTAGTCGACAGAGGAACGATAAAAGCTCTTAAATTCCCGTGCTTTTGGTTTGAGCCGACTCCGCAGGGATTGTTCATGCTTAATATCGCTTTTGGCCAATCAAAATATTTTGTGGACAATTTACGGGAGAATGTGAAGCGAGGTTTAAGACAAAAGCTAAGGAACGGCGTCTGGCCGTCTTTTGCGCCAGTGGGATATTTAAACAATGCTCGAACACGAGGCATTGATGTCGATTCTACTAAGAGCGCTAAAATCAAGAAAGTATTTGAATTATATGCCACTGGCCAATATTCGCTTTTGTCTTTGGTGAATTGGTGCGAAGCTCACGGCCTGACTGGCGGTTATCATCGCAAATTGTCTGTTAATGCTGTATTCAGCGTGTTGCAAAATATTTTCTACCTTGGCCTAATGCGCTACAAGGGCGAAGTATTTGAGGGCACTCACGAGCCATTGATATCCAAGCAATTGTTTGAAAAAGTGCAAAAAGTGCGCAATGCCAGAGCCAGAACACGAAAGAAATTACACAGAGATTTTGCTTTTACTGGACTGATGAAATGTCCGTGCGGTTGTTCCATAACAGCAGAAACACAAAAAAGCCACAATTATTATCGCTGTACCAAGAAACGAGGTGAATGTTCGGAAAAGCACTTTTTGCACGAGGAAGAACTAGAAATACAGATTAAAAGCTACCTTCAAACAATTGCTTTGAACGACCAAGACCAGGAAAAGATCATGACTGAGCTGGACAAGGATGAGAAAACAGCCAAAGAACAAGCTCAGACCAATGTTCAAAATCTTAAAAGCGAGTTAGAGAATATTAATCAGCAGTTAGAGAAACTACTTGATGTCTATCTATGCGAGACAATCTCAACTGATGAGTATACTTCTAGAAAACAAAAAATCCTAACTCGCAAGTTAGAACTTAATGAGAAAGTCAAAGATTTTGAACATAATAACTGGACTTGGGTCGAACCGGCTCGTGAGTTTATTTTATCGCTCAACAAAGCCGATAATCTGCTACTAAATTCTGAAAAGTCGGAACTGGCCACATTTCTAAAAAATATCGGGTCGAACCGCATTTTGCAAAACCGCCAATTGCTTTTTGATTATGAAATTCCGTATGATTTGGTCGCCGAAATCGGCGACAGGGAGCGGAAAAATTTGACTATTCCTTTCTGGTGCGCCCACCAGGACTCGAACCTGGGACCATCAGCTTAAAAGGCTGTTGCTCTACCAACTGAGCTATGAGCGCATGAATTGTTTAATTTTCCAGCTTAAAGGGCTGTTGCTCTTCCGGGGCAGCGCTGACTGCTCCTAGCTGTCGTAGCCATCGACTCTCGCTTTGTTCGCCTATCGGCTCACAGCTCGCTTCTGCCCGTTCTGCTTAACAGCAGAACCCAACTGAGCTATGAGCGCATGAATTAATAATTTTCAACTGTTATTATAGCAAGTAATTTCAGTTTTGGCAACAGTTAATACAACCTGCATAATATGTTTAAAACTTGTGTTTGCCTTAATGCCACAAAACGAGTAAAATGTATCCAGACATTATGACCGATTACATAAAATAAGTAAAATACATTAACACAATTATTATCCTTGTATTATGGCTGACATATCAAAAAATGCATTAGAAAAAGTGCCACCCCAAAACATTGAGGCGGAGCAATCCATTTTAGGCGCGTTACTGATTGATAAAGATGCAATTATTAAAATTGCTGATATTTTGACCAATGAAGATTTTTATGAAGACCGGCATGGCATCATCTATACAACCATTCTTGAATTATTTGAACGCAAAGAAGCCATTGACCTACTAAGCTTGACTAGCCGACTAAATGAGAAAAATGCCTTGGAACAAATCGGCGGTCGCAGTTATCTGGTGACACTCACCAATCAAACACCGTCGGCGGCCCACATTGTATCCTACGCCCAGATAATTCAAAAGAAAGCGACTTTGCGTCGGATGATTAATGCCGCCAATCACATTCTTGAACTTGGCTATCATGAGGAAAAGGAAGTCAATGAGCTCCTTGATAAGGCTGAACAATCCATCTTTGCCGTCTCACAAAAATATTTAAAAGAAAAATTCACTTCTATCAAAGAAGTGCTAGCTGATGCTTTCAATCGAATTGATGAGCTTCACAAGGAAAAGGGTGCTTTACGCGGACTGTCAACTGGCTTTGGCCAGCTGGACAATCTGTTGGCGGGCTTACAAAAATCTGACCTTGTAATCCTAGCGGCTCGGCCATCGGTCGGTAAAACCGCTTTGGCCTTGGATATTGCCAGAAATGCCGCGACCAAGCATGGCAAATCAGTTGGAATCTTTTCACTCGAGATGTCAAAAGAACAATTGGTTGATCGTTTGATCTGCGCTGAAGCCGGCGTTGGCCTATGGAAAATGAGAACCGGCAAATTGACCGAAGCCAGTGATGATTTCCCGCGAATTGGCCAAGCTATGAGCCACTTGTCTGAAAGCCAAATCTATATTGATGATTTCGCCAATACTAATGTAATGGAGCTACGGACCAAAGCTAGACGCTTGCAGATAGAGCATGGGCTTGATCTAATCGTCCTAGACTATTTACAATTAATGGAAGGCACGGGTAGTCGCAGTAGTGACAACCGTGTTCAAGAAATTGCCGAAATCTCCCGAGCGCTCAAAGGCATTGCCAGAGAGCTTGATATCCCGGTCTTAGCTTTATCACAGCTGTCTCGGGCAGTGGAAGCCACTCATCCGGCCATCCCCAAGCTGTCTCATCTGCGTGAGTCTGGATCAATTGAACAGGACGCTGATGTCGTCATATTTATCTACCGTAAATCAGCCGATCGAGGCTATGATATAAATTCACTGACCGATGAAGAGAAACATCGCGCCGAGCTTCATATTGCTAAGCATCGAAACGGACCGACCGGCATAGTCAATCTGTTTTTTGATGAAGAACGTGTCAGCTTTAAAAATATAGAGAAAAAATACGAAGCGCAAGAAGAGATGGATCATGAGGTGGAACCAGTTATATAATACGATGTCAATATACTAATGCATACTAATTATACTAATAAAAACTCCTCCATTCGCATCTA
>CAYLUK010000064.1:0-3246 GCA_964386875.1 uncultured Gammaproteobacteria bacterium
TTAATATTTCAAATATTTCAAGAAACAAGAAGTCAACCATCAAACCGCAGTGTATTCCTGAAGCTTCAAAACATCAATCACCTTGCCGTTGAACACAAATTCGTCTTCGGGCGTGAGGTAGATGGGCTGGTGTTTTTTATTGGTAGATTGCGGGATGAGAGCAATAGTCTTGTTATCAATTTTTTTGAAAATCTTGACTGTGGCCAAGCCATCAATGACGACCAGTACCTTATCGCCGTCATGGAAAGTACTATAATTGGGATCCACGATAATAAAATCACCATCTTCAATCCGCTTGCGATTGACAACAGACAAATTCATCGAGTCGCCTGCGACCTTGATCGCGAAAATGTCTTCGCGCTTGAACAGCCTTTTAGATATCTTCAAATAGCCGATGATGCTCTGCTCGGCAAACATGGTGGCGCTACCAGCGCTGGTCATACCAAAAATCGGAATGTCCATAAAGTTTTCTTTACTAATTGACGCCAGCTCCGAGCCCTTTTTCGTCTTGGTGCGCCGGATGAGGCCGTTTTCTTCCAGACTCTTGAGATAGAAGAAAATGCTTCGGGTGCTTTTCAATTTCAAGCCCAGATCAGCGCATTTGACCTGTAATTCACGGATGGTGGGCATTTGGCCGTTCTCCGCCATAAATTCACGCACGGCTTGGAGCACAATTTTTTGCTTGGGGGTGAGGATGTCCATATTTTTTTGTTTACTTTGATTTCACTATATATTTCATTATATCCTCCGGCCAATACGGTGTCAAATTGAAGTTATCCACTATTTTGGTTTATAAAATTAGAAAGTTAAAAATTATAAAATTTTTTTGAGGACATCTTTTGATTTCTGCGAGATTGCCACGGTCGCTTTAACTCCCTCGCAATGACGGCGGCGACAAACAGGATCGGTTTGCGATAACAACAAAAAACAATCCCTCGCCTTTGGGAAAAAAGCCAGGGATTGAAAGTTAACTATTATGTTTTATCTCAACGGTTCTATGGCTGGCATCGGCATTACCTTGACACCATCATCATTCTGATCAAGTAAATCTTTCACCAACGGCACGACGATATTCTGCTGGTAAAATTCAGTCTGATCAGCATTATTAACCACCGGAAAGACTAGGGCTGGGACAAGCAATTGCTCGTAAGTTTCACCTTGGTAATTATATACGGCGGTGAGTGACAACTTTGGCGTTCCCAACTCAACATTTATTGTCTGACCACCGGACTGATCATAATAGTATCTTCTGTATCCCCCATTAAGCGCTACTGCTAGAATTTTGACCGGGTCTTGTTCAACTGCATATTTGGAGCTCTGATAATTGTTGCTACTGATCCCCCAAGCGCCATTAGCTTGGCCAGATCTTATATTGACACTGACTCTAGGACCGCTTGGATTACCACCTTCGTCATACACTGTCTTACCACTAATTATGATCGGATAGATGACCTCCATAATTTCCGGAATATATCTGGCGATGTCCTCGCCCCGGCCTTGCTGATCATAATATAATTTCCAAGAACGATCCACTGTTGGCTGGTCATAATTTTGCAAGTTCACGCCAAATCTGGCCAATAGGCCGTTTGATTCTTTGATTATTTCTTCATCACTTGGAATATCTGATGGAGGGAGTGAATCTGGCTCAACAGTATAAAGCTGATTATAATTAATATTGATTGAAGCGGTCTCATCATTTAAGCCCAATGCGACTGCATAGCCACCCTCTTTGTCCTCAACAATATAAAGATTCTGGATTTTGGCTTTGGACAATGAGGAAATATTAATAAATCCCAGGTTCACACTCTTGACCAGCTGGGCCAGCTTGGTCTGGACATTGTCACTGGTGTATCTTTTGAAGACATCCATCTCACTCTCGTCAATAGTAAAGTCGTCACCGACATAAGAGAATTGGTAGTTATAATAATCCGGCGCGATCATCCCAATGGTACTCATACCGCCGTCGCCAAACCCCGCCTCGACTGCGTCCATACCATTATTTTGCGATCGCGCCAACATCATGTCGGTGCCAGTATTCGCTGTGATTTGATCTTGCGAGCCGGAAAGCCGGCCAAAAGCGTTTTGAGCTAACTGTTTTAACTCGGGACTGCTGCCAAACCCAAGTGACTGACTGATATTTAATATGCTCGTCGGCGCATTGTTGCTCAAGTATATCGCTGGCACCACGATCATTAGCATCACGGCAGCACCGATAAGGCCATAGGAAAATCTGGCCACCAGTGGTAAAATTGGAGCTCGCTGTGGATTACTGGCTTTTATCTCCTCTGCCCGTTTCATTATTTCAGTTTTAAGATTATCTTTGAACTCTTGGCTAAAGCCGGAGTCGGGACGGGAAGCCAGCAGCTCCTTGATGATTTTGATTAGCTCCGGCTCGTGCTGACTTAGACCACGATCCAGCTTATATAAATCAGCTAAAATATTTTTTATTTCTTTGTTCATATAAGTTAGCTTAAAAAAATAATTATTAGTAACGCGATCAACGCTTCCTGCCTGATCTTGGCAATTGTCCGAGAAAATATCATCCGACAATTTTGCTCTGACTTGCCGGTGATGAGGGCGATCTCCTTGTACGACAGGTCTTCCCACACCCGAAGCATCACGATCTCTCGCTGGGCAGGATCAAGCTTGGTCATATACTTTTTCACCTTTTTCAAATCACTTTGGACATCTATCTCATTCTCAATATCGCTATCATCATACAAATCCCAAGCGTCTTCAATATTACTCTCTGGACGCTGGGAACGATAGTGATCAATAATCGTGTTGCGGGCGATGGTGTAGAGCCAAGCTGAAAACGACCCCTTGTCATCAAACCGACCAATTCCATTTAAGGCCTTGAAAAATGTTTGGCTGGTCAGATCTTCAGCGACTTCGCGACTGGTAGTCTTGTAATAGGTAAAATTGTAGATTTTTTTGACGTACTGTTCATAGAGCAAGCCAAATTGTTCTAAATTGCCGGCTTGGCAGCTCTTGATGATGCGTCTTTCGTTAATTTTCATGTCCCAAATTATTACTTTGTGTTGGCTTAATTATACGCCAACTTGGGGTTTCTGTATAATAAAACGATGGCAGATGGAAAATGTGACAGTGGGGACGGACAAAAAACAAGGAAGTCAGGGAACTTCCTTGGGGGATGTTGATTTTACTGTGATTGAAAAGTCTATTTTTTGAGTTTTTTGTAGCTGATGAGAATTATTTGGGCAAGGATGAAGGCGATGATTATTG
>CAYLUK010000065.1:0-3245 GCA_964386875.1 uncultured Gammaproteobacteria bacterium
GGGGTGGTTCCTGTGATGGTGAAGGTTTTGGCAAAGCCTCTGGCATGTTGATTTCCTGTTGTGAATGGAAGCGCGGCTGTGATGGTGAAGTCTCTATGATTGGGGCCAAGAGTTTCTTGAACTTCGGTTATTACACCGCTTTCTGCTGGGAGGTCAATGGAAGCTAGGTCTTTTGATGATGTTCCTGTGATGCGGATCTGCAAATTCGGAGTGTTTCTGGTTACAAATGCCCGAGTTATGTGATCAAATATCGTAAGTTGGTCTAGGCCTACTATTTCAATCTCACTTATTGTGAGCGATGGGGCTTCTGTGTCGATGGTGAAGGTTGATGTTGCTGTGCTGGAGAAGCCTTTGGCGTCTGTTGCAGTTATTGTTACGGTATGCTGGCCTGAAGCAAGGCCTGTGGTTGGTGTGTAGGAGATTTGATTGTTTGAGGGTGTTAAGCGTATTGGTGATTGGCCGTCAAGGCTTATGGCTGGCTTATTTGCATCTGTTGTAGCTATTCCTGATGTGTCTGTGATGGTTGCTGAGATTGTTGGGGTTGTGTCGCTGATTACTGCACCTGCCTGCGGGCTTGTGATGGTTATTGTTGGATACGTTGTATCCAGAGCAACATTAGATTGAGCAGCCTGGCCTGTATTGCCTGCTGCATCACGAAGGTTGCTGAGAGCAAGAGAGTATTGGCCGTCAAGGTCTGCAGGAAGGGTGAAGGCTGCAGTGTATGGGAAATTTGTGGTGGTTGCTGTTCCGGGAGTGACAATATCGGCTGAAATTTGCACTGGTGCCGCGCTTCCTTGGGTGAGGGTGATTCTAGGAGCTGGAGCACTGAGTTGTTCATTGCCATCAAACATTCTCAATGGCTCGGTTGAGGTGAAAGGGATTGTGAGTGTGCCTTGGGATTGGGTTATTGCACCAAGCGTGATTCCTGGAGCTGTGAAGTCTGCGGAGATGGTGAATGGTCTTGTCGCTTGGTGGCTGGTTGAGTCGGTTGCTGTGATGGTGAATTGGTTGTTTCCTGTAACGAGAGCAACATCTGCAAAGGAGAATTCGTAATCGTTGTCTGAGTTTGCTGCGGCTGATTGTGACCTCTCAGATAATGCAACAGTAACGGGTCCTGTCTCTCCTTCAATCCTGCCTGAGATTATGATGAATTCCTCATTGGAATTCGCATGATTGCTGGCATCTAATTGAGGATTACTGATGACTATTCTTGGGGGAAGCGTGTCAACTATGAATTGCTGCGTTGCTGTTCCTTGAGTTCCGGTGTCTATTCTTGCTGCTCTGACTGTAAGGGTGCATGAGCCTTGGGGAAGGTTAGTGAGAGGTATTGTGTAGATTGTTTGGCTCTCAGGAGGCAGGGGGTTGGCGGTTATGGCTGGTGATTGCGATCCACAAGTGAGTGTTGGGGTTACGTCCCTTACAGATGTACTGAAGGTTGCTGTGACTGTTGTTGAGGATGCTGCTGCGGTTGTTGTGATGTATTTTGTGCCTGCAACATCATTCGGAACAGGAGCAAACGCAAAGGTGGCTGTTGGAGCAACTGAGTCAATGGTGAATCCTAAACTTGCTTGAGCTGCTGCGTTTCCTACTCTATCCCGCGCGTTTATGGTGAGAGTATGAACAGCATTAGACCATGGTGTTTGCGGAGAGATAGTTATTGAGGTTGGATTATTTTGGTTATTGGGTGTGAAGGGGATGTTTGTGGTTCCCTCTTTTACTTGTATTGAAGCCGGATCTATTCCAGAAGGATCATTCAAGGTTATTGTGAACTGCTGTATGTTGCTTCCGAAGGTTGGGTTATCTGCATATGCTTCTGGAATCGTTATGGTTGGAGGAGTTGCATCTCTTCTTATTGTAAGCGACCTTGGTGTTGGATTGCCCGCAGTGTCGGTTGCGGTAATTTGGAGTGTTTGCGCAACGCCTTCTGGAGCATTGGTGAAGAGTGCTATTGGGACGCTAAAGTCTGTTTTGAGATTGCGGATAGTGAATGTTTTGGTATCAAGAAGAGCGTCTTCAACACCAACATAGGCTGTGGTGATGGTGATTTGGGCTCCGATAGTTCCTGGAAGCGTGATCCGCTGTTCGGCGTTAGTTGCGAGGGTAAATGTTTGCGGTGTTGCTAGGCCAGTTACAGTAACTTGGTAGGATAAGGTATCTGTGTTTTTGAGGGTTATTACTGAGCCGATTGGGATTTGGGTTGGGATTGCGGTTAAGCCATTTCCCGGAGCTAATTGCCCCCTTGCATCGATTTCAAGCGGATAAGCAAAGATATCGCCAATTTGTTGCTGCGTGGAACTTTGCTCTGCCCCAGAGAATATCGATCTTACTCTGATGGTTGCTCCCGACTCTGAAGTGCCTTTGACAGTGACAGAATTTTCTTTGGTTACCCAGTTCGGGACTGCTGCGGTTCCGATGTTCACTGCGCCTTCGATATTTGTTATCTGGAGGGAAGGCTGAGTGTTATCAGTAGTGATTATGATGTCAGCATCTCTGGAGTTGCCTGCCTTGTCTGATGCAGTGATTTTGATTGTATGTGGGGTGTTTGCAGAAAGGCTAATCTGCTTGGAGTAAGGACATTCGATTACCAGAGGTGCAGTTGTCCTCATTCCACATTCAATGGTAGTCCTCGTCAGAGCCGCATACGATGTTTGCCCTGAGGTCAAGGAGATCGAATTGAAGAAATTGTCTCTAGCCCAGCCGCTGATTGTTGGCTGCCTGCTTCTTGTCAGCCAGGAAGTTTGCTGTGCTTCATCTGGCCGCGTGCCTGGCACAAGGTTAGTGATTCCTGGTGCTGGAAGCCTTGGCGGATTTGTGTCAACAACAAGGTGGAAAGGGTAGATTCCTTCCGGGAGATCAGCAGGAGCGATTCCTGAGATTTCCTTCTTTGCCTTGATTGTGATGGCGTAGTCGTTTTCGCTTGGGGCATTCAAAGGTGAGGCTGATATTTCTTGCAGATGGATGAATTGGACACCAGATACTGGTTGCCCATTCTGACCCCTGATGAGTCTTGAATCATCTTGGGTAAGGTGGTTGTTTTCTGGGAGAGTGATGCCTGTTACAGAAGCACCTTGCTCAAAGCTTGCTTTGATATAAGCGTTTTTCTGGTTAAGATACCAGAGATTTGAGTTGCCATTCCTGGCAGGAGATTCTGCGTTTGCCAAAAGTGTAAGCTGATCCCAAGTATTTGCTGTTGCTTGGGTATGCTGCTTAAAGACAAATATTTCTGGCTGGTTTGGAACTCTGGT
>CAYLUK010000066.1:0-3237 GCA_964386875.1 uncultured Gammaproteobacteria bacterium
CGGCCAGTCGTCGGATAATTCGTCCGGCATGACTAAGCTATATACTCACAATGTTGATGTTGATGGTATTAATAATCGGGAGCTTCAGGCCATCGCCGGTACGACCAATCTCTATACTATGCGCAATCGCGGCAAAAGCGTACTGGCTGATACGCTTAAAAAGGGCTGTCTGGCGCCGGAGAAATTATATTTGAAAAAGGGAGCCAAGGTGATGTTTGTGAAGAATAATTTTGAGCAGAGCTATGTCAATGGCACTTTGGGCGAGGTGGTTGATTTTGATGAAGAGGGCTTTCCGATTGTCCAGACGATTTCAGGCCGACAGATTGTGGCAGCGCCAATGAGCTGGGTGATGGAAGACGAGGGATCAGTGAAGGCGGAGATTGTCCAAATCCCGCTTCGTCTGGCTTGGGCGATTACGGTCCACAAGAGTCAGGGCATGAGTCTTGATGCGGCCGAGATAGACTTGAGCAAGTCATTTGAACGGGGCATGGGCTATGTCGCTTTGTCTCGCGTGCGGACGCTTGCCGGCATTAAGTTGATGGGCATCAATGAGATGGCGCTTCGGGTGGATGATGATGTTATTGCATTTAATCAGGAATTAATTAGGTTGTCAGAGTCAGCCAAATTTAATATCAGCTCGCTCGGTCCTGAAGAAATTATAAAAAAGCAAAAATTATATTTGGATTCTATTGCGCCGGCGGTGGGAGAAAGGAAGATGAAGAAGCCCAAGAAGGTATCAGGAGCGACATATCTGGAGACCAAGGGACTATTGGCCAAGAAATTGTCAGTCACTGAAATTGCCAATCGCCGAGGTATGACTGATAGCACGATTATCAGCCATTTGGAAAAGCTGTTGGCTCGGGGTGACAAGCTTGACTTGGAACATCTGAAGCCTGAACAGGAGCGATTCATAAAGATTGCAGAAGCATTTAATGAATGTGAAGATATGTCACTGGCGCCGGTACGAGAATTGCTCGGTGAGTCTTTTTCTTATAAAGAGATACGGCTGGCAAGATTGTTTCTGAATTTGTCTTGACGAAAATAAATTACAAATATTTTGAGATGCAATTTTATCTATGGAACCATTCGCCCCGGTAGTAGAACTTCATTTACTACGGGGCAGGCGCGAATGGGCGGATGGTAGAATAGTGAAAATAGAGATATAATATAAGTAGAAGTAATTGTATGGCACAAAACAAATTAACATCCGAAGAAGAGGAAGTGATTGTGGGTCGTGGCACAGAAGAGCCGTTTTCTGGCGAGTACAATGATAATTATGATGATGGTGTATATGTTTGTAAGCGGTGCGGAGCCGAGCTATTTAAATCTGACGACAAGTTTGACGCCAAGTGTGGCTGGCCTAGCTTTGATGATGAGATTGCCGGCGCGATTAGGCGACTGCCTGACGGCGACGGAGTCAGGGTGGAGATAGAATGTGCCAAGTGCGGGGCACACTTAGGCCATGTGTTTGAAGGCGAGGGCCACACCGCTAAAAACCTTCGGCATTGTGTCAATTCTATCTCACTTAAGTTTAAAAAAAGATAAATAATTTTCTATGAAAACATTTCTAATTATCATTATTACGGTGATTTTAACAATTATCATTTGGACGGGGATTGTGACAGCTGTAATTTGGTATGCTAATCCGTTTAGTGTCAAAGATTTAGTCGTCAAAGGAGTTTTGACTGAAATTTTCTTAGGGGGCAATATACAATTATCGGCTGGCTTTACTGATTATAATCATCCGCTTTTGACTGCTGATCAAGAAAATACATTGCGTGATATGAATATTGATCCCAGCACTTTGCCAACATCTATTTCGCCGGAGATGGAGACCTGTTTTAGAGCGGTTTTGGGTGACAAACGAGTGGATGAGATTATTGGCGGAACTGCCCCCAGTATTTTGGATGTTATGAAGGGTCAATCGTGTTTTTAATCTTATGACTGAAAGTGGCTGAAAGCAAAATAAAAAATAAGCGAATAGTGATTAATAAAATGAAAAAAATAAATTGGTTTAAGCTAATTTTGTCTTTTGCCTTAGTGTTCGGGGCGGCCGGGCTCGGCTCGTATTTTACAACGCCGGCAATTGGCAGTTGGTATGGTGAGCTGGTCAAGCCAGGTTTTAATCCGCCCAGTTGGATTTTTGGTCCGGTCTGGATTTTACTTTATTTGATGATGACGACCGCTCTCTTCATAGTTTGGCAAAAGCGAGAAAAAATTATCACCTATCCAGTCATTATTTTTACCGTCCATCTGGCTTTAAACGCCTTATGGTCAATTTTGTTTTTTGGCTGGCACAATCCTGCTTTGGCCTTGATTGATATTATTATGCTATGGCTGATAATTTTGTATTTAATTGTCTATTTTTGGCGATTGGAAAAATGGGCTGGGATTTTGCTTATCCCGTATATTCTTTGGGTGAGCTTTGCCACAATTTTGAATTATTCAATTTGGGTTTTAAATTAATATAACCAAATCAATCAAAGCTGGCCTGAATTTCGGCCTGACTTCAGCGGTAATTACCATTTTGGGAAGGTGTTTTCTCCGCTCCGCTCTGAAAACAATTTATTTATAATGGGAAAACGGATACAATAAAACTTGATAAACCTGAAATAAACTATGCAAAACATTTTTGAACAACTGCAGACAGATGCTAAAAAATGGCGTGAAAATGGCTATACTACTGATGATCAATTTTCAGCTATTTCTGAAATTTTAGCTTGGAGCAAGGATGAAAATGGACAACTACGCTATTTAAGAGAAGCTCAATTCAATGCGCTTGAAGTGTATTGGTATATAAGGATTATTTTAAAAACGCCAAGATTGTTAGAGTTATACAAAAATTATTTTCCAAGAAATAGCGATCTTCTCACTGCTTTGGGTGTAGTAAAAAACGACATAATTACAAATATGCTGATTGACGGCGAAGATCCATTTGAGAAGATCAAAACTGATACAAAATTCGCCAAATCCCTGCAACTGGATTCTTTGCACGAATCAATCAACTTGAATTATCCAAGTTATATTTTGGCTTTGGCAATGGGTGCGGGAAAAACCGTTTTGATTGGCTCTATCATCGCCACGGAATTTTCAATGAGCATTGAATATCCAGAAGAAAATTTTATGAAAAATGCTCTTGTCTTCGCTCCGGGAACCACCATCATTGAATCCCTGCGCGAAATTTTCGATATGCCGTTTGAAAAAATACTGCCGTCCAGATTTTACAAGTCATTCATG
>CAYLUK010000067.1:0-3144 GCA_964386875.1 uncultured Gammaproteobacteria bacterium
AAGCGAGACGAAGGCGAGCGTCGATGACTGCGACCATCAGGAGCAGTCAGCGCTACCCCGGAACGACCTTTGGTCGACCGGATATACTTTATAAAATCAAAACACCCTATGGGGGCGTAGCTCAGCTGGTTAGAGCGTCTGCCTGTCACGCAGAAGGTCGAGGGTTCAAGTCCCTTCGCTCCCGCATTACGATACTTTCATATTTTAAACCATTACCACATAGTGTATGCCACAATTTTGGATTTATTGATTTGTCAATCTACTTTAAAAGCTAATTATAAAACAAGACGGGAAAACAGTCTTGTTTTTAACTTAACTTTGAAAATAATTTAATCCCACGGACTCTCGCCAATCACAATCCCGGCAAAACCGTCAGCACCGGCTCTAGCGGGCAATAAAGCGTCAAAAATAGTGGTTAAAATGGCATACGAGCTGAAGATGATGACTAAGCCAAAAACCGCCCACATCATAATGTTCTTACCTTTGGTCACCTTGGCCGAATCACCGCCGGAAGTCATCCAGACGAACCCGCCATAAATAAACGCAATCAGCGCAAACACGCCAGTCAGGCCCAGGACGTAGCTTATGACTCTGGCGATAACCTCTTCAAAATCGCCACCAAGAGGATTTTGCAGTTCGCCGGAGCCACCTGAAACGTGGTCAGTTTCTGGAAGCGGACTATTATCAGTTTCATCAGCTAAGACTATATTGTTTCCCAGAATTAAAATTAAAAAGACAACTACAAAAACAAAAATAATTTTTTTCATAAAATTTTTAATAATTATTAATTAATGTAATTATACAACATATAAAATAAAAAAAATAGAGTAAAAAAATCGGCAATAGCTGAATTGCTATTGCCGTTAATAATCATCTTAGATCATCTTTTGGGCGTGACCCTGATATAGACATGCCCCTCATTCTCAAATCCATATATCACTATTTCTCCATCATTATTAGATTTAAAGACTTTGTCAGAAGAAATGGCAAGGTAACCACTACTTTCTTGACTGCTCTTCACCTTAAATGGAGCGGACACTATGCTATAACTTATTATATCTCCAGGCACAGTGACCAAACCGGTAGGCACTCTCTCACCCGGCTTGAAATTGACAGTCTTCTCCTGAATTGGTCGGGCAACCGAGCGGGCGACGGCACGAACAGCCGATTTAGCCTTGGCTTGCCGATTCGCCTGATAGCCGTCCAAAGCCGACTTAATGCTCGCCTTGGGCGTGCCGTCCGAATTGACTCCCGGATTGATGGTCTGCCAAAATACGAGCAAACCAACGACAATCACGACCGCTATAAACAGCTTGGCAAGACTTTCCCAGTTTGACTTGCCAGCCAAAGTAAAGGCGACCACGACCACACCCACCGATCCAAAGAATATCAGCCACAAATTTGAAGATGTGGCCGACCCACTAATAAACAAATAACCGACCAGCGCCGCCAGAACAGTTGCCACAATTGCCAGAATCAGCTTTGTCCGAGGACTAAGCTTAATTGTGGGGGATTGCGACTGATCGGCGCCAGCTACCGGAGTTGTTGCCGGTTGGGCTAGAGCGTTATTGACAGCAACTGGCGGTTGACCTGCTCCGGCGGGCGGAATGGGCGGTGGCGATATAGCCACGCCTGCATTTCCAGCTGGTGCTGGTGACGATTGAGGTTGAGTAAGCCTAATCGGCTGACCCGAACGACGATACTTTGAGATTCCAATCTTTGACATTATGAACATTATGCTTCCCTCCTAAATTTATCAAACGCCGACATCACCAGTGCTACTGGATCGCCGACCATTGATATATTTTCAACTTGTGCCATTGCCCTGAGAAACGCTTCACTATTGACAATCAGCGGAGCGGCTTGTTTTTTTGGTATTCCACTCGCTTTCATCATCTCGGCCAATCCCTTGGCCTTTTGTTCCAGCGCCATCCGGACCACATCAGCTTCGGCCTGACCTTTCATAGAAATGGCTTGAGCCTCGCCTTCGGCGGTCGTGATTGTCGCTTGTTTGACACCCTTAGCCCTTTCCATAGTGGCGGCAGCTTCGGTCTGGGCAGTCAAACGCTGATTAAGATTGCCACGAATAGCTGAATCAGTCGGGTCAATATCGCGAACCTCTACCTTTTTCAGCCAAATGCCGAAATCAGAGTAAATTCTTTTGACGATAAAATTCCGACTAGATTTATCCGAATCTGAAATTTCGTAAATACCATCAGCCGGCAAACCCAAAATTGTATTCATCTTTTGCTGGGCCTGCGTTTGGAGATCTTTACTAACTCCTGATGGATCGGCTCCACCTCTCTCATAAGAGAAATAATGGAGACCTTCAACTGCCTTTTTCCAAGCAGTCAAAACTTCTCGTTGAATCCCCTCCTGGAAATAAGTGACACCAAACAAAGCGGCTTGAGGATTTTCCACCTCAACAAAAACTGCCAACTTCGGCGTCACCTGTATCGGGTCAGCCGTGTCCACGCCCCATTCTTCATTGAAATGTTCTGCACCGTCAACATCATTGTCAGCGGAATAATCCCAAATCCGCTCCCGTAGATCAAGGGCGTATTGGGGATCAACTTCCGGATTGACATCATCGGCCGAATATTCATACCAACTATAAAGCTGAAACTTCCAAGGAACACCAATCCAAAATAACTGCCCAGTTTGACATATTCCAACCTTGTCTTCCTTTATTAAATCACCCAACTCCTTCTGAAGACGGCTGTTCTTTTTGTTATCAGAAGAAGCGATGATGATTTTATGAAGATTTCTGTCCTGCATAATAACCACCGCGTGCATTTCCGGCACGCGAACCCAGAACCAGCCATTGTCGGCCAGCCAGCGCTGAAACACCGGCCAAGCCACAAAAATCAAGACCAATAACACAACCACACTCACAATACCAATAATCCAAAACATTTCTCTTCTCCTTTGTTGTTTCTAATCCAATTGTCAACGAACAATCGGAATTGCTTCCTTTGTTATACCCTCTTTCATCACAAGAAACAGGGTAAAATTAGAGAAGAAATCCCTTAATATATTAACGTATAATTATATCATAATAAACAATTCTTGTCAATCCATAAATAATTAGCTAAAATTAAACAAAAAAGTGGCTACTTAATGCCAATTGGTTATACTTTGTAT
>CAYLUK010000068.1:0-3121 GCA_964386875.1 uncultured Gammaproteobacteria bacterium
TATTACCTGAAAATAGCAAATTATGGTGAAAACAGTTTTGTAACCATCTCAATAAATAAATGAAATATGACATTGCAGTAATTGGCGGCGGGCCAGCCGGGATGATGGCGGCTGGACGAGCGGCAGAACTTGGCGCTCGTGTTGTTTTGATTGAAAAAAATAATCGCCTCGGCGTCAAATTATTGATCACCGGCAAGGGTCGGTGCAACATCACCAATGCTGAGTTTGATAACAAAAAGTTGGTGGAGAAATTTGGCCGGCAAGGCAAATTCCTTCACTCGGCGTTCCATCACTTTGGTCCGCAAGATATCATTGACTTCTTCAACGAGCGGGGAGTCAAGACCAAGGTAGAGCGCGGTCAGCGGGTCTTTCCGGTGTCTGACTCGTCATTGGACGTGCAACGGGCGTTGGAGTCGTATCTGCGAGATTATCAAGTGGTCGTAGTCAGGAATTTGACCGTCAAAAAAATTATTATTGAAGATTCCCCCCTTACCAAGGGGGGATATAGGGGGGTTGCCGGAGCAATATCTAGAATTGAAAAAATTAAATTTTCCAAAGGTGAAGTAACAGCTGACAAATATATTATCGCCACCGGCGGTATGGCTTATCCGGCGACCGGCTCTTCTGGTGATGGCTACGGTTGGGCGAAAAAGTCCAGTCATACCATTGTCAGTCCCAGTCCGGCGCTCGTGCCGATAAATGTCAAGTCGGAGATTGTTGCTGAGCTTGAAGGATTGAGTTTGAAAAATGTTAACATTTCAGTGTATCAAGACCAGAAAAAGAAATTAGATAGATTTGGCGAAGCGATTTTCACCGCTCATGGCCTAAGCGGGCCGATAATTTTAGATATGAGCTATGAGGTGGGAGAGCTACTGAAGAAGGGCAAGGTTGAATTGCAAATAGACTTCAAGCCGGCGCTTGATTTTATTGCCTTAGACAAGCGAGTCCAAAGTGATTTTGCCAAAAACAGCAATCGGCTATTTCGAAACTCTCTGGACGAGCTGTTGCCCCAAAAGTTGATTCCGGTGATAGTTAAATTATCAAACATAAATCCGAATCAGAAAGTAAACAGCGTGACCAAAGAGGAGAGGAAAGTTTTGCTTCATCTGCTCAAAGAGTTTAAGCTGGAGGTCAAAAGTCTGGCCGGATTTGACCGAGCGATCGTCACCGCCGGCGGAGTTGACTTATCAGAGATAGACCCGCGCACCATGAAATCCAAAAAGATTGATAATCTGTATTTTGCCGGTGAGATCATTGATGTTGACGGTCCGACCGGTGGCTATAGTTTGCAAGTGTGCTGGAGTACCGGCTATTTGGCTGGACAGAGCGCTGCCACTGTCGGTAAGAACGATAAAATGGTAAAATAAAAGTAATAAATATTAATACTAATATATGTCAGAGTATTATAAACCGAATAAACATCCTGCTTGGCTATTCAATTCAGAGCAGAAAAATAATTTCAAATTATCAAGATCAAAGCTTGATCTATATATGAGCTGTCCGCGTTGTTTTTATCTTGATAATCGGCTGGGCGTGGCTCGGCCGCCTGGGTATCCATTTGCGCTCAACAGTGCTGTTGATTATTTGCTCAAGAAAGAATTTGATATTCACCGCGCCAAGGATCAAGCTCATCCATTGATAAAGAAGTATGGCGTGAACGCCAAGCCAGTCGCTCATAAGGATTTGAATATTTGGCGAGAGAATTTCAAGGGCATTCGCTATGACCATCCCAAAACCGGTCTGACCATCACCGGCGCGATTGACGATCTTTGGATTGAGACCCCCTCTCAATCCTCTCCTTCAGACAAGGTGAAGAAGGATTTAAGGTATATTGTCGTGGATTATAAAGCCACTTCCAAAGACGAGGAAATTAATGAGCTTGATCAAGATTGGCAGATTGGCTACAAACGACAGATGGAAGTGTACCAATGGCTACTAAGGCAGAATGGTCTTAAGGTTTCTAACACGGGCTACTTTGTGTATTGCAACGGCCGGACAGACAAAGAAGCATTTGACGCCAAGCTAGAATTTGATATTACATTAATCGCTTACGAAGGCGACGACTCATGGGTAGAACAGGCAATTATTGACGCCCACGCTTGTTTGAAGGGGAACACCACGCCGCCTGCTAGCCTCGACTGCGACTATTGTCGCTATCGTGAAGCAGTGAGCAAGGTGGAAAAATAATAAATCTCTACGGAATCAGTCTTTAATTCGCGTTTACTTCGCCTTTCGCCATACCCTCTCCCGAGAGGCTGGATAAGCGATGAGCTGTGGTAAATAGGCAAATGGCAAAATGATTATACAAACAAATAAATATCCTCGGTGGATATTTTTTGTTGACACGGGTTTTGAGTCAGGGTAAAATGAAACAAATAGTGAAAGTTAAGTAAACAAACAAACAAACAAACATAAATTCTATGGATCAGAAAACAGCTCTCGACATTTTAAAGCTCGGTCGAAATGTGTATCTCACTGGCGCGGCCGGCAGTGGCAAGACATATCTACTTAATCAATATATTAAATATTTGAAAGATAAGGGCGCGGAGGTCGGCGTGACTGCCTCCACTGGCATTGCCGCCACCCACATGAATGGTGTCACCATTCATTCCTGGTCCGGACTAGGCATTAAAGATCATTTGTCAGCCAAAGACTTGCGCGAGTTGCTCAAGAAGCGCCACTTAGTGAAGCGGTTTGGCGTCACCAAAGTATTGATTATTGATGAGATTTCTATGCTTCACTCCTTTCAGCTTGATTTAGTGGATCGCATTTGTCGGGAATTTAAGGGTGTTGATTTGCCGTTTGGCGGTATCCAAGTTGTGATGTGCGGTGATTTTTTTCAGTTACCACCTGTCAGCCATGGTCTTGATAAATCACAGTTTGTCAATCACTCGGAGATTTGGCACAATATGGATTTGGAAATTTGTTATTTAGATGAGCAACATCGTCAAGAGGATCCAGAGTTGCTTGAAATACTCTCCAACATGCGAGCCAATGAGTGTGGCGACAAAGATTTAAGTCTCCTCAAGGCGAGATGCGGCCAGTCGTCGGATAATTCGTCCGGCACGACTAAGCTATATACTCACAATGTTGATGTTGATGGTATTAATAATCGGGAGCT
>CAYLUK010000069.1:0-3020 GCA_964386875.1 uncultured Gammaproteobacteria bacterium
TGATGCTCACCCCGGCCGACTCGGCCACGAAACTGGTGAAGCTGGGCCAGACCGAATCGCTCCGACCCCTCAATCATCATCACGGTCGCGTTGGGCATATCAATCCCGACCTCTATCACTGAAGTGGACACTAAAATCTTTATTTTGTTGTCAGTAAAATCAGCGATTACCTTTTCTTTTTGCTCGCTCTTTAATCTGCCATGAAGCAGTCCGATCTCTAGATTAGGAAATATTTGCTGATCCAGTTTTTTAAATTCTTCGGTCACAGATCTTACCCCCAGCTTGTCTGACGGATCAATTAAAGGACAGACGACAAACACTTGCCGGCCGGAATTAATCTGTTTTAAAATAAATTCATAAGCCAATTGCCTCTTGGCCGGCAAAACCACTTTGGTAATGATTGACTTTCGGCCATGAGGCATTTGACGAATTATTGACAAATCCAAATCGCCATAAAAAGCCAAAGCCAACGACCGTGGAATTGGCGTCGCTGTGAGAGACAAAAAATGAGGCGTTCTCGGCAAACCTCTCCGCCCTTCGGGCACCGTTCCTTGGTAAGGGGAGGACGAGAGAGTGGCAAAGGAGGAATCTTTTTGTTTTAAAACCTGCCTTTGTTCCACACCAAAACGATGCTGTTCGTCTATTATTATCAAGGCCAATTTTTTAAATTCCACTTCCGGTTGAATTAAGGTATGGGTGCCGATTATCAAATCTATGTCTCGCTTGCGACAACGATTTAAAAACTTTTTCTTGCTTAATTTACCTTCATAGTCGCTGACGCATCTTTGACTCCGAGTCAATAATCCGATTTTTATTTCTTTGCCCAACAATTTATTCATCGTCTGATAATGCTGAAAAGCCAAGATCTCCGTCGGCGCCATTAAAACGCTCTGGGCATTATTTAAAGCTGTATTATACACTGCTATTGTCGCCACAACCGTCTTGCCCGATCCGACATCGCCTTCAACCAGCCGATTCATCGGCTCGTCGCCGGCCAAATCCTGCAAGATTTCCCACGTCGCCTTCTTCTGATCCACAGTCAGCTTAAAATTAAGATTATGAATAAAATCTCGAGTCTTATGCTTGTGAAATTTTATATGATAAGCTTTTTTATCTTTAAAATTATTTTTTACCAGTTGCGACCAGACCTGAAGCAAGAAGATCTCGTCGTATGCCAGCCGTTTTCTGGCAGCTGACAAAGCTTGTCCGCTTGCCGGAAAATGAATTTGGCTGATCGCCCGATCCAAAGCCAATAGCTTTTGCTCTGTTATAATTTCCGCCGGTAAAAAATCTTCCACCTCGTTTACTATGGGCAGAGCCGACTTGACCAAATATCTGATTTGCTTTTGAGTCAGTCCATCAGTCAACGAATAAATCGGCACTAGCCGAGCCGTATGAATATTATCGGCTGATAATTTCTCATAACTTGGGGAATTAAAATAATTTTCAAATAAATCACCTTGAACCTTGCCGGAGATATATACTTTGTCACCCGAGCTAAGATTCTTTGTTATCCATGGCTGATTGAACCAGATTGCTTTGATTGAGTCGGTGTCGTTGCAAATCATCGCTTCAGTCAGCATCTTTTTTTGCCTTGGGCTACGTCGATTGGCGATCAAATCAACTCGACCGCAAATAGTCGCTACCATTCCCGGCTTCAAACTACTAATAGTAACGACTTGAGAAAAATCATCATAGCGAAAAGGAAAATATAAAAGCAAATCACGGACAGTCTCAATTGATAATTTTTTTAGTCTGGCACTGATAGTCTTACCGACTTTATTGAACTCGTCTATTTTGGTGTCTAAATCCATATAAAAAATCTAAATCTAATTTTATGGCTGGTTTTACCCGTCGGTTATTTCTATTACTTTTGGACCGCCAAAAGTAACCAAAAATTCTGACCGATATAATAAATGTGAAAAAAAGGTGGTATACACCTTTTAAAATAATAACAATATGTCCCCGACAGGATTTGAACCTGCGATCTTTGGCTCCGCAAGCCAACGCTCTATCCAACTGAGCTACGAGGACAAACAACACTATTACAATCTCAACCAGCGGCGAATTTGCTCAGAAATTGGCTCGGCTTCTCGCTCCAAATCTTCATCCAAAAACTGCAATAGATATTCCCTGATGGACAAAGCGTCTTGGCCGTCAATCGGTACAACCAGTCGTCCGCGCAACGGATTCTTGAAATCCAAATATAAATTTTTGACGCTTTTGTCTTGATAGACAACAAAGAAATTATCAATCATCTTATACTCATAAAAACTCCTGCCAAATTTAACACCATCCGGGGTAATGGCTATACTTGTCGTTTGCGGATCACGATGCTCATAAACTAAAATTATCAAATAAAACAAAATCAAAAACACCGCAAATAAATAATTGGCGCCGGCGATTGACCACCAGACCAACAATGCGAGCACAATTAGCGACAACACATACCACCAAATATTTTTCTGATATTTAATATATTCCGGAAAATTCCAAGAAAATATCACTTCGCTTAATCTTTGTTTTTCTTCTGGCATATTAATATATTTTAATTGTTAAATTTGTAATTCAAATATTTGTAGCCATCATCAAATTTATATATTATCGCGGTTGAAGTGATGCGATGAAGTTCTTGATTTTTTATTTCCATAAAATTGTTATAATTTCACCTCTATATCAGTTTACACTTCTAAAATAATATTTTCAAGAGCGCTTTACAAATAGCAATAAAAATGTTAAGATATTACCATAATTTAATAGTTTGGAGAGGTGCGAGAGCGGTTTAATCGAACAGTCTTGAAAACTGTCGGGCCTTAACAGGTCCCGTGGGTTCAAATCCCACCCTCTCCGCAGTGAGTCATTAATTTATATACACAGCTCAACATGGAGAGATGCCAGAGTGGCTGAATGGGGCACCCTGCTAAGGTGTTAGGCCTTAACGGGCCTCGAGGGTTCAAATCCCTCTCTCTCCGCCAATTTTCACTTTTTGTGAAATCGTAAGAAACAGCCTCGGCGCAAAG
>CAYLUK010000070.1:0-295 GCA_964386875.1 uncultured Gammaproteobacteria bacterium
GATAAAACATATTACCAACGAAGATTATTTTTTTAATTAATAATGCAGGCCCAACATATGGAAAGACTTTCGCATCAATAGGGTTTGGCAATAATATTATTTTATCTTTCTTTACTCCAATTTTATCAACCAGTTCAGAATTATCAAATTTAGTCATACACACAACGGAATCTGACACATCACAGGCCAATTTTGTGTTTTTCAAGGATTCCTTAATATCCTTTGGCTTAAGGCGGAGGGATTTCTTCAAGGTTGGTTCAATATCATGTAATTCGGCAATTAATGGAATCCCCAG
>CAYLUK010000070.1:305-2793 GCA_964386875.1 uncultured Gammaproteobacteria bacterium
GGTCCCGATGTCGAGGGTTCAACTCCCTCTGGTCACCCCACCAAAAATCCCCTCTCGGGGATTTTTAGTTTAATAAATTTTTTACTGAAAATCTTTTCTTAAAGCCTCATAGCTGGTGTCTACTTTGCCGGTTACTGGATTGGCTTTTATCCAAAGCCAAATTAAAACAGCCAACTGCTCAAAATTAATATATCTGTCCATATAAAAATCTTTTAAACTTCTGGGCAGTCTGACAAAATTTTTGTTATCAATTGTTAGATTTTCATTTTTCATATTCATTTTAGGGATTATTAAATTACAAAGCGTCGTTATACATTTAGACAGTAGAATAATTACCTCATCAGAGATAAAATTTTTTTGAAAACATATTCCCTGCTGCGAGTAAGGCGGTAAAGCGTGCTTTACCGCCCTGCCTGCGGCAGTGACTTGTAGAAGAATGGTTGTTTTTAAAGTTCTTTGATAATTTTTAAGCCATTTTTGGCATTAGCAGATTGACTATTCGTTTAAGGTTCATAACCAAATAAGTTAGCAGTCCTTGCAGATGAACTTTCCATCGGCCTCGGTACCTTGCTTTGCCCAGCCCATGTTTCTTTTTGCCTTCGGCGAATTTCTGCTCAACTTGGTAACGCAATCTTTTGAGATGCAGATAATGGTTATTTTTGTTTTTCTTGGCTTTATCTTTTTTCATGTTGTCCCTGGGAATTACATAATCCAGAATGTCCCGTTCAATCAGTTCTGCTGTATGCCCAACAAAGCCTTTATCGCCGCCTTGTTTGCGGATTGAATTTTCGCCGCGGTAATTCCGTTCCTTGTCAATCAGCGAGATCAGCTGCGATTCGTCGGTTTCCGAAGCAGCCGTGGTAATTACGGCGGTTACCAATTCATTTGCCACTTCCTGGTTAGTGTGGCTTTTGTAGCCATGCCATGACTTGTCCTTAGCCTTATGGCCAAAGTCGGCATCGGGATCGGAAGTGTTCCGATCAACCCAGGTATGATCATCTTTATCCCGTTTATCTTTGGCGCATCTCTTTAAATCAACATTGGCTTGAATGTCGGTCGCGTCAGCATTCCTTTTCTTGGAAATTTTAATCCCCAATCTCTCGGCTTCTTCTAAGACGCGGTAAAACAATCTTTCAAAAACATCAGTGCCAATTCGTTCCTTAAATTTTCCCAGTTCAGTCCAGTGCGGCATTTCCTCGCTTAGACCTAAACCGACAAAATATCTGAAAATGATATTACAATCAGTATTGGTCATAGTATCTCGTTCTGATAAATCGTAAAGATGCTGAATAACCAAGAGTTTAAACATCCTTAACGGATGGATGGCCTTTTGACCAAGTTCCGAATAACAGCCAACCACTTCATCTTCCACAAACGACCAGTCAATCAATTTGTCCATTTTAACCAAAAGATGGTCTTGATTGCGGTTGATAATCGGATCATAGGTGTAAGAGCCGAACATGGAATTGGTAAATTGCGATTGTGTTTTGAACATAGATTTGCGCGCTTAATTATTAAGGTTTCTACCTTAATTTTAGCACAAAAATCTCTGTTTGAGATGAGGATAAGCTATTAATTTTATTCATTTTTTAAAGAATTTTTACTTCTGATGAGGTAATTGTTCTACGGTCTAAAAATAGTCAGTCAATAATTATAAAAAAACATTCACATTCAAATACTTGGCAAAAAATATTTCTATTGTTATCGGCCTAGTTTTGATTTGGCGCGGAATTTGGTATGTGCTGGATGGATTGGCCAAATGGATTTTTGGCGGCAGTCATTTTTGGACGGCCTTGGTCGGTATTATTATTGGTCTTATTATTTTATATTTACCAAACGAAGACTTGAAAAAGATTGAAAAATTATAATTATGCCTATGTTGCTTGATTTACTAAAACTTTTATTTCTGTTTATTGCACTCGGTTGGTCGGCTAATTTTGCCGTAAAAAATATTAAGTATTTAGGCGCTGTCTTAAAAATTCGTTTGTTTGTTTTTGGGATTTTGCTCGGACTCATCACCAGTCTGCCCGAACTTTCTTTGGGTATTAACGCGACAATAGATAGCGCTACGGCTCTATCGGTAGGCAATTTACTTGGCGGTATAATTGTTATGCTTGGCCTTATTTTGGGCGCGAGCTTGCTTCTCAACAGAAAGATTATCACTGACGGGCGCTTGGCATCTTTAATTCCGATAGTTTTGGTTATTTTTTCTCTTGTCCTATTTGGAATTGATGGCAGATATGGTCTTTTTGACGGATTGGCGATGATTGGCTTATACGCCGGTCTTATTTTTTATTTGTATCGTTTAAACCATTTTAGTAATCATAAACACATAAAAATAACCGATAGCAATCGAGTTAGCAAGTCAATTATTTTGGTTGTTGTCGGGATTCTAGGGATCCTTGTTGCTTCGCATTGGATTGTAGCAATAACCTTGGATTTACTAAATTATATTCAGGTTAGTCAATTGGTAATCGGGCTTGTTGTT
>CAYLUK010000071.1:0-2381 GCA_964386875.1 uncultured Gammaproteobacteria bacterium
TTCCTGCCAATTTTTGTGTTGGGAGGATTTTTTGTTTTTAGCCATAGTATCTTGGCACGGGAAATTTCAGGCGAGGTTGTCTGGAGTGTTGAAGATAGCCCGATTATTGTGAATGAGTATATTTGGATACAATCTGGTGGTAGATTAATAATTGAGCCAGGGGTGGTAGTAAAGTTTGGGCCCGAGCAAAGTATTGCTAACTATGGCGTTATTGAGGCAATTGGCACAGTGGGTGAGCCAATTGTTTTTACCTCCATCCGAGACGATGAGTATGGTGGTGACAGTAATGGTGACGGCGACGCTACGACTCCTTGGTCTGGTGATTGGCGAAATATCATATTACAGACCGATTCAGAGTCGGTTTTTGACCATGTGATTATTAAATATGGTGGGGGCGAGTATCATGAGGCGGTGGTGAGTCTATGGCGAGGCCAGCTGGAAATTAATAATTCAATTATTACCAATAACGGCGCCGGGCTGAAAAATCAAGAAGGTCAGATGACGATTAGCAACTCGGCGATTTATGGCAATTATATTCCTCTGGGCGCGTTGTCTGTCATTGATGCTGGGATTGCCAATCAGGGGCTTCATCCGACGGAAGTGACGGCGACGGGAAATTGGTGGGGTGATGTGGCCGGGCCGTGTCCGTGGCAAGATCTGGTGGAACCGGGTACGCCACCATGGAAGATTGACTTTGTAGCGCTTTGTGGCACCTTGCCCCTTATTGACGGTGGCGTGCTATATGACCCTTGGCTCACCAGCGAACCGACTTATGGCGTTGATCCCGTGATTATCATCCCGGGGATTTTGGGGAGTTGGGATTTTGGCGGTGGTTGGCAATTAGATCCCATATTTAATACTTATGATAATTTGTGGGACGCCTTGAAGCTAGCCGGCTATGAGGAAGGTGAGACACTGTTTGCTTTGCCTTATGATTGGAATAAGTCAAATTTTCATACGGCTGGGTTGTTGCAAGATAAGATTGACGAGGTCAAAGAGATTTGCGAGTGCGACAAAGTGGATATCGTAGCCCATTCCATGGGTGGTCTCGTAGTGCGGGCTTATATTGAACTTGGTTATTATAATAATGACATTGATCAATTGATATTTTTGGCCGTGCCTCATTTGGGCTCGTCCAAAGCGTATCTAACCTGGGAAGCCGGCGAGCTTGGGCAAAGAATTGAAGATTGGGTAATGGAAAGAGTTTTTGCTTTATTGGCTGATATTGGCGGTTATAATTCCATCTTTGATCTGGTCAGAAATTATCCCATTCGTTCAATCGAACAGACTTTGCCGATTTATAATTATTTGAAACGGCAGGATAATGATGGTAATTGGCAATTAATTGATTATGCTAGTGACTATCCAACAAATGAATTTTTGGAAGATTTAAATCGTGAGGAAAATTTGGCTAAATTGGAAGATATTGATATGACTAATATTGTTGCAAGCGCTGGCGACAATAGCACAATTGATTATTTGCGAGTTGTGGATCAAGATTTTGAGACCAATATTTGGGAGCATGGCTATCCGGAAAATTATTATTCAATCTTTGGTGATCATGGCCTGGAAAATGGTCGTGGTGATCAGACAGTGTCAGCAAGAAGTAATAGTGGTTTCTTCGGGTTGGAAGACGTTGAAGTTGATAGTAATCATAATACAATAATGACTGACGCCCAGAAAATTATTATCAAAGAGTTGACTGGCGTTGAGCCAGTGGAAGAAGTCAGGAATAATGCCTTTGTAAATTACTTGTTGGTTAGGATCTTTTCTCCGGCAGATTTTGTGGTGATAGCGCCCAATGGCAAGAAAGTGGGCAAGGATTTCTCTGGCAGTGGCATTATCAATGAAATAGAAAATGCGTTTTATTCCGGCTTTGATAACGGCGTGGAATTTGCTGTGATCCCCAATCCCATAGCAGGTGATTATCAGGTCCAGCTCCAAGGCACAGACCAAGGCGCCTATCGTTTGAGTGTTAGCCACATTGATGATGACACTGCGGGGGACAGTGATTTTGATAGCGATATTTCTATCAATGAAGTAAAGTTATTTTCTTTCGGCTTAAATAATGAAGGAGACATCTCTGCTTTAACACCTCAAATTTATAATATAGATGAGCTGGTTGAGATGATAGAAGAGATGTATAATAAAGGTTGGATTAGTCATTTTGGCAATATGACGGCTTTGATTGCCAGATTGGAAAATCAACCTTTAGATGACAAAAAGATTGACCAGTTGATAAAGTTTGTAGTTGATATGTTAGCCAAAGAACGACTAAATCAGGACGCTTATAATATAATTAATTTAGCTTTAAATAATATAAAAAGTAATTTATAATTTTATGAATCAAAAAACAAAAAACATTTTACTGATTTTATTGA
>CAYLUK010000072.1:0-2381 GCA_964386875.1 uncultured Gammaproteobacteria bacterium
AGTAACATTTTGATTACCGCCGCTGAAATGAACCGACACCGTGTCAATATCCGTATTAAAATTAATTCTAATTGATTCGTTGTTGCAATATGTCGTGCCGTCAGGCGCATAATCAATAATCCGCAATCCCGGATAACCAATTTTCAAATTACCATAGCCCCAAATACTACCCGGCTCAATCGCCTCAATATTGGTCTCACCGTCAATGAGCGCTGTTGCTGTCTGAACCGGATCAACTCGGCTGTCATCTTTATTACCGCAAACAAACAATTGTTGTTTTGCCAGTGGATTTGGCAAACTCGCAATCATACTGCCGTCATCGCCGGTACCGGTAATTTGGTCGGTAATATTTCTGACCGACCGCCAATCCCAGCTCATCAGACACCGAGCCAAAATGTTACAATTGGCCGCTTCCGGCATAGCGTCATACTCTTGGGTCTGGCCAGTGTCGGCAATAAACTTCTGAGCTGGCATAACATCAACTGAGTTTACTTCACATATTTGATCACTGGTTTTAAACACCCAGAAATAATCATCGTCTCCGTCGGAGTTTTCATCCCAGCCACTACTGACTTGGGCGTTAATGCTACTGCTGGTATTTAACACTCCATCAGGTTGATTTGGGTCAGCATCATCAGCGCCCCTGACACCGCCATAACCACCCAAGATTATCACCCGATACCAAGTATTGGCTGCTAAGTAGCCATTGTTAATTGGTTGACCTTCATAATCATCGGCCGTCACATCAATAATAAATCCTTCAGCTTCAGAACCAAAATCAAATTGGCCAACAATTAATTGGTCAAAATCAACATAACGGTCATAATCAAAAATTCGCAGATTACCAAAAGTTTGATCTGTCCAAGCGACTCCGCAAGTAGCGTTAGCTTGATTAAAATTGGTAGCTGAACAGCTTTGGATAATAATCGTGTCATTACCACTATTACATGAACCGTTATAGCACAAAGTACTATCTGCCATATCCCGACTAAACCGAGCCGAGATTAGGGCATTGGTGCAGGCATCTTCCGACATAATCCAAGGCGTTGGGCTTTGAACTGTGCCGGCAGAACAGCTTGAATCTTCAAACACTCGCGGATTAGTAAAATCAACATAAGTCCGACAATAGTCACTATCGCCAGTGTCAGTCAACTCGGCAAAAATTTTGATATATGGATTAGGCGTATCTTTGATTGTCTCATCATAAGCTGTACCTTGCTGACGCGGATCAGTGAAACCATCACTGTTTGAAGTTATTTCACCATTATCATATGTATAAGCATCTTGGTTGGTTATTGTCACTTTATTAATATTTTCAGAACTCCAGCTCCAATCATAATCCCAAGCATTAATCATCAAACAAATATTATCAGTGCTATCAAGATATGAATTAAATTCTTTAATCTCGCCATAATTATCCATTTCAGTCGGATCATTTTCACAATCAGGACAACCAGCCAAACAATTTACAAAATATACACCTGCTCTAGTCTGAAAATTCCAGCAATAGACCGGGTCTGTTACGTCACCAGCAACACAGCTTCTATTTTCTATCACATCTGCATTTGCAAGCATCAAGCTATTGGCATAACTTTTGACCCCGTTTTTTAAAATGACTTTATACCACTTATCAGCAGTTAAGACGCTTGGAATAAAATTAAAGGCATTGTCAGTGCCACCACCGACTGATAAGGGTGTAAAAGTGCCGGCACTTGTAATGTCGGAACAATTAGTACCGGCAATATCATCACATTCCAAGACGGTTAAATAGGTAAGAATTGAAGTCGTATCCATCTTGACTGGATTACCTGACTGATCACCGAATCGGGCAAAAATAACGGCATTAGCACATGCCCTAGGATTATCAATAGTAAGACCACGATAACCGCTTATCCAGCCTTCTTGAGCAGAAGCACTTTCAAACCACGGGGTCGGACTTGGAAGTTGTTGGCCGGTGCGACAATCACGCGTCCGGTCACAATCCTCTATCACCTCCGGATGAGGAAATATTGGTATTTGATAAGTAGAAAACGCCCAAGCGTAAAATGACTGGGAAGCTGTACCATAAATACCAGCCCCTGGTCCGTATGAACAGCCAGAAGTATCTAGTTGGCAAGCTGAGGTACAACCGACCGCGCCTGTTCCTAGTCCATAAGTGCTACACCGGCCGTCTCGCTCAAATTCAATTACACCATCAACATCATCACAAACTTCGTCCGTATCTAGGACGTTGTTACCACAAGCTTCAATCACTGGAAATTTCACCGTTGAAAATGCCCACGTAAAAATAGATTCACTGGCAATACCATAAATACTAACCCCGGAACAAGCCGAAGTATTGAGCTGGCAATCGGCAGTACAGGTGACTGTGCCACCTCCCA
>CAYLUK010000073.1:0-2324 GCA_964386875.1 uncultured Gammaproteobacteria bacterium
GGCGATAGAAAGCTTCTTAATCAGGTTCAGGAAAAGGGTATTAAGGAGAGGAGGAAAAAATTTTTCAAATAATTCCCAGGCGATGGTATGGGTGTAAAAAATAGTCTTTTTATGAAATTTATGGGCGTAATAAATACTAAGATAACTGATCAGTGCTGGCCCCTGCACAAAGACAATGTCCGCCTGCCATATTGCCGTTCGTATTTTATGGAAATTAGAAAACGAAAGTTTCAGGCTGGGATAGCCCGATACCGAAAAAATACCTGACGGCTCCAGATAAGTTACTTTCTCTCCCCGCCGTTCTCCTAAAAATGGCACCAGCAAGGAGATCTCAAAATCATTTTTGGTACGTTTCAGGAATTCCTCCATGAACTTCAGCGTCCCATCAACTTTAGGATAATAGGTGTCCGCTGCCAGCAATAATTTTGGTCTCATCGTATTCGAAAAAACTTCTCCGCAAAGGTAGTTCTGATTTTAATACCGCTGATGACCGCTCTTAGCAGTAGCAGAAAGAAAGGATACGCCACATGAATACGCTGGCTTCGGAAAGTTTTCATTGCTTTCAATTTTAACCCAAAATGGCGGCTGATATTAACATATAAAGTAGGATATAACGTTTTGAAAGAGACCGGGTTCCAGACTGAATAGATATACACCTCCGGCTTGTATTTCATCCGTTCTAGTAAACTCCTGGTAATTTCATGCACTGCATGATGGTCAGGATGCGGATCTTCATGGCTATGGGTAAAGATCTTGGTCGGCCTTTCTTTGTTGATAATGGCCAGCAAATCTTTCTCCACTTTCTTCATTCTATAATCTTCCTGGAAATGAAATTCGCGCAGGTCAAAAAAAATAGTTTCACATCCCAGCAGCATACTCGCCTCTAAGGTTTCCTTTGCCCGCATCTTCTGTATGATAGCTTCCTGCAGCCAGGGATGGGACTGTTCACCATAGGAAAAGACAATAGCAGTAACCTTTCGTCCCTCCTTGGCATACTGTGCAATAGTACCTCCCGCCCCGATCACAAAATCATCCGAATGCGCGCTGAAGACCAGCACGCTTTCTTTTCTCTTGACAGTCATATACCCCCAGAAGAGAGTATAGCTTTAAGAAGGTTTTTGTTTTTGAATACGTTTTTTCCTATTCTTCAAGTAGGATAACTTCTTTCATCGAAAAATCTATCTTATTTTTGGAAAGTACTTCCATCATTTTGGTTTGCTCTTCTTTTGGCACAATAAAAACCGTAGAACTTAATTTCTGTCCTCTCATATCCTGAAGTAAGCCCGTACCTTGATAAAAATCCTCATCACGCCCAAACAAGAGGCGCCGCACTTTGATATATTCATTTTTTTTCTTAGGTAAAACAATACTAAAGAGAACTCTATGTTCATTGCTCGTCGTAGTTCCTTTGCCATATAACATAATCCCCTCACTCTCGATACTCAGTTGCAAATCCCATTCTTGTAACTGTCCAACTTGAATGGAAAAATGGTGGGCAAACCTAAGCAATTTCCATTTTCGGTAATCTGAAGAAACAGTAAATTTGGCGATTCCTGAATTCACCAACTGCTGTACCCTCGCCTCATCGGCTTTGGCCGCTTCTACAAATAAGTCTATATCGCTCTTGGCATGAAGTTGACCACGTACTGCCGATCCAAAAAGATAGATTGCTTTGATTTTCTTTCCTGCTTCCGGATTTTGAAAGACAAAACTAAGCAGGTTACAACAATACGCAATAGCATTAGTCGTTTGCGTTTTCAAAGTTCTCACCTGCCGCCGTAAGCATTTCTGTTAGAATATGCTGGAGCTTCTCAAATGTTTCCAAGGTCTGCTTTATCTCTGGAGGAGTAGAGTGCCCATAAATAAGCTTATTTCGCTTCTCTTCCAGCGAATACAACAGCTCAATAATGGCTAGTTTATGGGGAAAATCAGATTTCAAGTTTCGCTCAGCCAACGGAAGTATCTTTTGTCCCGGTTTAGGTCGTTTGAACCATTCATGCTTTACCTGCATGCCAATTGGTATCTTTCCCGTTTTGTGGAGATACAGTTCTATCAAATCAATCGCACAAGCTGAGGTATGAAATCCGATGGTAGCGCTGCGCTGTTCTATTCCTATGGCTATGGCATCTTTTAATTCCTGCAGGTGCTCCTTAATTTTTTCCAGATGTATTTTTTGCGCGGTCATACTGGTAGAAAAGTACCATTTATTTATAAATATTTTGGTAGAAAAGTACCGTTAGTCTCTGATATGTCTCTTGCTTAGAGAGTCATTTTCTTAAAAAAGAAATAAATTAAAAAAAATCAAAATTAATCTTTTTAAATGT
>CAYLUK010000074.1:0-2279 GCA_964386875.1 uncultured Gammaproteobacteria bacterium
TTAAATTTCAAATCATCTAACTTAACCCGTAATTCGTGTAAAAGATGGTCAAGCTCGGGAATTGTTTTAATTCTAATTTCTTTAATATCCATATAATTATTCCTTGGTGATAAATTTTGTCTTCACTGGTAACTTGTAAGCAGCCAAAGACATTGCCTCTTCTGCCTGTTTCAAACTGACACCATCCATCTCAAACATAATCGTTCCCGGATTAACAACCGCGACATAATGCTCCGGTATACCTTTACCTCCGCCCATTGTCGCTTGAGTACCTTTACCGGTAATCGGCCAATGAGGAAAAATTCTAATCCAAATCTTACCACCCCGTTTAGTATAACGAGTCATCACTCGACGAGCAGATTCAATCTGCTTGGCTTTAATCCAGCCACCAGTGATCGCTTTGAGGGCAAATTTACCAAAAGCAATCTTGACGTTGGATGTTGCCACGCCTTTGACATTAGGACGATGCTGTTTTCTTCGTTTTAATTTCTTTGGTGCCAACATATATTATTTATTTGACTTTTTGTCTTTAGTATTGAAAACTTCTCCTTTATAAATCCAAACTTTAACACCGATCTTACCATAGATGGTCTGGGCCGCTCCACGACTGTAATCAATATCAGCTCGCAAAGTATGTAAAGGAATTTTACCTGATAAAAAAGTTTCTGACCTGGCAATTTCAGCGCCATTCAAGCGTCCACCAACAATAATTTTAATACCTTGTGCTCCAGCTCGTTCAACCCGGCCGACAGCTTGCTTAATTGACCTTCGAAATGGTATTCGCTTTTCTAAATCTTCAATAACTTGTTGCATCACAATCGCTGAGTCAAGTCCGGAATTTTCTATTTCCATAATATTAATATTGATGTTCTTGATGCCTTTTTTCCGGCTGAAAGCGTCTTTAATAAACCGATTATGAACATCTTTCTTAAGCTCTTCTGCTCCTTGACCACCACGCCCAATGATAATACCAGGCTTGGCACAATAAATATTAATGCTCAGTCCATTGGCAGTTCTTTCAATATCAATTCGAGAGATAGAAGCAGTTTTAAGCTTAGTCTTAATATATTTTCTTATTTTCACATCTTGCTCCAAAAATTTTGAAAAATCATCTCCGGAATCAGAAAACCACTTGGAATCCCAAGTTTTATTAATCTTTAGTCTAAATGCTTTTGGATGAACCTTTTGTCCCATATTTTTCTAGCTTGTAGCTTGTAGCTATTAGCTATTAGGTTTTTGAAAATTTTTCCTAAAAGCTATAAGCTGTGAGCTAAAAGCTTAATTAATTATTTTGAACCTGATTTACGATTAAATATTTTACCAACAAAACCCTTCTGTGGTCTTGATGACATTGGCCGATCACTGGTCTCTGAAGATTTTGTATCTTTACCTCTGTCCTCTGAATCCTTATCTTTGACCTTTATCTGCCTAATATCACTAATTTTAACTAGATCATCTTTTTTGTCTTCTTTCTTGATCATAACACCCTTATCATTGGTCGGTACCTTTTCTGATAATATCATTTTGATATGAGATGTTCTCTTGCGAATCGGCGTTGCTCGACCAAAAGCTCTAGGGCTCCATCTTTTCTGAGTTGGACCACCATCGACTCTAATCTCTTTGATAAATAAATTACTTTCTTTTAATTTATTATTTTCTTGAGCATTACTGATCGCAGACTTTAATAATTTTACCAAAGGATCAGCCGCATGCTTTTTTGTAAATTGCAATCGTACCAGAGCTTCACTCACACCCAAACCACAGATCAAATCGGCAACCAACCTGACCTTCTTTGGTGATATTCTAATATGTTTTGCTGATACTTTTGTTTCCATAATCTTATGCGATGCCAATATATTAATACATACTAATTATACAAATGTTTTTTTATTAAATCTCGCTAAATTCGTATTATTCGCATACATTAACATATTAGCATTGATTATTATTTACTCTTATCAATTGTTTTTTGAATTTTACCGCCATGTTTAATAAACTTTCTGGTCGGTGAAAATTCTCCAAGCATATGGCCAACCATATTCTCAACCGCTAAAACTGGGATATGCTCTCTACCATTGTGAACACCAAAAGTAAATCCTAACATTTCTGGTGTGATAGTTGAACTGCGGGCCCAAGTTTTAATTGTTGTTTTGTCGCCCTTTTTTAATTTTGATAGTTTCTTCAGTAACTTTTCATCAATGTATGGGCCTTTTTTTAAACTTCTTGCCATATTTTATTAGTTTATAGCTTATGGCGTATGGCTTATAGCATTTTTATTA
>CAYLUK010000075.1:0-2273 GCA_964386875.1 uncultured Gammaproteobacteria bacterium
CCGCTATTACAATCATATTATACCATGATATTTAATTTAGCGTAAGACGACCGTGGGGGTAAGGGGTGAATGCCCAAAATCAAAAACTCCTTAATTGTAAAATTTTTCGCATATCGAGACATGATTTCTATTTACTTAAACTCATCAAAAGAGTGATCGACTGTTCAGTTCCATGATATTTTTTCAATTTTACTTTGACAAATCCGCTTTTTTCATACGCCTGAATCGCACGCCTGTTGTCTGGTCGCACCTCAAGGATTATACGATTATATCCTAGTTCATCAAATGCAAGTTTAGCAGCTTTTTTTATCGCCTCTGTTCCCAATCCTTTTCCTCGATATGTTGCTTCTCCAATAATAATATGGATTTCAGAAATATCTTTACTTTTATGTGACAATGCAACATGTCCAATAGCCTTTTTACCACATAGGATAATGAAATGATGATCTTTGGGGGAATTCACTAATTGTTTAAAATAACCAAATAAAACATCATCAGATGTTTCTTTAATTCCACTAGTCAATTGAATTAATTCATCATCTTTCCACCATTTCAAAAATAACTCCCAATCTTTTAATGTAACTTCACGAAGTTTTATTATCATAATGTTATTATAGCGTATTTTAATAAAAAAAGAACCCCATGGAAATTGCTTTCCATAGGGGCTCTACCTATCTTAGCTCTTGGAGCAGTTGCTCGGCAAGCGGCAGGTGTTTGACACTTTGTGCTTGGGCATCGGCACGATCTGTGGCGTCTTCATTTGAATCCCTCCTTTCTTTCTTGTGATTCAGAAATCTAATCGACTTCTGCAAGACTATCTTTCAGCAACTCGATTGTCATAAGGCGAAACAATTGGCAATTATAGCTTGCCGCATTGTTGGTTTCGAGTCCGCTGAATTCTTCGGTTATGAAACATCCTCCGGTACACTGCCCTTCTATCTGGCAATTTTTGCAACCCGACTGTCCGTTGATAAGTCTGTTGGCTACGATTTCAACATAGACTGGGGTTGCCATGGATAAATATGGCTCCTTGACATCGGCACAAGAACGCGCGCTATAGCCGCAGACATATACTTTTCCGTCTGGACTTACGCACATGCTCTTTCCAACGATACCTCCACAGAATCCCATATGCTTCTCAGTGATCGAGAAGTTTAGATTTTCTGCGGGCCTCTCCCAGAACCCAGTTACATTCACTCCTTGAGTAGCTCCGTATTTTTTGAGTCGGATCAGTCGATTAGTAGCTTCTTGGACCGGCACACTGGTCATATGAATAACGTCTATGTCAATTCGAATTTCACTAAGTGATCTTTCGACTGCAAAATCGATAAGTCGCTCGTCGGTTTTCGAAAAGTTCCTCTCTGTAACCGTTGTAGAAAAACCGTTTACCCCAAAGTCTATTCGATCTAGGATATCCATTGCTTTTATGATTGAGTCATGGGTTCCTCGACCAGACTGAAACACCCGAACGTCATTGTTTCCGTGCTCTAATCCGTCAAGGCTTATGGCGATTTTTACTTCAAATCGTTTCAGCTGACCAGCAATTCCCTCGGTAATCAGTGATCCGTTAGTGTTGATTGAAAATGTGATCTGAAAGGAGTCGGCGTATTTTGCTTCACAGTACTCCATGACTTGTAGCATTACCTCCCAGTTAATCAAAGGCTCGCCGCCTCCAAAGTTGATGTAGACGGAATTTTTGCTGTTCTTTTTAGCTTCAGCAAAAAATCTATCTACTGCTTTTTCGGCTACTTCCATACTCATGACCTTCTTCTTTGAGAGACCGCGATCACTTGCATTCAGCATGCTGTTTGAAATGCAGTACTGGCATGCGAAGTTGCATTTTTCAGAAAGGATAAGGGAAAGATACTCAATTCTTTCTCCGCTCTGAATTGCAGGCAGGTAGCGCTCCTCAGAAATTTTTCGGATGTAATCGCGCTCATCAAAATCAGGCGGGATTAGGAAGAAAAGACTCTCAAACGTCCTGATATTCTCCCTGGCATCAGCGAAAGAGTTCTGAGAAATGACAGCAGAAACACAGGTTAGTTCAGAAAAAGCGCTGAGCAAGTCGAGAGCATCTCCGTTTAGTATCTGAGGTAATCCAAAAAGCGAGTGATACACAATCGCTCTTTCTCCTCTCTTGTCATGAATAATTTGTAAAAATTGAGAGAGCTTAAGAATGCTATCCATGGTACACCTCCATTATGGTTGTTAATGTGCGATTTTGACTATCTACGATAGTTTTATATCTTATCAAGCCCCCCCATTTTGTCAAG
>CAYLUK010000076.1:0-2179 GCA_964386875.1 uncultured Gammaproteobacteria bacterium
TCTCCTTCAGTAAATTTTGTTTTTTGTTTTTTGTTTTTTGTTTTTGCCATTGATTTTTTACAATCTTCACAAAAAATCAATGGTATAGGTTCACCCCAATACCGTTGCCGAGAAAACACCCAATCCCGAAGTTTGTAATTGACTGCTTTTTTACCGACGCCCTTATCTTCCAACCATTTGGTCATTTTAATAATTGCATCTTTTGGCAGTAGTCCATCTAAGAAATCAGAATTGACCATTTTGCCCTCATCAATATTCACGAATGCCTTTTGCTTTATGTCACCGCCTGATATTACTTCAATAATATCCAATTTAAATTTCTTGGCAAATTCCCAGTCTCGCTGGTCATGGGCTGGTACTGCCATAATCGCGCCCGTGCCATAAGAAATTAAAACATAATCAGAAATCCAGATTGGAATTTCTTTGCCACTCGCGGGATTGATTGCCTTAATCCCTTTGAGCTCTACGCCGGTTTTATCTTTGGCCAGCTCGGTCCGCTCCAAATCAGATTTCTTGGCCACGTCTTTTATATACTTTTGCGCTTCGTCAAAATTTTCTATTTTGTCTTTTAATTTTTGGACTAAGCTATGTTCTGGTGACAAGACCATATAAGTCGCGCCAAAAAGCGTATCAGGCCGGGTGGTATAGACGCGGATGACGTCATTGCGAGAAGCCGTAGGCGACGAAGCAATCCCGTCTATCACCACGGGATCCCCACGGTCGCTCCGCTCCCTCGGGATGACAATTGGAAAAACGACATCTGCCCCTTCACTGCGACCAATCCAATTTTTCTGTTGAAGTTTTATTTTCTCCCAGTAGTCAACCTTGTCTAAATCTTTTTCCAGCCGATCGGCATAGTCTGTTATTTTGAGCATCCATTGCTTTTTTATCCTCTTGACCACCTCGCCACCGCACCGTTCACACTTACCACCGACCACTTCTTCATTTGCTAGTCCGACTCTACAATCAACACAAAAATTAATGGCTGATTCCTCTTTGTAGGCCAACCCCCGCTCAAACAATTTTAAAAAGATCCACTGGGTCCACTGGTAATACTTTGGGTCAGTGGTATTGATTTCCCGCGACCAATCAAAAGAAAACCCAATTGATTTTAATTGGCGTCGGAAATTAGTGATATTTTCTTCAGTCGTCTGCTTAGGATGAGTGCCGGTCTTAATCGCATAATTCTCTGCTGGCAGGCCAAAGGCATCCCAGCCAATCGGATACAGCACATTATACCCTTGCATCCGCCTTTTCCTCGCCACCACATCTATGGCAGTATAGCTTCGCGGATGGCCAACATGAAGACCTTCGCTGGATGGATAAGGAAATTCAATCAAAGCATAATACTTTTCTTTCTTGGTGTCTTTCATAACTTCAAACAACTTTTTCTTGTCCCAAAACTTCTGCCAGTCGGCTTCCCCGCCACTCTTTAAAAAATCTTTATATCTTGTCATAGTGAATATTTTACCAAGCTTATTTATGGGTTTAATTTATCACAAAAAACAAAAAAATTCAATTTGTTTTACAAAAAACGATTTTTATGTTATACTTTAATGAAATATAACTGACTCAATAAATCTTATGCGCAAACAAAAAATAAAATACGGCTTTATTAACATTATGACCGGTTCTGATTTGTCAGTCAGAAAATTGGCAGTGATGAGCGCCAAAAGCAACAATCCTGGTTCAGTGGTGTGGCTGACCGGCTGTGTTCATGGTGATGAAGTTGGCGGCATTGCCATCATTCAAGAAATCTTCAAAAAACTAAAAACTCAACCCTTGATTAGAGGGTCAATTTTTGCCATACCAATTATGAACCCGATGGGCTTTGAAACAAACAGTCGCCACATCGCCATGAGTGAAGAAGATTTAAACCGTTCATTCCCCGGCCAGAAAACCGGCTCACTGGCAGAAAGAGTGGCAGGAAAAATTTTTTCCATCATCACTGATACCAAGCCGAACTTAGTATTAGATCTTCATAATGACTGGATTAATTCGATTCCTTATACCTTAATCGATCCCAGACCGGCCAAGCAAAGAGAAGCTTATGAAATCACCAAAAAAATCGCCCACGAAACCGGCTTTTTGGTAATCAATGAACAAGAAATAGATGACGATGCCAGAGAATTGAAAAAAACTCTTTCCGACAAAATTCCGCTTATAAAATTCATTTACG
>CAYLUK010000077.1:0-2107 GCA_964386875.1 uncultured Gammaproteobacteria bacterium
GTTTCAGTGCTAGAATCCACAAACAACTGGCCCGTAACCGATAACTTGGTTGCTGGACTCGTATTACCAATACCAACTTTGTAACTGGTATCATCGGGGTACAGATTTGACCCACTAAACGTCCAATAGTAACTGGAGAGCTGAATCCAGGTTCCGTTTTCATAAGCGCGAAACTCCCCCGCGCAACTATTATAATAAATAGCTCCCGCGCCGCTGGGTGGAGGGGTGGGGTCACCAGTGCCGGTACACGATTGGGCCTGAGCAGACTGAACCAAACCGCTGAAATTGAAGAATCGGGAATCGGGAATCGGGAATCGGGAAGCTTTATAGTCGCTAGAAAGCAACGCCCCGCCTGATTGCCATAAAGTTAAACCAAAGGCCACGGCTAAAGTCAAAACCAATGCCGACAGCAACTTGGAAAAAAAGTGACGGTTAGAATAATGTGGCGGGCGGGATGAAATTTTTGACAATCTCATATTAGAAGGTGGGAGCTTGAATTATGAATTAAGAATCGGGAATTGGGAATTTTGGCTTTAGGATTTAAAATTTATACATTTTACGGTGCGACTCAAGCGCGGCTTTTACTTCCTTAATGTCTACGGTGGCCGCTTGCCAGACTTCCCTTAGATCTATGGCTAAATAGTCGTGGATTAAGAAATCGCGCATGCCGGCAATCTTCTTCCAAGGGAGCGCGCCCAGTTCACTTTTAAATTCGGCGGACAATCGTTTGCTGGCCTCGCCGATAATTTCCAGCTGGCGAGCCACGGCCGACTGTGTTTTAAGGTCTTGCGCAAACTGCTCAAAGCTCACGCCCCGCGTGAAGGTCTGCAAAGCCGCGATAGCCTGTACGATATGTTCAACGTAAATCTGATCGCTGTCCTTGTCCATAGAGAACTTTTAAGTCCCGCTTGACGTGCGGGGCGAGAAGTTTAGTGAGACTGCGCTCGGTTACCAGATCAACTTTGCGCCCGAGCGCATCCGCAAGTTCGTAGGCCACCCCGATATGATCAAGCAGTGAAATATCTCGGCTGAACCGCACCAGCATATCAATGTCGCTATCGCCGCGGGCCTCACCGCGCGCGGCCGAGCCGAACAGCGCAGCGTACTCCACGCCATTGGCGCGCAGTATTGGAACCGCTTTCGTGCGAATGTCTTCAATAGTGGGCATAGTTATGATTTGTAGTGAAGGGTAAGGGGTTGGGGGTTAGAAAATTATACATATAAAGCCGATTTGATAATTTAGCCTGTCATTGCGACGAGCGGTAGTGACGAAGCAATCTTTTGAGATCGCCACGTCCCTCGACAAGCTCGGGACTCGCGATGACTTTTGATCGGTGAAATCCGTCGCCGCCCGCCTGATTGCCATAAAGTTAAACCAAAGGCTACGGCCAAACTAATGGGCAAAGCCATTAGAAGCTGGTAAAACCAATTTCTTTTCCCGATTTTATTTTTACTATTCCGAAGCATAAATTAGATGGGCGCGAAAATAGCTGTTACCGCGCTGTTAGAAGTTATAGTAAACGTGCATGGGTTAGTAAACCGATTACCCCCGGCGCTGCACGCGGCAGCTGAACCCGAACCAGCCGACCAGCTGCTAAAATCATTAAAGCCTAAACCGGTAGCCTCCAGCCACAGCGACGTGCCACTAGTATAGGTAGCGGCGCAGGCTCCGAAGCTAAACCCATCGATGCTGCAAGTAATAGTGCCGCCACCCGCGGGACTGATAGTAAGGGTTAGCGTATAACCGCCACCGGCTGGCAACGTAGTAAAGGTGGCATCAGCAGTGTAACTGGTGCCAGCAGAGTTGGTGGCATAGCCACGATAATGAATTAAAGTGCTAGATGGCATGCCAGTACGAGCATGGGTAAAGCTGCCGGTGCCAGTACCCTGTGAAACACAATTAGTAGTGGGGTTAACTGTCGTTGCCCAGCAAGTTCCACGAGCTGTTACTGATGCGCCCCCATCAGAAGTAACAGTTGCGCCAAGAGTAGCGCCAGAAGAAGTGATAGTACCAACAGTGGGTGAGCCGATGGAAGGCGGGACTACTGCTGCCAACGTAGTAAAGGTGGCATCAGCAGTGTAACTGGTGCCAGCAGAGTTGGTGGCA
>CAYLUK010000078.1:0-2081 GCA_964386875.1 uncultured Gammaproteobacteria bacterium
AGCATTAGTATTTGGTACTCGTCACCAAGAAGCAATTAATAAAATCTATGAACTATATCATAAAGAGTTAATTCCTAAGATTTTAATTAGTGGTGGTATTAACAGGGTAACAGGTGAAAATGAAGCTTTAGAGATGAGTCAAAAATTGATTAAATTAGGTGTTAACCAGGGTGATATTTCTAGGGATTAACAATCAGTTAGTTTTCTGCTTGTCACTTACAATCGCTGTCCTTACATTGATTTTAAAAAAAATCCTTTAACTTGGGCCTTTCAAACTTTAATTAATAATAAGTTTTGTCAAATTGATGAATTTGTCGTTATTGACGATAATTCCAATGACCACACCCTATCTAATTTACAATGGCTCATTAAAAAATATGGCATTAATGTCAGATACTTTAAAAATAAAAAGCACAAAGAATATTCCTTTAATAGGCGGATAGGGCTGAGACAAGTCAAGAATGATCTGGTTTTAATAGGCGATGACGATTGTTTGTATGGCAAATATTTGATAGTCACCTCGCTTATGACTTATTATTTACTTAAACATAAAACAAAAGTAAAAAATCTGGCTGTCATTAATTTGCCTGCTTATGAAAGGGCAATATTGCCGACAGAGACCGAGGACGCCGCTAAGATAGGAAAGGTTTTTCTGAGCAAAACTTTCTTCCTGCATAATTTTGACAAATTTCCGTTTGGTTATTTAAAAAAGCCGAAATATTTGGATGATTTTAGAACTATATTGTGGCCGTTAAAAGTAGATACTTTCAGCGGTGTTAATTTATGCGATAAGAATTTAATTTTAAAGTCTGGAAATTATTTGGATTTGTCAATGTGGAAAAATGGATATTCTGAACACATTGAGCTTTCCCGTCGACTATCTTTGAATAATTTTTCCATTTATCATCAGTCAGATCCGAAAAGTGGCTGCGTGCATTTGAAATACGGCGCAAATTCCAGGAATCAATTCGACAATCGTCATAAAAATTATGCTTTTGACGGTTTAAAATATAAATTAGGCGATTTAGTATCCTTTGCTAAAAAAGAAAATTTCCATACTGGTGCCAGGTGCAATAATAATGATTTTCATTTTATCGAAATTGGCACACTCTTTTCTTTTTATTTAAAAATATCAAAAACATTAGGCATTAAATTTGCCAAAAAGGAATACATGAATTTTGTGGAAAAAGGCCTGATATTTTCCACCACTCCGTCGGGAATAATAAAGTCGCAAACAGAAAGGCGAAAAATTTGGCGCAAGGCGATTAAGGGCGGATGTTTGGCCACCAAAAAACAAACGGGCCAGGATTATGGTGATGTTTATTTGGAATTAATTAATTTTGAGAAAAAAACATGAGAGAAAAAATAACCATAGGCAATGCCTTTGAGGGAGAATCTTATGCGGGAAAGACCAGTGCTATTGAATCAATGGTTGAAATGGATGAGGTTAAAGATCGTGGCATTGTTGTTGTGCCTGAATATTCAGTTATGGGTCCTTTGCCAGAATTTCATCGCAAAACTGGAGCCGACATTAGAAAAACAATAAGTAGAATGATTGATTTGGAAAAAAAACGGACTGACAGACTTAGCACTGATTTAGAGAAACAAGGAAGCGGACTGGTGGTATTTGATCGTGGACCGATCAGTTGTATTGCTTTTGAATATGCCGCCGAAAAAAATGGCTATACTGGCGCGGTTCTGTGGCTGGCCGTAAATACTGATTATATGAAAGATTCAAAAACTGGAGAAGTAGTTAAGGAAATGATCAATCCTGGAATAGCTCTAATTAAGCTCTGTAAGCAAAAGAATATTCCTTTAGTTTTGGGTAGTGATGCTCACAGGCCGCAAAAAATCGCTAGTAATTTTCCAGCGACCATGGATCTATTGAATAATTTGGAGATTCATAATCTATTCTATTTACAAGGTAGAAAATTGCAAGAATATTCCATAGTATAAGGCAGAATAAGATCAGTAAAACATGATGGGATATAAAAAAATTGATTTTTCATATATATAATTTGGACAGGACAGAAACAGAACTAATCAAGCATTTTCGTTCAAAATAGGTTTAAGCGGCGTTC
>CAYLUK010000079.1:0-2014 GCA_964386875.1 uncultured Gammaproteobacteria bacterium
TATGACAAAGAGATAACAATTAAACAAATGAGCCAAGACACTGAGAAAGTTTTGGCGGCGTTAGATACAGAAGAAACTCAAGCAAAAGAACAAACACAAAGCGAAGTGATAAATCTCAAAACACAATTAGCACAAATTGAGATGAAATTACAAAAGTTACTAGATATTTATCTTGATGACGCACTTACTCAAAAAGAGTACGCCGCCAAAAAGGACATTCTCATTTCACAAAAGGTCGAGCTAAACGAAAAAATCACCGATTTTGAACAAAAAGAACTGGTCTTGGCTCGAACCGGCTCGTGAGTTCGTAAAATCCTTGAATCAAGCCGCTAAATTGATTGAAACAGAAAATCTTTCCGAAATGACAACATTTCTGAAAAATATCGGCTCGAACCATATTTTACGGAATCCGGAATTTCTTTTTGTCCCGAAAAATCCGTACGATTTGGTCGCCGAGCGCGGGCTTTGCCCGCGCGAGGCATTGACTTTTCCAACGTGGTGCCCAGAGCCGGAATCGAACCGGCACGGCTTTTCAGCCACAAGATTTTAAGTCTTGCGTGTCTACCAATTCCACCATCCGGGCAAGTTTGTTCTGAGCGAGAGAGGGGATTCGAACCCCCGACCTCTTCCTTGGCAAGGAAGCGTTCTAGCCAACTGAACTACTCTCGCAGATTTATTTTTCAAAATTTATTCTATCACAGGTTGGAAAATAAATCAATTCTTTTGATTTGACATTTATAGAGAAATAGGTTATTATTTGAGGGTGACTTTGGAGTCATTTTTATTAAAATAATTATATAATATGGCCGAAAATAAAAACCCAAAAATAGAGAGTAAGGAAGTTAAACCAAAGATTAAATCAGACGCTCCCAAAACAGATTGGCGTCTGGATGTGTTGCCAAAAGTTAAATCAGGCATGACTATCAAAGTACATCAGCGGATCAAAGAAAAAAACACCAAGGGCGAGGAAAAAGAACGAACCCAGATTTTTGAAGGTATGGTGTTGGCGCGTAAAGGTGGCAATCAAAAAACTGCTACCATCACGGTGCGGAAGGTTGCGGCAGGCGGAATTGGCGTGGAAAAGATTTTTCCGGTTTGGTCACCTAATGTCACTAAGATTGAAATTGTCAGGACAGCTAATGTCAAGCAATCAAAATTATATTATTTGAGAAATTATAAAAAGCGGCTTAAAGAAAAAAAAGCGGTCTAACTGCCTTTTGGGCCGAAGTGGTGTCCGCCTTGACTCGCCCGTCTTCGGCGAGGCGGGAAATCGGTAGATTCGCCCCACACCTTTTGAAACGTGTACAATTCTGGGGATATGGTGGAATTGGTAGACACGCAAGCTTGAGGAGCTTGTCCTTATCTGAGGGTGGGAGTTCAAGTCTCCCTATCCCCACTGGTTATCTGCCGTTAATGTGTAATGGGTAGGCGCAAGTTTGAGTTTGTTCAGGCGTTGCGGGCGGAGGTTAGATTTAGCACGCTTGGCTCAGTTGGTTAGAGCGTCTCGTTTACACCGAGAAAGTCAGGGGTTCGAATCCCTTAGCGTGCACCAAGATTATGTAGCTTTTGAAATTCAAAGTTTGTTTATCACAAGTGTAGTGTTTGGGGATTCAAACCCCCACTCTTCTATTACTCACGCATATTAAATATTGTTTTATTAATATGGCATTTCAAATTATCTTTGGTTTAATTTTCGCAGTCGTTGGGTTTTTTATGGTTTGGAAACCACAGTTTTTTCTAGATATGCTGGGAGAACAAGTTTGGATGGAGAAAATTTTTGGTCCCGGTCGTGGTACTTCAGGCTATAAAGTTCTTGGCGTAGTCGTCATTATTGTTGGTTTTCTTATTATTACCGGACTAATCAAAGGAATTTTGCTTTGGATTTTCAGTCCGATTGTTGCCGGACTTTAATGGGATAAATTTATTTATGGGTCGAGCGCAAGCTTTCGCCATAGACGATAATGTTATTTATAATTTTATATTATGGGCCGGTAGCTCATCTGGTAGAGCGCCT
>CAYLUK010000080.1:0-1886 GCA_964386875.1 uncultured Gammaproteobacteria bacterium
GTCAATTGTAAAAAATTGGCAAAAACATTTGTCGGCCGGTGAGGTTGAGATAATCAGAAATATTACCGGTCAGTTGGGCGAAAAATATTATCCGAAAGAGGATTGGTAACTGGAACGGCTGACCGTCTACCGCCGCTGTCATCCCGAGGGAACGACCAACGGGAGTGACCGTGGGGATCCCGCAGAATACGGGATTGCCACGGTCGCCTTGAGGCTCCCTCGCAATGACAATGTGGTAAAAGTGATTGTGATAATAAAGAAGGCAGCCGACTGTTGACTGTCTACCACTGACTGTTTACCGTTATTTGATTATAAAAAGATATAAAATTAAGAATATTTTTTCGAACATGGTTCCCAAAATCACAATTATTATTGTCACTCATAACGGTCGCCACTATTTGGACGATTGTTTGGGTAGTGTATTTAATCAGAATTATCCAAGTGAGCTGGTCAAGGTGATTGTAGTTGATAACAACTCAATCGATAGTACGGTTGAATATATTAAGGAAAAGTACGTCCAAGTTAAATTAGTGGAGAATAAGGACAATCCCGGGTTTGCCAAAGCTAATAACCAAGGATATTATCTGGCGCAGAAAAATAGGTCAGATTATGTGGCTTTGCTTAATCAAGATACAATTGTGGAGCGTGGTTGGCTCAAACGGCTAGTTGATACGGCTGAAAGTGATGCCACAATTGCTGCGGTTCAGCCAAAACTCTTGCTTTATCCAGAGAAAGATAGGATTAATAGCTTTGGCAATAGTATCCACTTTTTGGGTTTTGCGTATTGCAACAAATATAAATTTAAAGATCAGCAAGACATTACCATCCCGTTTGAAGTGCCATATTCGTCTGGCGCGGCTTGTTTACTTAAGATGTCAGCAATTCAAAAAACCGATCTGTTTGATGATCGGCTATTTATGTATCATGAAGATGTTGATCTGGGCTGGCGTCTGCGTCTGGCAGGATATAAGGTGGTGCTTGATCCGTTATCGGTGGTATATCATAAATACAACTATAGCAAAGCCAAGTATAAATTTTATTTTATGGACAGAAATCGTTGGATCGTCATTTTGCAAAATTACCGGATGGCGACTTTACTTTTGATTTTACCGGCATTACTGGTGATGGAGTTGGGTATAACGCTGTATTCAATTAAAAACGGCTGGTTCTGGCAAAAACTTCGTGGCTGTCTGTGGATACTGCTCCACCTGCCGTCAATTATAAGTCATCGACTTGATGTCCAGTTTAAGATTCGACAAGTGAGTGATCGGGATATTATGAAATTGTTTGTCGGGGTGGTTGAATTTCAGGAAATTGATAATAAAATATTGAGAATTATCGTCAATCCGATAATGACGGCTTATTTCTGGCTGGTGAGAAAAATTATTTTTTGGTAATTTTTAGTGATTTGTTTATTTTGCAGTATTTAAAGATTCCTGAAATAAAAATAATAATTCCCAAAATTATAAATATAATACCGGATGACTGGATCATCACATTAGCAAAAAATTTAAGCAAAGAAACTCCGACGACTAAAAAAGCAATTGCGGTTCTAATGTAAGCCAGAAATGTCCGTTCATTAGCCAAGAAAGTCCGGTCAATCGCTAGTTGATCTCTTAAGCTGAGGTCTTCTTTTTTAAATTTGGAGTAGTGGTTGGACATATTTTTTAATTAATAATTTTTGTTAAAAATTATAAGTGTTGTCACTTCTTTTTTAAAACACTCAAGATAGATATTTATTGTTTTTTGCATATTTATTTGTTAATTCTAAGTTTATCTTAAGTTTAACTTACATTTGATCGCTTATCAAGTTTTTTGTTAGACAATTAGACAATTATAGTTGTTGGAATTATTCTAGCCTTGATTGATTGTTTGATATGTGATAA
>CAYLUK010000081.1:0-1479 GCA_964386875.1 uncultured Gammaproteobacteria bacterium
GCTAAACACTTCAAAATCTTACACTTATGTAAATGTTTCTACAAATGATACAAATCCGATTTCTTCTTTCATAGACATTACAAACGCTAGTAGAAATTACGGGCTTGTGGGTTATTGGACATTCAATAATAATACAAAGGATAGCTCAACTTACGGGAATAATCTTACAAATAATGGTGTAAACTGCAGTGCTTCTGTGACAGGCGCATTTAGCACATCGTGCGATTTCGCAGCAAAAGGCTATATGAATATATCAGACACTGCAACCATAACATTAAATGGTAGCCAAACAGACCCCGGTCCAGTTTCTTTCACGATAGAAGCTTGGGTAAAGCCATATTCAACATCAAATAGCCCGTGCATAGCGTCGAAAGGTGCGAGCGGATCAGAGCAATTTTGCCTTGGCAGACAAGCAGATTCATGGCAGTTCTATATTAGAGACACGTCAGGTTCAGCTGTATTACTTCAAGGCGGAACTGTAACACCTGGCGTATGGACGCACGTTGCCGGAATATACAATGGAACTCACGAGCTTTTATTTGTAAACGGTGCAGCTTACCGTACATATCTTACAAACAAAGCCAAAAACGTAACTGCTGATTTAATAATAGGGAACATAACAGGTTTTAGCGGCTCTCCTGATACGGTAGAATGGGATGGTTTAATAGATGAAATTCGTTTTTGGAGGCGTGCATTATCGCACCAGGAAATAAATGCTTCTGCTATCAACAGTCCGTTATTCAGGAACTTCACAAGCATGGCAGACGGTAATTATAATTATTACGCATCGACAACAGACACTGCAGGCAATACAAACATGACAGAGATAAGAACGCTGTTAATAGATACTACGCCGCCAACTATAGTATTGCAAGAGCCAAAAAATGTGACTTATAATTTGTCCGTAGTTACCCTTAATTTCACTGCAGGAGACTTTAACAGCGTTGACCAGTGTATCCATGAGCTCAACGGCATCAATACAACAAATGCTGGGTGCACTAATCAGACTTTAGACGAGTCATTGTTAGGCGAACAGTCTCATAAAATAATTATATGGGTCAACGACTCAGCAGGCAACAAGAATTACAGCATTGCAAACTTCACATTCCGCCACGACTTGCTTTTGAACAACTCGCTGAACAGGACAGGCTCTGTTCCGCAGTACAACCAGTCTGAAAACGTGAACATCTCAGCTGTCTTCAGGTGGGACAACACAACTACAATACAAGGCGCGTCAAAGAACGTGACGTTCCGCTGGAACAACAGCAACGGCCACACTGTCAGGGAAATAAACTTCACTCCTCTGACAGCAGGCAATGTCTGGGACAACCTTACGCTGAACAGCTCTGCAACCCCTGGCATATGGTGGGTTACATTGACAGGATTCACACAGCAGAATGGCTCTATAAGGACTGTTGCTAATTCAACGCCGTTTAATCTGACAGACGTTATCCCACCGAATGTGGCAATACAATCCCC
>CAYLUK010000081.1:1489-1859 GCA_964386875.1 uncultured Gammaproteobacteria bacterium
ACCAATAACACAAATGTCATAGTCCTTAACTACACAGCTTCTGACAACTATGCAATAAGCCAGTGCATCCGCGAGTGGACAAACCAGAGCGGTCAGGCCTACAACAAAACACTTGCAAACTGCGCCAATGATACATGGACAGCATCAGACGGTTTCCACACAATACGCATGTGGGTAAACGACTCTGCAGGAAACAAAAACGTCTCATCAGTAAGCTTTACGATAGATACAACACAGCCTCAAGTAAACATACAGAATCCTTTGAATATTACATACAACATTTCTGTTGTAACATTGAACTACACAGTTTCCGACAATCTTGCACTTGACCAGTGCATCCGCGAGCTTAACGGCATCAATGCAACAATTG
>CAYLUK010000082.1:0-1803 GCA_964386875.1 uncultured Gammaproteobacteria bacterium
CTCCCTCCGGTCGCTCGCAATGACAGAAAGGATAAACGGGATTGCCACGCTCCCTTTTATTTACTAAAATGAAAATGGACGGTGTCACCATCTTGCATCACATAATTCTTACCTTCCAGTCGGATTAGTCCTTTTTCTTTGGCATTTTTTTCGCCACCGGCATCAACCAGATTTTGCCAATTTATCACTTCGGCTTTAATAAATCCGGTTTCAAAGTCAGTGTGAATGACGCCGGCGGCCTGGGGAGCTTTGGCGCCATTTGGCACAGTCCAAGCTCGGGATTCTGGCTCACCGGAAGTGAAAAAGGTAATCAGATCCAAGATATCATACGCCTTTTTAATCAATTTGTCAAGGCCGGATGAGTCCAATTTCAGCTCGGCTAACATTTCTTTAGCTTCAGCTTCCGGCAGTTCAGCTAGCTCGGCTTCAATTTTGGCCGAGATGGCAATATAGTCGGTTTCCTGATACACATTATCTTCATCAACATTAAGGACATAGATCATTGGTTTTATAGTCAATAAATTTAGATCTCTTATCAGCTTTTTTTCTTCATCATCAGTGATGACGGTGCTAGCTAATTTTCCTTTGGACAGGCCCGCTTCCAATTTGATCAATACCGGCACTAGCTTTATCGCTGTTTTATCTTGACTGTGAACTAGCTTGTCATTTTTAGCAATCCGATTTTTGACGGTCGCCTGATCGGCAAATATCAGCTCCAGATCAATAGTTTCCTTGTCTGATTCGGGATCAATTTTTCCATCAACGTGAGTGACATCTTTGTTGGTAAAATGACGCAGGACTTGGACAATCGCATCTGTCTCTCTGATATTGGATAGAAATTTATTGCCCAATCCCTCGCCTTTATGAGCATTTTTGACCAGTCCGGCAATGTCTACAAATTCAATCACGGTTGGAATAATTTTCTGCGATTTAGACACCTTGGCCAGCGCATCCAGCCGAGTGTCAGGTACGGCAACCACACCGACATTGGGGTCAATTGTGCAAAATGGATAATTAGAAGCATCAACCTGTTTTTTGGTCAGGGCCTTGAAAAGGGTGGATTTTCCTACATTTGGTAACCCCACAATTCCGATTTGAAGAGGCATAGTGATTTATTATAGAGAATGTTTAAACCAAAGGTAGTTTAACAGAATTTAGCTATTTTTTCAATTAAAAAATTTATTTAAAATTATTTGACATATTTATCAAAATGTGGTAAATTGTATTGTTAGTTCTTTTTAGCTATATTTTACTTGCAAATAGTGTTTAGCCATAGCCAAAAGTTATTCAATTATGGGTAGTTTCTGGCTATGACTACCACAATGGTGCCCTCTAGCGTACTCCATTTCCCGCCTTCTAAAAGGAGGTGGGCAGTCCGACTAGAAGTCGGAAGAAAGGACATTGCCATGTCTAAGTACGGAAACAAGACGAGCAATTGGTTTGAGGCGGTAGTCAACAAGCTGGGAGGCGAAGAAGGTGCTGACCAGTTTCTCCGTGGTGAGACGGCGGTGCGCGTGCCGGATCGCTCGTGGCGCGAACAAGACGGAGTGATCTACTTCACAGTCATCTCCGACGGCACCATCGGGCAAGACTGGATTCCGCGTTTGGAAGGCAAGGGAATGCGTCTGAGCGATGACGCCAAAAGCGTGCTTCGCTCGTCGGATTTCAAGCCCACCAAGGGTGTGATCTACGAAGTCGCCGTCCTGAAGGGCATGCTGTTCAACGACAGCGAGCGGGTCACTAAGAAGATCCGCATCGAAGCCGAGCAGCGAACGCTGTCCACCCCCAATGCCGAAATCGGCT
>CAYLUK010000083.1:0-1776 GCA_964386875.1 uncultured Gammaproteobacteria bacterium
TTATGATAAGATCACTTTTCTTCTTAAATCATTAAGTAATTGCTCCTCGGTTCGCACTTGACCTGCTTTTATGTTTTTTAAAACAGCGATAATTTCCTGGTCGGTCAATGGAATGATTAGCTCATTTTTTTGTTTCCATAAATCCTGGCATCTTTTCAGAAATAAATTTTTATCGCTTATTGTCCTGCAAACTAGAAAACCGAATTTACTAGTATTAACTGAAAATCTTCCAGCTAGTTGGTCAATTTCCGGATTCTTTGGATCTTCTGAATAATTTTTACACTCAACAAAAATATATCTGGATGTAATTTGATGTACATTATGCAGTGTGTGAAAAAATCCTCCATTCGCCGAATTATCAAAAGTTATGTCAATCCGTTTTCTACCGTCGTTAATTTCTTTTTCCTTCACAGGATTATTTAACGACGGGTAAAAAATAAATTCTAGTATGCCGATGATCAGTTTATGATATGTGCTCGCGTTTTCTCCGCCTGCAACTAAGGAATTAAGCGAACTGATTAGATAATCAACTAATACTCCAATATCAATATCCTCTAAATCATCATTACCGATTGGCTGAACTGATTGTGCCTTCTCTTTTCTGAAATTTTTAAAAACTTCGGGGTGATTTTTAGTGAACTCACGCAAAAATTCTTTGGAAAATGGGGCCTCTTTTTCTTTAATGTCTTTTTTTGTTACATATCTATGTTTTGAACCGTCCTTTAATGTTCTTTCGCGCACCAAACCACTATTTTTTGCCAAATGTTCGCCTTGTAAGTAATTTAAGGCGAAGTGTTGATAATATTTTTGATCAATATATTCTTTGTGGAAAGAAACCGCTATTTTAGGCACTAGTAGTAAGGGTTTATTTTTTACAACTAGCCTGTCGGTGTGCATATTTTCCCATCTTTTATTTATTGAATCCCAAAAAAACCCAGACGGGACATCGTTAGTCAAGGGAATATCCCACAATTCACATTGCGACTTAGTATAATCAATAAGGTGTTTTTTGATTATGTTCGTTGTCATATCAGACACTTTGTCTCTGGCTATCCGATCAATAAAAATAGCCGTATCCTCCAAATCTTCTACCAGTCCGGTCTGAACAGCTCTGCTCTCTAGAATACTTTCAAATATTCGTCTTGAATCATCATCGCCAGCGCCTCTGCCTTGTGGTTTCGATCTCGACATACCTAAACATGTTTCATTCGGTTCGTTTAAATGGACGAATAGAGCACGAGCTTTATCGACTTCATCTGACTTTATGAGGTCAATCGCATATTGAAAGAAGCTTTTTATTGTTCGGCTTGAATCAACACACCACGGTTGTGGCCTTGTGGAAATAAAAAAAGGGTCAAGAAAAACTGCCTTATCTTTTGATGGATCTATATCAACAAAATCCAATTCATGTTGGGTCTTGTTTAGCTTGTGTATTTGGCTGATTTTCATATCTTTTTATTCCACCTGAAAAATATAAAATTACTTATGCTTTTCATTAAATTCCGGCTGTTCTTTCTTTATAATCGACTTTTCAATTTTGCTGGCTATTTCCTTTGTCTTAACCTGTGCATATTGGAATCTTGTTCCCTCCGGAATCATTTCTTTTTTAATTTCCTTATGTTCTAACAACCTGTCCTGCGGACGACCGCGTCCAGCAATTCCGGTATAAAGATTTTCCCCGCCCTTGCTCTTTATTTTATAAATTATTGCCTTATTCTGGGGAACATTGGCAATATTGGCCTTTGTGAACTTTTGGGTTCTACTAAATTTTGGCAT
>CAYLUK010000084.1:0-1717 GCA_964386875.1 uncultured Gammaproteobacteria bacterium
GGTAGTGGTTATTTGAATGATGAGTGCCGCCAAACACACAACCGATTAATAGTTTTGCTTCAAGCGAAACTATTTTGTTGTATAATAGAATTATGAAAAGCATGTTTATAAAAATATCGGCGTTGATGATTTATTAAAGTAATTATTTGTTTTTTATGCCAAATGAAACATTAGATAAAAAAGAAGCAATAAAAAGGCTTGTGCACACCGCCGTAGAATCATATGCGACCGGTTTTCAAGCAAGACACGAGGGCGAATTGGAAGATCCTGAAGGTACTTTGAATATGAAAATTCACAATGTATTCATTGCTGTATTGGGGCCAGAAATTCAATATTATACCGCTCTTGTGCGTTCACTAGACAGTTCTTTGGGAAACATGTTGGAAAAACTTGCAATTAATATTGCAAAATTTTCTTATGAAGTTAAACAAAATGTTGAGGGTCCACTAAGCCTTAAACAAACACAGGATATCGCCGAATTATTAGAAAAATATAAAAGACGAGAGATTACTCCTCCAACAACAAAGGATTATCAATTCTTACGATCAAAACTAGCCAAACAACAAATTGTAACAAAAAGGCATGACAGCGACTATTGTTTGATAGACAAAGAAACAGGAGAAAATTTTCTAATTGAGCTAAAAATTGGCGGCGACCTGGATAACAAGAAAGCAAGATCAGAAAAAGAAGCGCTATTAGAACAATTTGCAATTTTATCAAACACATTGTCGACCGACGCAAAAATCAAGGTATTTTTTGCAACCGCATACAATCGATATGGCGAGGGTAAACCTTGGCGACAAGAAAGAGTCAGGCAATTCTTTGCAGATGACGAACTTCTTATAGGTAAAGATTTTTGGGATTTTGTTTGCAAATCAGATCAAGGATATAACATTGTACTCGAAGCTTACAAAGAAAGTTTTACAAAGTATTTCGGCGGTATAAATTCATATAAAATTACTTGGAGAAATAGGGTGTTGCCAATTTATAACGACAGATTTTCTAATATGGAGATGATGTTCCAATAATTCTTAACAAATATGACTAAAGTAGAAGCAATTAAAAAAGTCCTCGAAGATAATGGCGGTATCGCGACATGGGAAATTATCTATAACGAGATTGAAAAATATTATCCAGAAGCCAAAAAATCTAAAGAATGGTCTGCTGGTATTCGAGGCGTTTTGTATAGAGAAATAAAAAACAATAAAAATTTCAAAAAAATCGATGAGGGTACATATTCATTGGCTGATTATGATATAAACAAACTTGTCTTATCCCCGAAAGATTTAATAACGACAAAAGATGTTCTTACCGCTATTCGTATCGGGCAAAGTGAATTTCGTAAAAAACTTATAGCTTCACTCAAAAAATGTCCAATTACAGGAATAGATGACATCCGCATACTTACGGCAAGTCACATTAAACCTTGGACACAATCTACAAACCCTGAGAGATTAGATGTGAGGAACGGATTTTTATTTAGCCCAACTTTCGACAGACTTTTCGATAGAGGCTTGATAAGCTTTTCAAACAACAAAGCTCTCCTAGTTTCAGATAGTTTTTCAGAAAGAAATCTATCCAAGCTTAATTTAAGTAGAAGTCAGATAATTTCGGAATTGCCAATTGTCGGAAGAGAAGAATATTTGGAATATCATCGCAATAAGATATTTATTCACGATTGATTTTATGACTAAAGAAATTATAACAACAAAAATAG
>CAYLUK010000085.1:0-1693 GCA_964386875.1 uncultured Gammaproteobacteria bacterium
ACTATGCCTCAATGGGCCGGGTCATCTTGGTATTTCTTACGCTACACTGATCCGAAAAACAATAAAGAATTAGCCAGTGCCAAAGCGCTAAAATATTGGACGCCAGTGGACTGGTATAATGGTGGTATGGAGCATACCACGCTTCATCTTTTGTACTCACGCTTTTGGCACAAGTTTTTATTTGACATTGGCGCAGTGCCGACTGATGAGCCATATACTAAGCGCACTTCTCAAGGCATGATTTTGGGCGAAGGTGGGGAAAAGATGTCAAAGTCCCGTGGCAATGTGGTCAACCCTGATGATGTCATCAAAGAATATGGCGCTGACACACTCCGGGTGTATGAGATGTTTATGGGGCCGTTTGATCAAGCTATTCCTTGGGATACTAAGGGCGTGGTCGGGGTGCGCCGGTTTTTGGATAAGGTTTGGAATTTATTTGTAGAACGTGGAACGTGGAACGTGGAACAAAAGGATGATAAAGAAGTTGAAATTTTATTACACCAGACGATTAAGAAGGTGGCTGAAGATATTGAAGAAATGAAGTTCAACACCGCTGTTTCAGCCATGATGATTTTGACTAATATGATGGTTGAGAAAAAGTCTATCAGTCAGGAGGCCATAGAAAAATTTTTAATTTTGCTCTCCCCATTTGCGCCACACATTGCCGAGGAATTATGGCAACAGCTAGGTCACAAAGATAGTATTGCGTTTGAGCCGTGGCCGAAGTATGATGCGTCAAAGATTCAAGATGAGAGCGTGGAGTTTGTGATTCAAATCAACGGCAAAGTCAGAGCCAAGATTATGCTCTCGCCGAACGTGACTGAAGATAGCGCAGTATCAGCTGTTAAACAGCTGGGTAGCATCAAAAAGTATCTTGATGGTCAGAAGATTAAGAAAGTAATTTTTGTCCCTGGTCGGCTTATCAGCTTCGTGATTTAAAATAATGCAAATTATAATTTGTAATAATTCGTGGCAAGATCAGTGGGATGAATTTATCAGAAATAATTCCACTGATTTTGGTTTGCTCCAATTATGGAATTGGGGGATTTTCATTGAATATAGAACACCTAACTCAAAACAGAAAAAAGTTTTTAGACTGGCGATTATTGATGATAATGAAAATATTTTAGCCGTGGCGCAAATTATTAAAATGCCACTCAAATTAGGAAAAAGTTATTTCTATATTCCACGGGGACCGATACTTCGCCTTGAGAGCGAAGAATTTTCAATTTTTAATTTTTCCGCTCGAATTGCTTCGTTTCGTTCGCAAACCATGGCGGGCAGGCAATTTTCAAACAATTCCAAAATTTCAAATTCTAATTCTCAAAGTTTAAAAATTTTGTTTGACGAAATTAGAAGATTGGCGAAATCCGAAGGGGTGATATTTCTCCGTTTAGACCCTGCTTGGCAGGAAAATAATGCCACCCGAGAGCTAATGAATGGCTTAGGATTTGATCTAATCGGCCAAGTCCAGCCCAAGCAAACATTAATTTTGGATCTGGCAAAGTCAGAGGATGAGCTTATGGCGCAGATGAAGTCCAAAACCAGATATAATATTAAAGTCGCCCAGAAGCAGGAGATTAAAATTGATTTTTGGGACCTCTCCCAATCCTCCACTTCAGACAAGGGGAGGGATTTTCTTGAATACTTTGATGATTTTTGGGCGTTGACCGAGAAGACTTCAAGCCGGCAA
>CAYLUK010000086.1:0-1682 GCA_964386875.1 uncultured Gammaproteobacteria bacterium
TCACGTCTCTTTTTTCCAGCTCTTCGTAAGATTGGGGCAAAGCTTTAGGGAAAACTTGCGAAGCCAAAAACACTTGCCAGTTTTTCAGCTGTAAATTTTTAATTATCTTTAGTATCGTTTGATGTAAATTATCAGTTGCTTTTTGGCAGGCTTCATGATCAAAATTATTGGCCAGCCAAGCGTGCTGATCGGCAATTAATAAAAATACTTGGGCTTGGGGAATTTGGCGTCTGACAAACTCGGCCGACAACAGAAAACCAATAATATCAAAAGGCACGGCTTGGCTTAATTGCGTTTGGGTGGCGATCCCCGCGCCGATAAAGATATTTGGCTTGGTTTTATCCACCACCAAATTGCCTTGATCAGGCCAAAAAAGCGGATTTAAAGCTAGGTTAAGCATAAGCGCTGCGGGAAGGATTTGAACCTTCGTAGCTAGTATAGCAACTGTTTTACGGACAGCCCCGATTGACCGGACTCCGGCACCACAGCATGAACGAAGTACAAAAAAACCCGCCACAATGCGGGAGTCAGATCAAAACTGACGTGCTCCGTTGCCGACACACGCTAACGCTATGATGGGCGTACCCATTCCCAATTTTGTTGGGACTGCTCCCCCTTCGATTACTCTCAGGGTTATAAGGAGTGTAAAATTCTCCTTAATTGCTTTAATTAAATTTTCAAAGATAGACGGATTATACCACAAAACTTACAAATCGGCAATAGGCTGGATATTAAAATGGGTTTCAATCCTCTTGACTCGTTTTACCAGCCCCAAGTGTTCTTTATCCAGAAAGTTAAAATGCTCATCGAGCTTTTTGTCGATTTTTCCTGTTAGTATCTCTAAGTTTTTGACGCGATCTTTGAGACTGTCTAAGTCTTCCTGAATTTTCATCCGAGTAAGTTTGATTTCAGCAGTTAATCGGCGTTGAGTCGTCTCTGATTCGGAAACAACCTCATCTCTGACGATAGTTTTAATTTGTTTCAAATCCTGTTTGGTTAACATATAGCCAACTTAGCACGGGCAATTTACTTTTTCAAGCTACTGAAAAATAACCGGTCTGACTTGGCTGTCAAAAAGCTCGGGTTTAACCCGCTTGATTCTTTTTAGTTCCTCATATCTTGGTTTTTTGAAAAAATCAGATAATTTCCAAATCGATACCTGCCGATCGTAAACCGTGGCATGTAGCAAAAGCGGATCTCCTGATTCATCATGCTGGCCGGTAAAATAGGCCAAATGAAAATAACGCGGGTCACGGCCATGAATTGGCCCAAATATGCCAATGTCGGCTTCAAAGGCGAAGCGATCGACGGTGGCAAAGATTAAAGACTCGTCATGAAAAATTTCCTGTGACCACATGCCTTTAGGTAAAATTATTCCCAAGCGAGATTGATAGGCTTGATGGAGCATTCTTTGGCAATTGACGGCTTCAGAGATCAGATCGACCCTGGGTGAGTGATCGAAATTGTATGGTAGGCCAATGAGTGGTGATAAATCAGGATGTAAAGGCATAAAAAATAGAAAACTAAAACAAAAAACTTGGAGAAAGAAAAAATTTAAGCGAAGTAGATGAAGCCGGAAGAGAAAGTGACTTTGACCATGATGACAAAAATAGCATAAAATGGTGGGTATGGCAAATTGGCAACGGATTTGGCGGCAGCGGCTTTTCAAAATGAGGCAGTTT
>CAYLUK010000087.1:0-1540 GCA_964386875.1 uncultured Gammaproteobacteria bacterium
GGGCAAAAAGGAAGGGGGTTGGGGGGAAGGAATTTTTGCCCGCCCTCGCTTTCCGTTTCCAATTTTTTTCCGCCGCCGAATCTCATGCCAGTGAAACTGGCACGCCGTTAATTAAGGTTAAGGGCTCTGTATTTTTTATTATATCGTATTTTTAATTTTCTTAATATTTTCTTTAAACTGTTCATCTATAATATCTCTGTATGGTTTATAAAACCACGCTTCAAATGGGCCATCCCACCATTCTATCATTACCGTGTCTTCTAAAAAATTAAATAAATGAGGCATATGCGGCCTTAAAACCACATATTGATTTGGGCCAATGATTGTTTTCTCTGTAATGTCTTCCGTCAAAACCCAAAGCTCTATTTTCCCCGAAAGTATTGAATCAAATTGTGTGTTTTTGTGCAAATCGCCACTACGCATAAATCCCTTTTTTGTCTCGATAATATTAAATTTAGTCCCCTTAAAATCTATTCTTTCAATTCTTCCGCGGATATCTTCATAAACGGGCGATTCCAACGCTCCGGGTTTCGTTTCTGGTTTGAAGACAAGTGGGTTTGAATAAATTCTTACATCTCCTTCTTTTGTTGTATAAATAAAATTTGGCATATTATTTTTTCTCTAATCGAGGCGAGACATCTTTAGATATATCGCCTTTGTCCGCGTATGAAATAATTCTTTTTACTTCTCCGCGTACAACTTTAAAAACATTATACGGAATTTTTCCATGAGGGACTGGAATAACATCGAAATTTATATCTGGGTTCAAGTTTTTAAGACCAGTTCTTGTTACTCGAGGCACATGATAATCACTTGTAACAAAAGTTATATGCTTATGCTTTTCCCCCGCGAAATGGCTATTGATTGTTTCAAATTGAGTTTTTGTATTACCTACACCACTTGCTCCGCAATCTACTAACTCTAACTTTTCCATAGGAAAACCCAGCTCTCTGACAATCTGTTTCATTATAGGAAGTTGTTCAGTGGTTCCGCTAAGAATAAATGTCGGCGCATGTTGTAAAATGTCTTCATTTTTAATTTCGTCTATGCTCTTGTTCGCCTTTTTAGCAACCATTTGCTTAATTATTTCTATGCCCATTTCTATCCGAGCTTTATTTTCGGCATTTTCAGGATGTGAATAATCAATCCGGTCTCCTTCTTTAAGAAATTCCTTGGCAGATAATATAACCACCCCTTCTGTTTTTGTAGGTATTTCATACTCAATCGAAGTGAGGGCATCTCTAAACTCATTCTGTATGAGTTGGTGGCGAAATTTAGATTCTTCAAAATTCTCCATAGTTTTTATTCTATTAAATCATCAACGCTAACCTCAAGAGCTTTCGATATTTTCTTGAGAGTATCAAGCGTTGGATTCTGGTTTTTACCAGCTTCTATTTTAATAATTGTATTATTGGCGACATCGGCCAATCTCGCCAATTTCTCTTGGGATAACCCTTTGGCTTCCCTGAGTTTTCTAAATGTTTTTGTAATGTTTGACATACTAATATCATAGTAGTATAATTAAAGTATCAGTTATATT
>CAYLUK010000088.1:0-1527 GCA_964386875.1 uncultured Gammaproteobacteria bacterium
CATGTTTCATACGTCTATCTATGTCTATCAGTTCAAAGCAAACTTTGTCCATTAATTTTTGCCTTTCATCCAAAAGCTCTTTTATTTCTTTTTCCATGTTATGATATTAATAATACCTATTGAATATATAAACTTTTTGGATTATTTTTTGCAAATTGAGTCGATATCTTCTTTAAGGGTTTTTATGTTTTCCAATATTGAATCAATTATTTCCTGCTGGTTTTTCTTATCAGAGATGCTAACCAATAAAACAATAACTTTTTTTTCATAAACTAAGTAATAGAGCCGATAATCTTGATATTTTAATTCTCTAAACCAATCATACACTTTTATCTTATCCCCGATTTCCAAAGGCCTTATCCTCACCTCTTCCAGCTTTTTAACAAAAACTGCTTGAACTTCACGAGGTAATTTTTTAAACAACTTGCTGAACTTTTTAGTTTCTTTTATTTCATAAACCATTGCAATACAAATAAAGTGTAACGCCTATTTAAATGTAGATGTTTGGGTAGGACCTAATAAGAAATTAAACACTGTTTTGCGTATTCCAAAATTTTCCTTTGGTAACTTCCGCTTTGACTTAAAATGAGCTTAAAATGATTCTTTTGCACTTTAACACAAAGAGATTGATATAGTGTTAGGTGTGGTTTTAGTTTAATAATAATAAAAATAATATTGACAACATAAGTATAAAGTCAAAAAATAAGATTTAATTTTAAAATAAAGGCTATCTTCCATAATTTTAAAATCAATGGCAGATTATTAACCATTAAAAAATACAAATTAATAATAAAAATAATTAATTATTACCAGCTGCTCTCCAAAGCGAACAATACTTCGTAGATTAATAGTTAGCCAAAATATTACTCGCTGCCAAACCATTACATAATTATTTTAGAAAGAGCCCTTTTTCTTCAAGGATATTTCTTACAATTTGAATGTCCGTGTATGGTGGAGATAAAAGAACAATAAACTCCTCAGATAATTTACTTAATTCGTCTACATAGCCCTCATAAGGGTCAGACAATTCATATGCCTTGAAATTACATACTAACACTTTTTTTCTAGCTGTACTAACTTCATTCATTGTATGTGCAACATCTAGGGTCTTTTTAATTGTATTACATGCAGAACCCAAAATTAAACCGTCAATATTCTTGTCTGCAAGAATTTGTTTAGTTCTTTCTGGAGTTGATCTTCCACCATATATAAAGAAACATTGAGTATCATTCCCATATTTTTGATTTAAAAAATTTCTCATTTCAGAGATACAGGCAGATATTAATCCTGGTTGAGGAGGAGGCATATCATCTCTTCCACTTCCTCTTGAACCCCACTTTGGCTCATATCCGACTATAATTTTCTTTATAAAATCATTAGGAATACCATTAAAAATAATCTCACATTTTTCTTTCATCAATAATGATACTTCCTCTGGTTTGTTGTTCTCAAATTCATCCCAGCTTTCACCAATCAAAATCACTATTTTTTTTAGAGAAATTTTTCCATCTATAATAGATTTTAGTT
>CAYLUK010000089.1:0-1064 GCA_964386875.1 uncultured Gammaproteobacteria bacterium
AAGATTCCACGCCATTAATAATCCGATCTCCACACCTTGGCCCAACCAGATTTAATACTTGACCGCAATTAGAACTACAACCGGAACATGAAGCAGTTCCATAAGAACAAGACAGTTCAGTAATAGTGTTGCCATCATCACATACTTCGCCAGTCTCAACTACATTATTTCCACAGAGAGTTGTTGTACAAAGATTAGTATTAAAAGAACGACAATCCACTGAACAGGAAATAGTTCCTCCGGTGAATCCTCGGGTACTGCAGCTTTGGCCGGCTAAGGAACTTCCATCACATACTTCGCCAGTCTCAACTACATTATTTCCGCAGAGAGTTGTTGTACAAAGATTAGTATTAAAAGATAGACAATTGGCTGCGCACGATAAAGTCCCGCCGGTAAATCCCCGAGTATTGCAGCTTTGGCCAGCTAAAGAACTTCCATCGCAAACCTCGCCAGTTTCAACAATATTATTGCCGCATACTGCTGCTGGTGGAGCTGGTTGGCCTCCAGACAGATCGCAATGCAAGGTAAACCAAGCTACACCAGAACTAGTAGTATGGATAGTTATGGCATCGTTAGTCCCCGCAATTTGGCGGATTGGCTGCCCGGTATTTAACGGAACTGCAAAGCGATCTACGGCCCCTGCAGAACTAGTTATCCAATAATTTCCAGTATCATCAAATTCAAGATTATACTCCGAACAATCTGAATTCAAGCGCAGCCTGCTTCCGGGAGTATTCCCTTCTCTTCGCGATAATACCGCTAATGTGGATGTCCCCCGTCCAACTTCCGCTCCTACATTTAACTGACCTAAATAGTTCCAATTTCCATTTTCCACAAGATAACTTATTACCGATCCGTCAGCATAAAACATATTGTATAATTGATACTCGCGGTCATAAGTTCCAGTAGCAAACCCCCAGCCGGCTATAGCTGCATCGGATCCGGCTGGCGCGGGCAATCCTTCAGGACCATTAACTGCGCACCCCGCCAGGAAAATAGTGATAACGGCCAGCAAAAGAATAGGGATTTGCCTCAAGCCTCTTTCCATATAATTATAATTCCTG
>CAYLUK010000089.1:1074-1525 GCA_964386875.1 uncultured Gammaproteobacteria bacterium
ATCGCATACCTCGCCAGTTTCAACAACATTATTTCCGCAAAGAGCGGTTGCGCAGAGATTAGTATTTAAAGATTGACAATCGGCAGAGCACGATAAAGTCCCGCCAGTAAATCCCTGATTATTGCAGCTTCGGCCGGCTAAAGATGTTCCATCGCATACCTCGCCAGTTTCAACAACATTATTGCCGCACACTGAGGGAGAAGGAGTCCTTACGCAACTAGATGGCGTTCCAGTACAGGTAAATCCGCTTTCAATAGCGCAACTGTTAGAACAGCCATCGCTAGATGCAGTATTGCCATCATCGCAAGCTTCTGCGCCATTAATAATCCGATCTCCGCAGCGAGCAGATGCTTGAACATTAATTCTAGCGGGGAGAGAACCAGCAGCTAACTTTAGCTCTGACAACGAAACTGTTGCCGTTCCAGAACTGCCGGCTCTTAAGGAGAACGTG
>CAYLUK010000090.1:0-651 GCA_964386875.1 uncultured Gammaproteobacteria bacterium
AAATTAAAGAAAGAAGTGGAGGCGCTTAAACAGAAACAATCCCAATTTAAAATTATTGAAAAAACAACAGAAAAGCCGATAATCTCCGAGAAAAAAGAAAGCTCAAACAGTCAAACAAAACAAAACGAAAACATAGTTACTTTGCCCAACGGCTCGGTGGTGGAAATGGATGCGAATGGGAATATTTCGCGGACAATCAAAGATTCCTCAAATACTATAATAGCGAAGCAATCGCAACAACCTCGCCTTATTCTTTTTCAAGACAATCTAGGCAATGTCTATACCGAAAATAAAGATTTTGTAAGAATAGCAAGTGAACCTTTTAATCATGGCTTCAGTGATTCATATACGCCTCGATGTTTACAAGTGTCTGATACTACTTATGATTGCCATTCGGAAATTATAAAATGGGTTAATAATCATTCTGTTGAAATTGGGAAAACACTTAACATTACTTTAGATAGTTTTGATGCAAATGGTGATAGTGTTTTTTATTATGTTTCTTACGGTAGTCGAAAAGATTGGAGTTACGGCACAATGAGGATATTACAATCATGGGGAACTGATAATATTTTCAGTATTCCAATAACCGAGCAACTTTATAACGAGTCTTCGTTTGATAATCTTGGTTGGAGTAGTATTTTTTTTGAA
>CAYLUK010000090.1:661-1516 GCA_964386875.1 uncultured Gammaproteobacteria bacterium
TACTAGAAAATATTACGAAAAGAATGTTAAGTTAAATAATGCTGGCGAATTAAATATAAACATTTGTTTTAACGAAAAACCTGAACAAATGGAACATGGTGAGCAGTTTCCATATGGTTGTATGCTTTTTAAATATTTTATTTTGAAACCAGAGTATTCAAAAATGACAACCTCAATGCAAACGAATTAATATTTATATTATGTGAGACCCCGAGTATTTAACATCTTATTTTTATAATTTAACTATGAATTACCCAAAAAATAACAATAAAACATTTATCCTTCTCAATATCAAAAATAGATACAAAGACGGAATGTCTAAAGAGGAAATATACCAAGTTACCAAAGAAGCATGGAGAATTGACAAACAGAAGATAAAAAAAGTAAGACATGCCATCGCTATTTATAACAAAAATGTAAAAGGCATATTCAGTATCTTGCGGTGGTATCGCAATGACGATGGTCGGTGGGGATTTGATGGAAAGTTAGTGTCTCCCGATATGTACAAAAAATATACTAATCAAGAATATAGAATGTATGGACCGTTGGGATACTTATAGACACCACATTATGAAACGAGACCTTGCCAGAGCAATTGTAATAACCTCACTTGGACATTCAATGTCCAAGTGAAAAATTTTGAATTTGAAAATATTTTTACCTATCACCTAAATTTGCGATAGAAATTATGTGTGATACTTGTCTCTTGAATGATGGGAGATGTGTGCGACACCGAGTGTCCAACATTTATATCAACGGCGGTTGACAAAAAAGAGCGATAGTTTATAGTGGAGATAATTAAATAGTCGCAGAAATTAGGCGTTCGCAAGATATAAGTCCTAACGAGACACCAAG